>CAIRUC010000127.1 GCA_903881665.1 uncultured Bacteroidota bacterium | reverse complement strand
TATTACTTCTGGCACTTCTACTCCACTTTCAGAAAGTGAAGCAAAGTTTACAGCTAACGAATTATCGCAAGGGGTCAACATTTTCCCGAACCCTAACAACGGTTCATTTACATTCGCCTATGATGGAGAAGAATATGGTGATGCAGTTTTGCAAGTCATCAATAGCATGGGACAAATGATTTACAACACGAATGTAAATGTTACTGAAGGCAGCTATACGCAGGAGTTACAATTAGGAGATAATTCTACAAAAGGAATTTACATTGTTCGTTTATTGATTAATGGAAGTTATCATGATAGTAGAGTTTTGGTGAGGTAGTAAAAGACCTACCTAAATTCCTCCGAAGGAGGTGCTATTAATTCAATTAAACATCTCCTTGGGAGATGTTTAAAATTAGATAGTGAAATAGCTCACTTTTTCAAAAATCAATTCTTTAAAACAGGCACGGATTTAAACCCGTGCCTGTTTTGTTTACAACCCAAAAATTCAGTATTTTCGTACAAATCATTTTTGAATGAAAAAAAAATCAGCCACCAAAGATTTGAAATTCGATACGAAATGGACATATGCACCTGCGCCAGAGTCGGCAGATCATATTCAACTGAAAGAGAAGTATGATCTATTTATTAACGGGAAATTTACTGCTCCTTCATCCAAAAAATATTTCGACACAATAAATCCGGCGACGGAGAAAAAAATAGCTTCTATTGCGGAGGCCAATGCAGCTGACGTTGATAAAGCCGTTACTGCGGCTCGTACGGCGCAACAAAAAGTATGGTCAAAAATTTCGGCTGCTGAGCGTGGAAAATACATCTATCGCATTGCGCGTATAATGCAAGAAAAAGCGCGTGAGTTAGCCATTATTGAGAGTATTGACGGAGGAAAACCAATTCGTGAGAGTCGCGATATTGATGTTCCTTTAGCTGCTGCTCACTTTTTCTACAATGCAGGCTGGGCCGACAAACTGGAATATGCTTTCCCCGGAAAAAAAACTGCTCCGGTTGGGGTTGCCGGACAAATTATTCCGTGGAACTTTCCATTGTTAATGGCGGCTTGGAAAATTGCTCCTGCCTTAGCTGCAGGGAATACTGTTGTATTAAAACCGGCAGAGACAACACCTCTTACCGCACTAAAGTTAGCCGAGATTTTACAAGAAGCTGATTTGCCTCCCGGCGTAGTTAATATTATTACCGGTGCGGGAGCTACGGGCGCAGCCATAGTAAATCATCCAGGCATCGATAAAATTGCATTTACCGGATCTACAGACGTAGGAAAGATTATTCAGAAATCATTAGCGGGTACCGATAAAAAATACACACTTGAATTAGGAGGTAAAGCGGCTAACATCATCTTTGAAGATGCAGCTATCGATCAAGCGGTAGAAGGTATTGTAAACGGCATATTCTTTAACCAAGGACATGTATGTTGTGCAGGATCACGTTTGTTTGTGCAAGAAGGAATTGCCAAAGAAGTAATACGCAAATTAAAAGACCGTATCCAAACTTTAATAGTAGGTGATCCGCTCGATAAGAATACAGATATCGGTGCTATCAATTCAAAAGCGCAACTCCGTAAAATTAAATCATTAGTACAAATCGGAATTAAAGAAGGCGGAGAATGCTGGCAAAGCGATTGCGATGTTCCATCGAAGGGATTTTGGTTTCGCCCAACATTATTTACCAACGTTGCACAATCGAGCACCATTGTACAAGAAGAAATTTTCGGACCGGTATTAGCGATTCAAACTTTCCGCACAGTGGAAGAAGTAATTGAAAAGGCAAACAACACCCCCTACGGACTTTCTGGTGGCATATGGACTGACAAAGGATCGAAAGCATTTCAAGTTAGTTCGAAACTAAGAGCAGGCGTTATTTGGGCTAATACCTATAATAAATTTGATCCAACCAGTCCTTTTGGCGGATACAAAGAAAGTGGCGTTGGAAGAGAAGGCGGATTACACGGATTAAGTCCTTATTTAAAATTGTACTAATCTTTTTTTCGCAAATTAAAACAGCAACACATGGCAACTAAAACAGCTATTAAAAATACAAGTGCATCTGCATCCAAAAGATTAGATGTAAAGAAAACATATAAAATTTATATCGACGGGAAATTCCCTCGCACTGAGTCGGGAAGATTTTATGCATTGAAAGATGCGGCGGGAAATGTAATCGCGAATGTTTGTCGCGGTTCACGCAAAGATTTACGTGATGCAGTAGTTTCGAACCGCAAAGCTCAAAACGATTGGAGTAAACGCTCGGCTTATAACAAAGCGCAAATACTTTACCGTATTGCCGAAACATTAGAAGGAAGAAAGACGCAATTCATCGATACCATGATGAAAGAAGGGTATAAGGAATCGAACGCAAAAGTAGAAATTGAAGCCGCTATTGATTTATTGATTTATTATGCTGGATGGAGTGATAAATACATTCAAGTATTTAGTGCGGTTAATCCTGTTGAAAGTTCTCACTTTAACTTTTCATATCCAGAACCAACAGGCATCGTACATGTTTTTTGTCCGCAAAACCAAGCATTACTCGGAATTATTAGTCATGCAACACCAGTAATAATTGGCGGTAATACGTGTACGCTAGTAGTTGCCGAGAAGCATCCATTAACAGCTATTGAATTTGCTGAAGTAATACATGCATCAGATCTGCCTGGAGGAGTAATTAATATCATCACCGGTTACAGAAAAGAATTCATTGCACATGCATCATCACATATGGATGTAAATGCAATTGTATATTCAGATGTTGATCAAGAGCAACGAAAAACGATACAAATAAACGCAGCATTAAATGTGAAGCGCGTTGTTGATTACAGCAAAGAAGAAACGGCATCACCGTATAGAATTATGTCGTGTCAAGAAATAAAAACAACATGGCATCCGATTGGCATTTAATTAATGGGAACATCTAAAACCCCCGGATACTTCGTTGAGTCGATTTTTCAAAATCCTCATATGCGCTATGTAAACTCCGTTTTTGAAAAATTTGCACGCCTCTCTTACGAGTGTTTTAGATGTGCTTAATAAAGTGACTAGACAAAGGTGTAAAATAAAAAGGGACTAAAAAATGAGTCCCTTTTTTCATTTGAATTTACATCTAATATGCGCGTTCATTACTTCCTTCCACAAAATAAGTAAACGCTTTACATACTACTCTATTTCCGCCTGGTGTGGGGTAATCGCCGCTAAAGTACCAGTCGCCGGAATTATTCGGACAAGCTTTATGCAAATCCTCTATTGTTTGAAAAATTATTTCCACTTCTGCATTACACTCTTTAGGGGTAACAATTTTAGCGATGCGAGCAGAAACCTGCTCATAAGTAAACGGAGCATAAATTTTCTTCACTACATTTTCGGTAGGATGTTCGTCATTCTCAAGCAAAGCTTTACACTCGGCATATACCTCATCGATGATATGTTCAAGATTATTTTCTTCGAGCAATTCAACAGCCGCTTTAAACGCAACAAGATCTCCGATTTTAGCCATATCGATACCGTAGCAATCGGGATAACGAATTTGCGGCGCAGAAGAAACGATTACAATCTTTTTCGGATTTAACCGATCGAGCATTCGGATGATACTATTTCGCAAAGTAGTACCTCTTACAATAGAATCATCAATGACCACCAAATTATCAACACCCGCCTCAAGAGTTCCGTAAGTAATATCATACACATGTGCCACCATATCGGTACGATCGCTGTCGTTAGTAATAAAGGTGCGCAACTTCGCATCTTTAATAGCAATTTTTTCGGCACGTGGTTTAATTGATAAAATCTCTTCCAACTTCGCTTCATCGGGATGAACACCTAAGGCAAGAATTTTTCTCTTCTTCACTTCGCGCAGATATTCCTCCATTCCATTCACCATTCCATAGAAAGCTACTTCAGCAGTATTAGGGATAAATGACAAAACAGTATGACGAAGATCTTTATCGACTGCATCAAGAATAGCGGGACATAATAGTCGTCCTAATTCCTTTCGCTCTTTGTAAATATCTGCATCACTACCACGCGAAAAATAAATTCTCTCAAACGAGCATGACTTACGCTCGACAGGTTCCTTAATCATTTCCTCAGTAACTCGACCATCCTTTTTAATAATGATCGCATGACCTGGTTTAATTTCATAAACAGCATCTATCGGAACATTAAACGCCGTTTGAATTTGCGGACGCTCAGAAGTTACCACTACTACTTCATCATCGGCATAGTACCAAGCTGGTCGAATGCCAGCAGGATCGCGCAAAACAAAAGCATCACCATGACCTATTAATCCTGCCATCACATAACCGCCATCCCAACGTTTAGAAGAGCGACGAAGAATTTTTGCGATATCGAGGTTAGCAGCAATTAGCGGACTAATTTGTTGCTTAGTAAAACCATCCTTTTTAAAGCGATAATATAATTCATCATTCTCCTCATCGAGGTTATAACCGATATTCTCCATTACAGTAACAGTGTCGGCCTTCTCGCGAGGATGCTGGCCAACAGCTACCAAATTATTAAATAACTCCTCCACATTCGTCATGTTAAAATTACCAGCAACAACCAAGTTGCGGGTCATCCAATTATTTTCGCGAAGGAAAGGGTGACAACTTTCAATATTATTTCCGCCGTAAGTACCATAACGAAGGTGACCGAGGAGTAACTCACCGGTAAAATCGGCATGCTCTTTCAACCATTCAGGATCTTGGGACTTTTCAGGAAATTTTTTGCGCAAATCCTCAATTGGGCTATTAATGACACCGAAAATATGAGGAATCGCATTTTTCTCGACCGAACGATAACGATTGATATACGGCTTACCGGGCTCAACGTTGAGTTTGATAGACGCAACCCCAGCACCATCTTGCCCGCGGTTATGTTGTTTCTCCATAAGAAGATACAACTTATTTACACCATAAAGTGAAGTACCATATTTATCTTGGTAAAACTGTAAAGGCTTCAACAAGCGGATCATAGCAATTCCGCACTCGTGATGAAGATGGTCGCTCATGGTATCTATCTAAGATGCAAAGTTACGATAAGGAAAAAGATTATAGGCTATCTTGTTTTAAAAAATCGAGCACGGTGCTTTTCGAAAAGTGAATTTCGTTCAACCCGCACTTTTACCGGTCAGGGGCATCCTTTTCGGGGCTAAAACCAATAAATTCGGATTCAGCCATTTCACATCGTAAATTCATATAAAATTAAACGTAAAACCCTAGGTTTGCATCATATTTCAGATATAATGAAACAAGTATTCGTTTGGGCGCTGGCCTTCGCCGGTTTAATAGCAACCTTTAGTTCATGCACACGTGATCCCGATTTAACGAATGTTGCAGAAGTAAAATATAGCACAGATGTACAACGCATATTATCGGCAAATTGTAATTTTGAAGGTTGCCATGGAGACGGAGGACGTCACGTTGGATTATTAACTAATTACAATGCTGTAATGTCATATGGCGGAGTAAAAGCTGGCAATGCACATGGCAGCAAATTATATCGAGTAATGACTAACCGTTCAACTCAAACAATGCCTCCTTCAGGATATGCTGAAGTAAGCGCAGCAGATATAAAACTACTTTATATCTGGATTGAACAAGGAGCTAAAAATAATTAATCAATTACCATGAAAAAATTAAAGTATTTAAGCCTAGCAGCAATATTGTTATTCGCTGTAAGCGGATGTTATTACGATAACGTAGAAGAATTACATCCTGGAACAAATGATTCGGCATGTGCAGATACTGCAACTACCGACACGATTCGTTATGCAAATGTATCGGGAATAATAAGTACAAATTGTGGTTCATCGAATAGCAGTTGTCATAATAGCAGTTGCACTACTCCATTAACTAATTATGCGGAGGTAGTAGCTACAGTAGACAATCCTGATAAAACATTTATGTTAGATATAACACACGATCCGAATGCAAATTATGCAATGCCAAAAGGTGGCGGAAAGCTAAGTGATTGTCAAATCAAAGTTATTCAACATTGGCTTGACCAAGGACACTTAGAAATATAACGTATATGCATAGCCTAAAATATTACCTTACCCTATTATGTACTTTATGTTTATTAACTGTACAAGCTCAAGACGACAATACAAAAAATTGGGGAAGTGAAGCTGAAGATACGGGTCCTTATGTAACAAAAACATTTAAGTCGACTAGAGTAATAAACTTCCAAACAGTAGAAACTAGTGGAAATAGGATGTTAGATTTCACTATTTCTCACCGCTTTGGGCCTATTAATAGTGGTTCATATGAATCATACGGAATTGATGGTGGTGCAAGTATTCGTTTAGGATTAGATTATAGTCCGAATAGCCGTTTAATGTTTGGCTTAGGACGCACATCGCACCAAAAAATGGTTGATGGATATGTAAAATACAGTTTACTGCGTCAGAAAAAAGACGAAAGTATGCCAATCAGCCTTTCTTTATTTTCTGGAATATATCGCACTTCTTTTAAAGACCCCCAAAAGAATAATAATGGTTTCGACAAATACGAACATTTTGAAAGCAGATTGTCCTTTGTACATCAATTAATAATTGCTAGAAAATTCGGTGAGCAATTCTCGTTAGAAATTGCACCTTGGTTTGTTCACTACAATCAAGTAGATGTGATTACTGACTTAAACGACATGTACGGATTATCGACAGCGATGCGCTTTAAGTTCAGCAAGAAATTTGGTGTAACGGGTGAATATGCATATCGCATCAATAAATATTCCCGAAATAATTATTACAACAGCATGGGAATAGGATTAGAACTACAAACTGCCGGACATATTTTCCAGGTATTGTTAACGAATTCGATCGGCTTAGCAGAGAGTCAATATTTACCATATACGAACAACCGTTGGACAAACGCTGGTATTCGTTTAGGATTTAACATTGGAAGATCATTCCAACTATAAGAAATAAGTTTTCTCCATATTCAACCATTCGAGAGCGGTTCCGTGAAGGAGTCGCTCTTTTATTTTTAGGTCGTACGGCATTGAATCGATAAGTTTACCGGGTTCTAGTTCACCAAGAGGGAAAGGATAATCGGTACCGAGTGCTAATTGATCAGCGCCCATTAAATTAACGAGGTAATCCATCATCATTGGATCGTGCACAAGTGTATCGAGATAGATACGCTTTAAATACTCCCGAGGATTTACTTTATTATCGACAGCAACAAGATCGGGACGAACATTAAATCCATGTTCAATTCGGCCAATCGTAGCCGGAAAAGAACCTCCACCATGAGCGAAAGCCACTTTCAAATTAGGAAGGCGTTCAAGTACACCACCAAAGATCATTGAACAAATAGCGAGTGAAGATTCGGCAGGCATTCCTACGAGCCAAGGCAGCCAATACTTCGACATTTTATCTTTCGCCATCATATCCCATGGGTGAACAAAGATTGAAGCATTCAATTCTTGTGCAGCTTCAAAAACAGGAAATAATTCAGGAGCGCTTAAATTACAATCGTTCACATGCGAACCGATTTGCACACCCTTTAAACCGATTTTCATACAACGCTCAAGCTCCTTAATCGCCATATCGGGATGTTGAAGAGGGATGGTTCCCAAGCCAACAAATCTTTTCGGATAGGCGTTAACGATAGTAGCGATATGATCATTCAAAAACATGCTAACATCCAATGCATCTTGCGGTTTCGCCCAATAACTAAACATTACAGGAATGGTGCTTAGCACTTGCACATCGATATGATGATGATTACATTCTTTAATACGCGTTTGAGGATCCCAACAATTATCCTGTATCTCCCTGAAAAACTTATCGTCGACCATCATCCGTGCGCAGCAGGGCTTATGGTGATCTAAACTAATAAAACCACCATAGCCAAATTTCTCTCTGAAATTAGGAAGATGTTCGGGGATGATGTGAGTATGAATATCGATTTTGAGCATAACGAAGTAATTATTTTAATAGAACACAAATCCGATAGCAAGCTATCTAAAAGGATTCGCCTGTTGGCGAAAGAGGATTAAAGAGGATTTATTCGCGGTTCTCTTCAATTGTCTCAATCACTTTATTAGTTACTATTTTCCTTTTAAACTGTGGCGACTTTCCAAAGTTAAGCAATAAGCCGATTTCAATTTCTGTGGCACGTAAGTAATTTATTAACTGATATTCATGTTGTTCGCATAAAGACTCGGCAGCTTTAATCTCAATTATAATCGAATTCTCAACAATAATATCAGCCATGTAAAAACCTACTTGAGTATCACAATAGAAAACCTTTACTTGCTGTTGTGGTTTACAAGATATTCCATTTCTGCGCAGCTCAAGAACCAAGGCATTTTCATATACCTTTTCAAGAAAGCCATATCCAAGTTTATTGTAAACAGTATAGTAAGCTTTAATTATTCTACTTGTAAGGTGTTCTTGCATTTTAAAATCATTAAGATTTTTATGAGAATCGGATAAATCCTTTTTATCAAGCCTGCTATTTTGCAGGCGATTCATTCGCGTTCAATCTGAATTTTTATTATTGCAATTATAATCAAAGAAGTATTAGGTAGTTGGGAGTAAGTAATTACATACGCTTAAAATAAAAACGGCTCATCAGAAGACGAGCCGTTTAAACGTATTATTAATTATAAAACCAAGTAACCGAGGTTTTAAAAGTTCTATTAAATGTCGAATTTGATTCCTTGCGCCAAAGGTAATTCTGTAGAATAATTCACTGTATTTGTTTGACGACGCATATACACTTTCCAAGCATCAGAACCTGATTCACGTCCGCCACCTGTTTCTTTTTCACCACCGAAAGCACCACCAATTTCAGCACCTGAAGTACCGATATTCACGTTAGCGATTCCGCAGTCAGAACCTTCAGGCGATAAGAATGCTTCAGCCTCCAACATATCACGTGTGAAGATCGAAGAAGACAATCCTTGCGGAACATCATTCTGCATAGCGATAGCCTCTTCGATAGTACTATACTTCATTATATAAAGAATTGGCGCAAAAGTTTCTTCTTGAACGATATGATAATGATTTTGCGCTTCGATGATACAAGGAGTAACATAGCAACCACTTTCATAACCTGCACCCGATAAAACATTACCTCCCACTAAAACATTTCCGCCTTCAGCACGCGCTTTTTCAATTGCATTTGTAAAATCAGCAACAGCGCCTTTATCGATTAGTGGTCCAACTAATGTTTTTGCATCTAACGGGTGGCCTATACGAATTTGTTTATAAGCACTCACCAATTTCTCTTTAAACGAATCATAAATCGACTCATGAATAATTAAACGACGAGTAGACGTACAACGTTGACCTGCAGTTCCTACTGAACCGAACAACACTGCTGTCATAGCCATTTTAAGATCTGCCTTTTCAGAAAGGATGATAGCATTATTGCCACCTAATTCTAATAACGAGCGACCTAAACGTTCTCCAACAATTTTACCAACTCTCTTTCCTACACGAGTAGAACCAGTAGCAGAAATTAGCGGTACACGTTTATCGGCAAGGAAATTATCGCCAACATATTTCGATCCGCCAGCAACAAGGTTTAAAACACCTTCCGGAACATCGTTAGCTTTCAACACATCAGCGATGATCGCATGAACTGCAATAGCACATAACATAGTTTTAGAACTAGGCTTCCATACTACCACATCACCACAAACCATTGCCAACATAGCATTCCAGCTCCATACGGCAACAGGGAAATTGAAAGCAGAAATAACACCAACAACTCCAAGTGGTTGATATTGCTCAAACATACGGTGGCGCGGGCGCTCACTTGGCATGGTTACTCCGTACAACTGACGAGAAAGGCCCACTGCGAAATCACAGATATCGATCATCTCTTGAACTTCACCTAAACCCTCTTGGTAAATTTTACCCATCTCGTAAGAAACAAGCTTCCCTAAAGGCTCTTTATATTCACGTAAACGATCACCAATTTGACGAACTACCTCTCCACGTTTAGGAGCAGGAACCATTCTCCACTTTTTAAACGCATCTTGCGCTTTCAAAATAATGACCTCATAATCATCGGCCGTTGCCTGACGAACTTTGCCGATTAAGGCACCATCCGAAGAAGAAAATGACTCGATCATTTCGCCGGTGGTATTAAACCATTCAGCTCCAGTACAAGCACCATTATTTATATCTTTGATCCCCAATTGTTTAAGCATTTCCTGAATGCCAAAATCGTTTGCTGTTGAAGTAGTACTCATTGCGTTTTTTAATATTTGCACAAAGGTACAAAACCGAATTGTTTTTTAGGCAATGATTGATAAGGAGTCTCTATTAACCTAGATCACCTCGCTTTTTAAACAGTTCGGCTATAAATATTGGTTAGTATTATAATTTTCCCGAATTTTATACTCCCAAAACTAAATTACTTATTTTAATACATGCGAATGCTTGGTAACACACTAACTCAAGCGATCCCATTAATTTTTTAAACCTATTGTACATATGAAAAAAGCGATATTGTTAATTGCACTCTTTTTTCTTCTAACATCAAACCTCTCTTTTGCGCAAGGACCACAGTTAAGTGTAGTTTCTAGTTCTATTGTTTGTGCCGCTAGTGGCTGTCAACCGATTGCGCAATCAGTTACAATTACGGCTGCTACCGGAACTACATTAGATGGTGTTAATATTTATATATATACAGGGTATAATCCCAGTCAAGACTCACTGTCCTTTACACCAATGTTCGGCATTACTGGTTCATGGAGTTCGGCTACCGGAGTATTAACTCTTTCGGGGGTTGCAACAACTGCACAATACGAATTAGCATTAGAATCAATTTATTTATGTTCTAAAATTGCATCTGCAGTAAGTGGGCCCCGAACGATTTTCTATGTATTGGGTAAATTACTTTATAACCCAAGTAACAACCATTACTATAAAAAAATTACAGCGCCAACCGATATTACATGGCATGATGCTGTAGCCGCAGCTGCTGCTTCAAATTATTTAGGGATGCAAGGTTATTTGATCACTTTAACTAGCATACAAGAAAATAATTTCATCAGTCAACTTATTAATTCAAACACATGGATTGGGGCTACGGATGAGTCAGTTGAAGGACAATGGCGTTGGGTTACAGGATGCGAAGGATTAGAAAACGGAGGAACAGGACGTTACTTTTCTGATCAGCAGAACTTTAATTGCGGGGCCTCTGGCTTTGGAACGGGAACTCCAGTAGCTGGTTATTTTGTTAATTGGGCGCAATATGAACCAAATGGTTGCAATAATGGAATGGAAAATTATGCTCACTTATCATTAACAGGACAGTGGAATGATTTTATTGATTCTGGCTTTGTTTCGTCCTATATCATTGAATACGGATGTATGCCAAATGATCCTATCGTGCAAACTTATTTTAGTATTAATTTATATTTTAACGACTCTATTAAAACGCCATCTATTACAAGTAATTTACCTATTTGTGATGGCAATAGCGCTTTACTAAATGCTATAGGCAATTATTCGGCAAATGCAGTATTTTCTTGGACAGGACCCGCTGGTTTCACTGCAAACACTCAGATTGCGAGTGTTAATAATATCTCACAAACCTTAAACGGGAATTACATTGTTCAAGTAAACGATAGCGGTTGTGTTGCTACCAAAACATTCGCATTGAATCAAAATCCTCCGGTATCTTCTTCATTCGTTTCTAAATCAGATGCCCTTTGTAATGGCGGAGCTTCGGGGAGTATAACTCAGGCTGGTAACAATGGACATCCTGGATACTCTTATCTATGGAGCAACGGACAAACAGGAGCAACCGCTAATAATTTGATAGCGGGAACGTATACAGTAACTGTTACTGATATTATTGGTTGTACTGTAAATGCTAGCTATTCAATTAGCCAACCTACCCTATTAAATGCTTTGATTACAAATACAATTGGAGTCTCATGTCAAGGTAATGATGGACAAGTAACCGTTTCGGCAAGTGGTGGAATTAGCCCTTACACTTATCAATGGAACAATGGTAATACTACAGCTAGTGGCACTGGCTTTACGCCGGGCGCATTTACCGTTACAGTAACAGATAATAATGGTTGTACTACTGTAAACACTGGAAGTATTACAAGTATTCCTGCGTTAACACTTACAGCAGGGAGTAACCCAACAATTTGTATCGGGCAATCGTACCTACTTAGTATCTCTGCTAGTGGTGGAAAAACACCGTATTCTTATTTATGGAGTAATGGTGCGATTACTTCAACATCAACAGTGAACCCTACTACAACTCAAAATTTTACTGTTACAATAACTGACGCTAATAATTGCACAGCAAGCTTTACTTATAGTGTTACTGTTAATCCTACTCTTACAAATACGTCCTCTGGCACTACCAGTATTTGCAGTGGAACACCAACACCTCTAACAGTGCTTGCAGGTGGAGGGAACGGAAACTATTCTTATCAATGGAGCAACGGAATCGCTACCAATACACAAGTAGTTAGTCCGACAATCACCACAACATATTATGTAACTGTTTCTGACTTTTGCGGAACACCATCAAAATTAGATTCCGTTACGGTAACTGTTTTTGATTATCCAATCATCAATCTTTCATATATACCTAACAATGGCTGCATGCCACTTTCAGTAACTTTTGGAAACAATGCATCTGTTGCTTCGGGATCGACATACAATTGGAATTTAGGAAATGGCAGCATTTCCAATAGTGTTAATCCAACTGAATTATATACAGATTCTGGATTTTATGATGTCTCGTTAACCATCACGAGCCCGCAAGGTTGTAAAACCGCTGATACTATTCTTAAAGCGATTCAATCATTCTTTGTGCCTGTAGTTAATTATAGTTATTCTCCCGACAAAGGCTGCATGCCATTAGAAGTTACTTTCAATAATAATTCGCAAACGATTTCCGGATCAACTTACAATTGGGATTTCGGGAATGGTGAACTTTCTAACAGTATAACTCCTGTTGAACTTTACAAAGATTCCGGAATTTTCGATGTGTCTTTATCCATCACTACTCCCGAAGGCTGCACTTCTTCAGATACCGTTATTAATGCCATTACCGCCTATTCGACTCCGGTAGCTGATTTTTCATATTCACCAATTACGCCAACAATAATGTTAAACCCGGTTTATTTTGAGGATAAATCAGTAGGGTTAATTGATCATTGGAGCTGGACATTAGGAGATTCTTTAACAACATCAATAATACCGAACCCTGTTCAGTCATTTATGGTACCGGGAGAATATGAAATAGTATTAATTGTAAGCAATAACTATTTGTGCAGTGATACAATTATTAAAACAGTTTCCGTTAAAAATGATTTTTCCTTTTTTATTCCGAAAGCATTTAGCCCGAATGATGATGGCACCAATGATTTATTAGAAATGTATGGATTTAATTTCGACAAATTTGATATTAAAATATACAACCGCATGGGGCAATTGATGAAGGAATCAATAAGCAATCCTCTTTGGGATGGAAAAGATAATAATGGAAACGAAATGCCTGAAGGAGTTTATGTATATTCCATAAAATTACGTGAAGGATTAAATAATCGTCCTCATGAATATCAAGGAACAATTACATTAATACGATAAATATTTTTTTCGCCTGATCAAAGGTCGATTTTACCTATTCGGCTAGATATTATTTGCTGAACATTAAATCTAGATTACGTTTACTTACCAAAAACAAAATCTCTTGAAGCGTATTTACCTTTTCTTTGCTATAGTATTTTTGCCGGCAATGGGCTTTTCTCAGCTTACCCTAACTTCAGGATTAAATGCATTTCAGTTGGCTTCTATATTAGCAGGCCCCGGAGTGCAAATTATTAACCCAACAATAACCAGCCCTACCAACTACTATAGTTCCTTTACAGCTACAGGAACAAACCTTGGTTTGAGTAGCGGCATATTGCTTACTACTGGCGACAATTCCATAGCAGTTGGTCCTAACAATCAAAATGGGGCCGCAAGCGTAGATAATAATCCTGGCGATGCAACACTTCAAACAATCTCAGGAGTGAATACGTATGACGCTTCTGTTTTAGAATTCGACTTCGTTCCGCAAAATGATACAGTTGAATTCAGGTATGTATTTGCTAGTGAAGAATACCCTGAATTTGTGTGCTCCTCTTACAATGATATCTTCGGCTTTTTTATTTCTGGCCCTGGAATTACTAGCACACAAAATATAGCCATTATCCCTGGCACAAATATTCCGGTAGCCATTAATGCCGTTAATAGTGGAAACCCCGGAGCGAATGCAAATCCAAATTCTCCTTGTAATTTATCTTACCCAAATTACTACGTAGACAATAGCAATGGAATAGACCTTCAATATGATGGATTTACCACATTACTAACGGCGATGGCTGTAGTTATTCCTTGCCAAACATATCATCTGAAAATTGTAATTGCTGATGCAGGCGATTCTGATTATGATTCTGGTGTATTTCTAGAGGCAGGAAGCTTAAGCACAAAACCTATCGTTTATGCCGGAGCCGATGGTTTATTTTGTTCAGGAAGTTTTCATCCATTAGGAATGGCTGCTACTAATGGCTGGAATTATTCATGGAGCCCTACAACAGGGATAGACAATCCACTGATATCAAATCCAAATGTTACCCTTTTTAATAATACTGGAGTTCCAATAACCACCTCCTATATTGTTACTGCAACAAACGGCACTTGTGTTTTATCAGATACAGTTGCACTAACCACTTATCCAATTCCAAATGCGGCCATTACTCCTTTAACAAAAGCATGTGCAGGCGATACGCTTACTGTACAATATACTGGAAATGCAAATGCATCGGCTACTTATAATTGGAATTTTGGAGGTGGCAGTATTATCTCTGGTAATGGACAAGGCCCTTATCAAATCACTTATCCTATAGGAGGAACTTTTACGAATTCTCTTTTGGTAAATTACTTTGTGTGCCCTAGTGATGCCGCGTATGATACATTAACGGTAATTAATAAACCTATTGCAGCAATAGCAGTACCCGACACAATTTGTCCGGGAGAAATGGCTACAATATTAAATACGGGTTCTTCAAACGCTGCGTATACTTATGCTTGGAATTGGAACACGGGAACAGTTTTATCGGGAACTAGTTTTGGTCCGTATAACGTCAATTGGAATACTCCAGGCAAACATTTTATTACATTAAATGTATCCAACCAAATATGCTCTGCTACAATAAACGACTCTATTTACATTCGTCAAAATCCAGTAGCTGCATTTACTTACCCAGCAAGCCTTTGTTCCATCGACACTGCACAAATTGAATTTAATGGAAATGCATCTATTGCGGCAACTTATTTGTGGAATTTTGGAACTTCCAATTTAATTGCAGGAAGCGGTCAAGGCCCTTTATTTATCACACCACAAATTGGTGGTAAAGACACGGTGCAATTAATTGTAAATGATAATGGATGTAGAGATACCATTCAACATGTATTAAATGTTATTCAGCAGCCATTAGCTAATTTTAGTACCGTACCACAAATTTGCACCAACGATTCCGTAACACTTAATTTTACGGGCAATACTGGTGGAGCATTATCCGTAAAATGGATGTTTACTACAGGCACTCCAAACTATATTCAAAGCTTCGGGCCTGTTTCATCAATGTTCAATGTTGTTGGGGTTCATGCAATAACTCTTATTGTTAACAATGCCGGTTGTATTGATATGAAAACGGATTCTATCACAGTAAAACATACACCGATCGCTGATTTTATTTTGCCTTCAACGATTTGTTCAAATGATACCACACAAATACTATTTACTGGAACTGCTGGATCTTCCGCTTTTTACAATTGGCAATTCAATAAATCGAAATTAATTTCGGGAAGCGGCAGTGGCCCATTAACAATTACTCCTTTTTCAATTGGCATCGATACCGTTTCTCTTTTCATTAATGAATCGGGATGCTTCGATACAATACATAAAACAATCGAAATTATTGAACACCCTGTTGCCCTTTTTACTATGCCTGCGCAAACTTGTTCGGGTGATTCTGTAATGCTACAGTTCACCGGAAATAGCGCCGGCGTTTCATCCATAAACTGGACTATCAATGGAGGATCTCCTTCATCTGGCACGTCACTTAACTTTGTCAAATCAGTATTTATGACAGCAGGAAGTTATCCTGTAAATATTGAAATAAATAATTCAGGTTGCCGAGATAGTTTATCTAATACAATTGTCGTTAATCCATTACCGATAGCCGACTTTTCTGCAGGTGATGTTTGTGATGGCACTCCGGTAAATATTCAAAATAACAGCTCGATCAGCGATGGCTTCATTAACAGTAATAGCTGGACATTTGGAGACAACCAAACTTCGTTGGCCACTCAACCAATGAATCATCTATATGCCGTTAGAGGAAAGTACGATATTATACTTACAACGCTTAGCGGTAAGCTATGTAAAGACACATTTGCAATTAGCGTAACAGTTCATGATAATCCTAATAGTAAATATACTATTAATTCGGTATGCGCTGGTAATGCAAGCACGTTCACCGATAGCTCAACGATTACCTCTGGTGGTATTAATTATCGCTACTTTTTATATTCTAATTCTATCATCGGAATCGACAGCATTTTCAATTATAATTTCCCTGGATACGGAAATTATTCTACTATGTTAATTACTGAAAGTAATTTTGGTTGCCGTGATACTTCATATGAATATGCGATCGTTCACAGTCTTCCAATTATAGATATTACGGGATTACCACGTAGCGGATGTCAGCCTCTAGATGTACAATTTGAAAATCATTCAACAAATATTGACGGGCCAATAAAGAGTATTGTTTGGGATCTTGACGATGGTGACAGTTCAAGTATTGATCAACCACTTCACACGTATTTATCTCCAGGATTATTTGATGTATCACTCACCGCAACAACTTCGTATGGTTGTGTTAAAGATTCAGTTTACTCCAATTACATTGAAGTATATCCGAAGCCCATCGCCAATTTTATTCATGATCCTTCTCCCTCCGATATGCTCTCGCCTGTTATATATTTCACGAATCTAACAACGTTAGCCAATAACTATTTATGGGAATTAGGCGACACTACTTTTACGAATGAATCTGATCCAGTTCATCAATATAACGCCGCTGGAACATATTTGGTTGAACTAATTGCCACGAATAATGACGGATGTAAAGATACGGCGACCGGAGAAGTGATTATTAATCCTTCATTCACGTTATATGTCCCCAATGCATTTAGTCCTAACAACGATGGAAAGAATGATGTATTCTTATGTCAAGGAAGTGGAATTAGTCAGTTTATGATGAAAATATTTAGTCGCTGGGGAAATCATGTTTGTACACTACACAACATTAATGAACCTTGGGATGGCACCGACGATGGTAAAATTGCACAAGAAGACACCTACGTTTATTTAATTGAGGTGACCGATGTTTTAAAACAAATACATACAGTAACCGGAAGAGTAAGTATTGTTAAGTAGTTTACAATTTTTCTTGTTTCATTACTTAAAAAAAACGAATTGAGTACGAATGCATGGCATCTTGTTCTGCTTCTAAAATACATATTCCTTCCTTTTGACGGATATCTCCATTAGCATGTACGCTATCGGCTATACCCCACCAAGGCTCAATGCATACAAAATCGGCGTTTTTAGCGGCCCATATGCCTAAATAAGGACATCCATTAAGCTCAATTATAAACCCATTTCGACTTCCATTCACTTTTAAGGAAACAGAACCAGCTTTTACCGCTTTAAATACCAAAGCATCGTCCATAAATAATTCTTTGCTTAATGCGAGCATGGTTTGATCTTCGAAAAATGGAACCGATTCAGAACTGATAAGTCCGTTCTCTAAAAGCCAGCGATTGGCTGTAACCGGTTGGTCGAAACGTAATTTATAATCGCTATAATTAGTTCCTTCTACTAATGGAATTTTGAAGGCAGGATGACCACCAACAGAATAATACATAGAATTCATTCCATCATTTTCTACTTTATGATGAATATGCAATTTACTGCCCTCTAACTCATAGATGACATAAAAATTAAATTGAAAAGGATAGATTGCCTCTGTCTTCGCATTGTTACTTAAAACAAAGGTAATCGACGACTCATTTTGATCAAAAACGTCAAATTCATTTTCGCGTGCAAAGCCATGGCGAGGAAGCGTATATTCAGTACCGTTATATTGGTACTTATTTTCTTTTAGCTGACCTACTATCGGAAATAATACAGGGGCATGCTTCGGCCATTCGACTCCTGCCTGCCACAAATATTCAAGGTTCGTTACTTTGTTAAAAACGGACAATAATTCTGCTCCTTTCGAGCTAACTGTAACTTTTAATATTTCGTTTTCTATGCGCAACGCCTTACTCATAATTTAATGCAAATATTTTTTTCTTCTGTAAAGAATTTTAATGCTTCGAATCCGCCTTCACGTCCTACTCCTGAATTTTTTACGCCTCCAAATGGTGTTCTCAAATCGCGCAACAACCATGTATTAATCCATACAATTCCACTTTGTAAATTAGCTGCAACGCGATGAGCACGGGTAAGATGTTGTGTCCACACCGTAGCTGCCAAACCAAACGTAGTACTGTTTGCATATTTTAAAACTTCCTCTTCAGTATCGAACGGTTGAATGGTAACTACCGGCCCAAAAATTTCTTCTTGATTCGTTCGGCAATCATATGAAAGACCTTCGATAATAGTCGGTTGAAGATAATATCCTTCTGAAAATGCTCCTTCAGGTTTTACCTGATTTCCACCTGTAAGAATAGCGCCGCCTTCTTCTTGTGCTAGTTTGATATAAGAAAGAATTTTCTCCAGATGAGGCTTGCTTACGATAGCCCCCAACCAATTTTCATCATTCATTGGATCACCCACTTTCAATGCTTTCACTTGCTCAACAAACGCAACTTTGAATTTATCATAAATTGACCGCTCTACAAAAACACGCGAGCCGCACAAACAAATCTCTCCTTGATTTGAAAAAGAAGAACGCACTGTAGTTTGTACCGCTTTATCAAAATCGCAATCAGCAAATATGATATTCGGATTTTTACCTCCTAATTCAAGTGATAATTTTTTAAACATGGGTGCAGCAATTCTAGAAATTTCTTCTCCAGTTTTTGTTCCACCTGTAAAAGAAATAGCTGGAATATGCGGATGCGCAACAATTGCTTTTCCTACTTTATGTCCGTATCCGTGCACAATATTCAATACTCCAGCCGGCATGCCAGCTTCAATCGTTAATTCGGCCAATAAGAAAGCGGTCATCGGTGTAATTTCAGAAGGCTTCGCCACTACACAATTTCCTGATGCCAATGCAGGCGCAATTTTCCAAGTAAATAAATACAACGGAAGATTCCATGGAGAAATACATCCTGCAACACCAATTGGCGTACGAGTTGTATAGTTAATAGCTAACGAACCCATCGAATGTGATTCATCGTGTAGATGCAATGCAGCTGTTGCGTAAAAATGAAAATTGGAAACAGCGCGAGGAATATCAACCGATCGTGATAACCAAAGCGGCTTACCATTATCAATTGATTCGGCTACCGCAAAACGTTCTAGATTTTTTTCTATTAATTCACTTAATTTAATAAGCACGGCTGATCTTTTTTCTTTCGCCATCGTACTCCATGCTGGGAACGCTTTTCTGGCAGCATCAACCGCAGATTCCACATCACGTTCATCGCTATCCGGAATTTTGCTATACACCGTTCCGTTTGACGGATTGTAATTGTCGATATACATACCAGAAACTGGAGGTACCAGTTGCCCATTAATCAGATTTTGGATTTGCTGCATTTTAAGCTAAAATTTTAAATTTCACATTAACGGAGAAAGTTGATGCTTGATAATTAGCAAAAATACAGAATTTTCATTCTACTACACCCTATTTTTGAATCATCACTTGCTGCCCGGTAGAATAACCATGCCCCATTAAGTGAACAAAATAGGTGCCTGCAGACAGTGCGCGAACATCAATAGACTCTCCACTCGAATTGTCAAAATTTTGACTAAACACTAATTTACCTTGCATATCTAAAATCTCAATCGTTAATTGATCATTAATTTTGTTTAAAGCGATATTAATTTTGTCGTTAGTAGGGTTAGGAATAATAGAAAAATAAGTGTTCGCTATATTCTGCTGAAGCGATGTTATAATAGTATTATGCGCTGTAATCAACCACGTTTTAGGATCTAACAACATTGTATCGACAATAAAAGGTAGAGTTACGGAATAGACTTGACCATTCGTTGAATTATCAAATCGAATGGTAGTATCTTGACCTTGCCCGCTAAAGCGAATCGGCAGCGGTAATTCAAAGAAGCTTACCGAAGGATCTGATTGCGTTTGAGAAATAGTGAAGTTTAATGTTGAACCAATTTGATTCCATACAATAGTATAAGAAGGATACCCTTGCCCGTAATACCAATCATCGAAATACCAAGAAAGATTTTGTCCAGAGGCATTTTCGAAATGAGTTTTCAAATCAGAAGTATGCGCAAACCCATACGATAACTGCGGATCGTTTAAGTAATTCGTTAATCCAGCAAAAAAAGCGGAATCACCAATGATCCATCGTAGTTGATGTAAAATCATAGCGCCCTTATTATACGTTAATCGACTATTAAATATTCTTCCTACGCTTGTAGTATCATCACAAAATACCGAACCCCATGTTAAACTAGTAATGCTATTGACTTTTCCTATTTTAAATTGATCCCAATAATTTGCAGGAAACAAATGCTCGTAACTCAATCCCGATAAATAAGTTGCAAAGCCTTCATTTAACCAAATATCTTCCCAACTTGAGCAAGTAATTTTATCTCCGAACCAATGATGTGCTAACTCATGTGCAATAAGCTCATGTCCGAACCCAGTAATGAATGTAATCGTTTGATGTTCCATTCCTCCACCCCACCCAAATTGAGCATGTCCGTATTTTTCATTCGCAAAGGGATATACCCCAAACAATGAATCATACACTTGCATTGTAGGAACAATATCGGGCAATGCACTTGCTGCCAATACAGAATCTTCGGGATAAATATAATTTTCTACTAACGTGTTCGTAGTACCGAAAGGAACATTTAAATCGAACTTTGCATAATTGGTTACCGCAATACAGATCAAATAAGTAGCAATTGGGTATCGATGTTTCCAAACATAAACATCTTGTAAACCTGTCGAAAAATGATCGGTTAACAATCCGTTGCTAACTCCAGTATTTCCTGCAGGAACAATTAATGTTACATCTAACGAATCGGCTTTATCTGTTAATCCATTTTTACAAGGCCACCAATCTGACGAGCCAAATGGTTCAGATAATGTCCATAAAACGGGAGCACCATTATGAGTTGATTGCTCGAAGGAACCAAAGCCCGAATTAGCTGGAGTGCCTGAGTATACTACGGTAATTGAATCGAGTTGTTGCGCAGCACTAACACCAGGAAGCAAACAAGTTAAAACGTCTCCAATATGATTATATGAAATTGCCGCTCCGTGATAACTCACAAATGATACACTCAAAGCATTCGACATATCAAACAGCAAAGTATCGAAATTATTTGACAATGGTTTGAAATACGTAGTTACTCCTCCCGAAATAGTATTTACGGTTGGATCTACCGACCAATTACAACGATAATAAACAACATCGAAATCGCCATTTGCAGTTTGTAATTTATTGGTAAGTGATTGTCGATATTTTCTTTGCTCTGACTTAGCGATTGCTTCAGTTTCAGATGTTTCTATCTGAGCAAATAAGGAATTGCAAAGAAATAAAGCAAGAAATAAAGCAAGACAATTTTTCATTTTTCGGAATTTCTGAAGAATAAAGATAAGCGATTTTCAGGAAATGAAATATGATTTTCTTCAGAAGTAAGATTAATGTGAATCTAACGGCACAACAGCTCGTTTAGGACGTTGCATCCAGATGAGCGGAATGCTTAAAATTAAGAAGAGACCAACAGCCCAAAAGGCATCTAAATAACTAAGCAAATACGTTTGACGCATTATGGATCCGTCAATTGCTTTCGCTGCCATTTTCTGTGCTTGCTCTAATGAAAAACCTTTACCAATAAATCCGTTCATTATATCGCTAAACTTAGCAGTCATCGCTGGATTAAACGAATCCATATGTGCAACTAAATGATCGCGATGAAATCCTTGTCGGTAATGAAGCATGGTAGTAATAATTGCAATTCCGAATGATCCTCCTAATTGTCGCATCATATTATTTAAGCCTGTTCCTTGTGCAAAATCTTTTGGTTCTAGTGCCCCCAGCGCCAATGCGGTAAGCGGTACAAACAAGAAACTTAATCCGATACCGCGAAGAATCAGAGGTAAATAGAAATCACTTTCCCCAGAGTTTAGATTCGCTTTAGATAGAAAGTACGTAAACAAAAAGAACAAAGAAAATCCAAACGTTGCCATCATGCGCGGCGATGTTTTATTCTGAAGTAATTTACCCACTATAGGCATCATTAAAATAGTAGAAATTCCACCTGGAATCATCAACATACCTGTTTGTTGTGCAGAGAACCCTAATAAATTCTGACAAAAAACAGGAAATATAAATACAGAACCAAACAATCCAAATCCAAGAATAAATGTTGTAAACATACCAATTGCAAGCGATCTATTTTTCATAATCCGCAAATTTACAATGGGCGATTCTACTCTCAGTTCATGCCATATAAACAAGCAACCACAAATTATAGAAGTTAATGTTAATAAGGTAATATAATTTGTCTCAAACCAATCTTCACTCGCACCACGTTCTAATACAAATTGCAAACTACCTACTGTAGCTACCAGCAAAATAATTCCAATCCAATCTACAGACCCAGGCCTGGTTTGCAATTTACTATCCTTGATGTATTGCAAAGTCAACAGCATGGCAATCATTCCTAGCGGAAGATTAATAAAAAACACCCATGGCCATGTGAAATGATCGGTAATAAATCCACCTAATGTTGGCCCTATTGTAGGACCAACAACAACCCCTAATCCAAATAAAGCTTGCGCCATACCATGTTGAGCCTTTGGCCATGTTTCTAGAAGGATCGCTTGTGCAGTAGCAAGTAATGCACCTCCTCCAATTCCTTGAATAAAACGAAACACTACCAACTCCCAAATATTAGAAGCGTTACCGCAGAAAAAAGAAGCCACGGTAAATAGAATAATCGAAAAAGTAAAATATGATCTTCTTCCAAAGCGCGATGATAACCACCCCGACATAGGAAGGATTATTACATTGGCAATAGAATAAGCAGTAATTACCCAACCCACATCTTCCAATGTAGCGCCCAAATTTCCCATGATCTGCGGAAGCGAAACATTCACCACCGTAGTATCAATAAGCTCAAGTAAAGATGCAAGAATTACCGTAATGGTAATAATCCACTTTTGAAACCCTTGTTCAGGCATAACAATGATTAAAAAATTAGTTTAACTCAACTGAAACTCTTACGCTCATTCCAGGACGCAATAGGTCTTTAACTTTACTTGCATCATCAAATTTTATTTTAACTGGAATACGTTGTATCACTTTTACGTAATTTCCAGAAGCATTATCGGGAGGAAGAAGACTAAATTTAGCCCCTGTAGCAGCAGAAAAGCGATACACTTTTGCTGCTATTTTTTCTTCCGGAAATGCATCAACTATGATCTTCACTGCCTGCCCTTCTTTCATCTGCGACAATTGCGTTTCTTTAAAATTGGCAATTACAAAAACGCCATCATTTCCTACAACGGCACATAGCGGAGACCCTACATTTACTAATTGTCCGTTCTGCACATTTTTCTTAGAAGCTAATCCATCTGCAGGAGCAGTTATAACGCAATAGGTTAATTGAAGTTTTGAAAAATCAACATCTACTTGGCGTTGTTTTAATTGTGCATTAGCTACAGCAATTTGCTCTTGAGCTGCTGCCACTTGTTTGTTAGCAACTATCAACTGACTTTTTGCTGAATTTACTGCAGCTTGTGATCCGTCTTTTTCAGCTTTCGCTGCGTCAAATTTTTGTTGAGTAGTTACATCAAGATCCATTAACGAACTAAAACGATTATAATCTTGATTCGCTTTCCACAAACGCACATTAGCAGCTTCAATTCCGCTTTGAGCAACTGCTGCATTTCCTTTTGCTGTTTCAACTGCCGCTTCTGCCACTTTAATTGCTGCAAAAGCATTTGCAACTGCGGCTTCGGATTGTTCTAATTTTATTTGAAGATCACGCCCATCGATAATAATTAGCGTATCGCCTTTCATTACCTTCTGATTATCCTCAAAGCGAATATCGCTTACATAGCCTGCAATACGACTATATACAGGACTAATATCTGAATCAATTTGAGCATCGTCGGTGTCTTCGTGATGCAACGCATATTGATATTTACTAATACCAAAAAACAATGAAGTACCGATTACTAAAATCAGTATGATCGGCAATGCTTTGCTTTTCTTTTTTACGGGGGGATTAATATGTTCCATTTTTAATAAAAATGTTATTTCAGATTTGGGATTTATTTTTTCAGATATGCCAATAGCATTTCTTTTAAATGCTTGCGAACTCTTTGTTGATGCAACTTATCTGTAACAATTATTGCATCACTTTGTTTTTCATTTAATAACTTACACGTTAAAAAAGAAGAAACTACTACTTGTGTAATCGTTCCAATCATTGAAACAATGGTAAGTTCAATATCTACTTTTTTGAATTCTTTGCTTTTAATTCCATCATTAATAATTTGTCTTATCACAGAGAAATTAATCATTAGCAATTTACTTATTAATGCATTAAATTGAGAGCGTTGTTGTAATGTAATTTCGCGGTGAAGAATGCGATGATACTGACTATTAGAATAAATGCGTGCTACATAATGATCGATTGTTTTTTCAATTTTTTGAGATGCTGAAATATCCATCTGCCTTATTTCATCCAACTTCTCACGCATAAATCCTGAACGAAATTCAATCAACGCTTCCATTAGTTGCTCTTTCGAACCGAAATAATACGAAACCATCGCCACATTTACTCCAGCCTTAGCACATAACTCTCTCACCGAGGTCCCCTCAAATCCTTTCTCGGCAAACAAAGCTTCCGCTGTAATTAGAATGTGTTCTCTTTTTTCGATCATTGTAAAGCGGAGGCAAAATTAAACGTTTGTTTAAATTAAACAAGTGTTTAATACGATATTACAAAAAGAAAAACTTGTAGAAATCAAGTTGCTCGCTATTAATCAAAGCAATAGGTTTGTATTTGAGTGGCTCCAAATTAATAATTGGAGTGTATTTGTTTTTTAGAATCTGTAGAATCAGATCTATTATCTAAAACCTGCATTTTTACAAACAACCTGTCCTTCCTCCATCCACAGGTACATTAATTCCATTAATATAAGAAGCTGCAGGCGAAGCTAAAAATGCAATTGCTGCAGCAATTTCTTCGGGCTGGGCGAAACGGCCAGCAGGAATTTCCGCAATCATTTCTTTTTCCACCTCTGAAATTTCATGATTCGTTTTCTGAGACTTCGTTTCTATAATAGTAGCCAGCCGTTGTGTTGCTGTTGCACCCGGTAAAACGTTGTTTACTGTAATGGCAAAAGGAGCTAATTCAATCGACATTGTTTTCGACCAATTAGCAACAGCTGCTCGTATCGTATTCGACACTCCTAGTCCTTTTAAAGGTTGTTTTACACTAGTTGAAATCACGTTGATAATTCGTCCGTATTTCGCGTCCTTCATGGCCGGAATTACAGCTTGCGATAAAATATGATTGCATAACAAATGCTGCGAAAAGGCAGAAGAGAACGCAGCCGTTGAAGCATCAGCAATTGGACCACCGGGAGGCCCTCCCGTATTATTAACTAAAATATGAATCGGGTTTCCTTGTCCAATATATGTATTGATAACCGACGCCACCTGATCAGGATTCGAGAAATCGGCTGTAATAAACGTATGCTGTTGGTTAGCTGGAGTTGGCAAAGACATGCAAACGTCCTTCAAGGAAGTTTCATTACGAGCCATTAAAACCACTTTTGCACCCAATAAAGCCAGTTCTTGAGCAGCTGCTCGTCCGATTCCCTGCGTACTTCCGCAAACCAAAGCGGTATATGACTGAAGGTTAAGATTCATAAAATGATATAGTTATAAGAGGTAAATGCTAGCAACTTTGAATTGATGAATGGTTTCTGTTACTTTGCTTTGAAGCATCAAAAATAACAGGTATGGCAATAGCTCCCGCACTCAACTTAAAAAAATGGATAGATGAAAATAGACATCTTCTAAAACCACCAGTTGGGAACCAACAGGTTTATAAGCTAAATGACGACTTTATTGTTATGGTTGTAGGCGGACCAAATTCTAGAAAAGACTATCATTGGGAAGAAGCGGAAGAATTGTTTTACCAACTAGAAGGCGATATTGTTGTGAAAATTATTGATGATGGTCAGCAGCGCGATATTCATATAAAGGAAGGAGAAATGTTTTTGCTTCCACGATGCACGCCTCATTCACCTCGACGTGGTCCAAATACGATTGGGTTAGTAATTGAACGCTACAGAGCTTCTACCGAAAAAGATGCGTGTATGTGGTTTTGCGAAAGTTGCAGTAATAAATTATACGAAGAGTTTTTTAGCCTGGATGATATTGTTGAGTCATTACCAATTGTGATGAATAAATTCTACGCCAACCTAGAACTTAGAACCTGCAAAGAATGCACGTCGGTGATGGAGCCGCCGATGTAATTGGGGAACTCTTTGAGATATAAAAAACATTCGACACTACGCTCCGCATTTGGGGTTGTAAAAGACAATAGAAGTTAGGTAATAGATGATAGATTTTTTTGATTTCAGATTTATAGTAATCAAAAAAAGTTCATATATTCTATTTCTTTTGATGAAATTTTGGGCGAACTTTTTGTTTGTCAAATATCTTTTATCTATCATCTTATTTTAAATTTTAAGTAAGCGTTATTGCGTACTAATCAAAGCAGCTTCGTATTCTATAGTTTCAACTTCTCCAATTTAAAATGCAACCTTAGCCAACGCGGCAAAATGATGGCGCCAACGAATATATAAGGATAATAACTTAATATCCTCCACAATAATCCTAGTGCAGGAGCTAATCCTTTCGCCATAAATTCTCCGAGAAAATCGTTGAACATAAATTCGGCGAGGCCGCTGCCGCCGGGTGTAGGACTTAATAAAATAATAATTCCCATTACAACTTGTTTTCCGTACACAACAAAATCTTCCACCGGTTTTTGTCCGTGAAAGGCATGTAAAATACAATTCACGATCGAATATCTTGCTGTCCACGATGCGAAGGTGGCCCCGAGCGACCACATCCAATATTTCGTTCCTTTATTTTTCAATCCTTCACTTGCTATTAATAGTTGATCTCCAGTGTCTTTTGCTTTATCGAGCCATCGTTTTAAGATTGGTGCCGAAAATAAAGCAATCAATAATGTGCGAATAACTTTCGGGTTCACGAATAACGCATACGCAACAAATATTTTATAAGCGAGAATTAAAAAGTAAACTGTCCAGAACGTATAAAAAATACTGTCTCCTAAAAATGTGTTTAGGTGTATTCCTGAAAACAAAGCATTTTTTCCTGCTATCCAATACACAACAGGAGCCATTACTGCTAAAAAAACTCCATCTAAAAAAGAAGAATTCATAATAGCAGTAATACTCTTACCCATATTAATTCCTTCTTTATTTAATATAAATATTGCGAATATAAATCCTCCTCCCAACATACCGGGAGCGAGTGCAGAACTGAATTCCCATAACATGATAATGATAAACGAGCGATACCAATTAATAGCATTATCGGTAAGCACACGAATTCGCACCATATAAGAAAAATCTCGTATAACAATCGAAACGATTGCTAATGCTAACCAGCAAGAAGAATTGAATGTCCAGGTGATAGCATTAAATGCCGAAGGATCAAATTCACGCAGAAACAACCAAAGCGCGGCGCCAATTCCAAGCAAGACCGGAAGAATAATTCTTCCCGTTGAAAAATGCTTGAGTAGTTCACGCGGATCAGTCTGCATTCTCTTCCGTAGCGGGCTGTTCAGGAGCTGATTCCGGCGTACATACTACGAAATTATTGAACCCCTCGTTCATGAAAATCAAGTATACGCGATTTTGTAATAATTCAAGCAATGCTAAGAATGTATAAACAGCATGTAACTTATTTGAACACTCTTCAAAAAGATCGGCAAAATTTTGATGCGGTTTTTTTAAGAAGCAAGAACGGATATACTCCTTTTGAGTATCGATGGTATATTTCGACTGAACAATCGTATGAACCACTCTATTTTGACTATCCTCAAAACGACTCATTACCTTTTCAAAAGTGGCTATCAATTTATAAAGGGTAAGTTGATTCAGCTCCCCGGTATATCCTGCTTCATTCGAGGTCGCCATCTTCGATAACTCATGCTGTATATTCCCTCTAGAGAAACGCATCATTCGCTCATCTTCCATGGCCCTCAGATCTTCCGAAGCTGCTTTAAACTGCTTGTAATCGAGCAACTGACGCACAAGATCTTGACGAGGATCAATTTCATTCCCTTCTTCGTCTTTATCATAGCGAGGCAATAACATCTTCGCTTTAATGCGCATAAGCGTTGCCGCCACTAAAATAAACTCGCTAGCCAATTCAATATTCATTGATTGCATTTGGTGCATGTAATCCATGAATTCATTAGTAATAATAGCGATAGGAATATCGTGTATATCAAGTTCATCTCGTTCAATGAAGAACAAGAGTAAATCGAATGGACCTTCAAACTGGGGTAATTTTATTTCGAAACTTTCACTCACGGGGTGATGGGGGTATTGGCGATATACAAAGAAAATGAAAAAGTTCGAAGTTTCGCGAAGGGGTTCGAAGTTCTTAGTTCGGCGAAGCCGTTCGGGGTTTACGGCCGTGCCCCTTCGGGGTTGGCTTGGGCTTACGCAGTTTAGGCTGACGCGGCTATCGAGTGGTGGTCACGGTTATTGAGCCCATCGAAATATCAAGCGGTGGTCATCGAGATGAGTCGAGATGGGCTGACGCGATTTGGGTTGGGGCCAGATCGACCTCTACTACATGGGTAAAAAAGAAGCGATCCCGACTTTCGCCGGGATCGCTTACTAAATTCTTTAAAATAAGAACTTCTTAGAAGTAGAAGTTTAAGTTGATAGAACCACCTGCATTGTCAGTTTCAAAACCGAAAGAAGATGATTTTCCACCTTTAACAGTTGTAGAAGCTCCACCAATAGTTGTTGTAGACTCACTTGCTCCTGTTGAAGAAAGATTTAATCCCCATCCAAATTCACCACTTAATGACATTTTAGGAGCGAAGAAATATTCAGCACCTAAGAATCCACGAACTCCAAAGCTGAAAGTTGAACCAGCTTTATCTTCAGAAGATCCACCAGTAAAGTCTACAGTAGTTTTACTTCCACCCAATCCGATGTTAGCTTCTGCACCATAGAATCCACGTACACGTCCTTTTCCACGGTACTTTTGAATTCCTGCACCTAAGTTAACATTGTGTGAAGCAACTTTTGTGTCAGTCGTGGTAGTACCTGAATCAGGAACAGAAGTTTTAGTAGTGCCAAATCCTAAACGTACATTCACACGGTAAGCAGTGTTAGCATCTTTCATGTACTTTCCAGAAATAACATTTGTAGCGCCTTGCCATCCAAATGAAGGAGCAGCGTTTGCTGCAGATCCATTTAATAGATTCCCGAAATAATTTAACGTTGAAGTAGCTCCAATTCCAATACTGCAGTCGCCTGCTTCAGGAAGAATTGCTGTTCCTTTTTTCGAGTTGAAATCCTGTGCTGATGCGGTTACACCGATCATCATTGCAACAATTAGTAATCCTTTTTTCATTGTGTTTTATGTATTTTAAGGTGTGCCAAATTTATATGTAAAAAAGATAAAGAACCAAGGATTTTAAAACAATAACCAACAAGTAACTGTTTATAAGTACATTGTGATGCGCTGAAAGTTCCGATTTAAAGCGCTTTTTCGCAAAAAACAGTGATTTTCGGTAAATCATCACCGTTAATAATGGATTTCGCGATTACTTTATTGCCGATTGCAATTGCGCTTTCATCATTTCTGCCAATTCAGGGAAGGTGCGTTCAGCAATATCGGTGTCTTTATTTGAGTTCGAAGGGAAATAGGCTACTAAAAAATTGCCGTCTATCACTACGCCCTTTTCATTATAAATAGAGTAGTGCAATATTACTTCTCGTCGATAAACTTTGTTGGCAATATCAATACATGAACTATAATTGGTTTTTATTTCCATTTGATTTATCGACAACATATAATTACTATCGTATTCCTTTAAGAGATGATGATAAAATGCAGTATCGCTAATTTCTGCATTCATAAATTTAGCATCTCCTCGTGTAGTAATATACCCAGGAATATCATTTTCTTTTTTCTTCGAAAAACTGAATCCTTTTTTCTTGCCTTCTTCTTTATTTATTCCTTTTCCTTTTGCAATTTCATATTTATAACCACACTGTCGATAAAAAATAGCAAGCTCACGCTTTGCTTTTTGTGTAGTATCTTGTACAAGGCTATAGGACTGCATTACTGTTTGTAATTGACCCAGTATTTTTAAATCGATCGTCTTTCGAAAGAACTCACGATACTGATCAGGCGTTTTATTAGTTTGTCGCATGATGTCTTGCTCTGCATCGCTTAGATATAAATCGGGATTAAATGGAACGATTAATATTTTATTCGTTGCCGCAGCCGTTGTTTGTGCCAATGTATATTTTGTGCATCCAAGAAAGGCAATTGCGATAACAATGATGATTGTGCGTATCGAATTCATGTACATTAAAGTTTTTATTGAAGTAGTATTTTCGTTGAAATAAAAAGGCGTCTGATTTAGTCAAACGCCCTTTATTTATGTTAATTAATCTCTACATTTTCTATGACTAGATTACGAAATTTTTAATGGTACACTTTAGTTGATCACATGCTTCCATAAATCGTTGACAATGGAAAACACCATCAATGCCAACAGCAATACCATCCCTACAACTTGTGCACGTTCCATAAATTTATCGCTAAATTTCTTTCTGGTAACACTCTCAATTATTAAGAACACCACATGTCCTCCGTCTAAAGCAGGAATAGGAAGTATATTCATAAATGCAAGCACCATCGATAATAAACCAGTAATCGCCCAAAACTTCGGCCACTCCCATACCCCGCCATAAATCTGCGCAATACCGATAGGGCCTTGTACCGAATCACTGGCTTTTTCTTCACCTGTAAATATTTTTTTCAATCCTTTTACATTCGACACCAATGCCTCCATTGCATCTGAGGTTCCATAAGCAAAGGCACTCGATAATGTGTAATGCGTATTTTTATAAGTAGGATTAGGAATAGCTTCTGGCACATAGCCGATACCGATAGTACTATCGGCACGCACTGCACACAGAACATCCATTGTAGCAATATCACGCTTAATATTTAAAGTAACTTGTTGATTACAAAACCCTGCGATTTTATTTTTCAAATCGTCGGAGTCGAGCACCTTAGTCCCTCCTACTCCAACAATAATATCTCCTTCTTTAATACCTGCTTTTTTAGCTGGGGTGCTGTCCGCTATGGAATTAATATGAAACTGCTGATATCCAGTTCCAATGAAATTAAATTTTCCTGTTTTACTAACTGTTCTGTAAAAATTAGAAGGTATAGCAATCTCCATCGACTGACCATTTCTCTCTATCGTTACGTTTGCACCAAACATTACACGAGAAGAAAGCACATCATCGAAACGATCAAATTTCTTTCCGTCGATAGCAAGAATTTTATCTCCATTTTTAAATCCGAGTTCTTGCCCTAGGCGATACGAATAAATTCCATCTCCCTTATTAACTTCACTTACAGGTAAATATTCTTGCTTATATTCTAGCAATGAAAAAGAGAAAATAATAACCCCAAGAATAACATTCATTGTTACACCAGCAATCATTACAATTAAACGTTGCCAAGCTGGTTTGGCTCTAAATTCCCAAGGCTCAGGTTCCGATGATAATTGATCGGTATCAAGACTTTCGTCGATCATTCCTGCAATTTTCACATAACCACCTAATGGTAGCCAACCAATACCATATTCAGTATCACCTTTTTTTATGCTAAACAATTTAAATCCCCAAGCATCGAAGAATAAAAAGAATTTTTCTACTTTAATGCCAAAGGCACGGGCTGCAAGAAAATGTCCTAACTCGTGAAGAGTTACCAATATTGCAAGGCCCATGATCAGCTGGGCAGCCATTATTAATCCGTTCATCAATTTTTTTTTCTTAACGCACTGCTACAGGCAAGGCGCACTTTAGTTTTTCCGTTACCGGCTTTTTTGGTTTTAATTCAGCGGCGAAGTTACAAACTTTTTACCCCCACAGCTTCTTTTGTTAATGCTCTAGCTTCTAAATCACATTGACGATAATCGTCGAGTGTTGGTTGAACAATAAACGACATCGTTTTCATTACCTGTTCAATCACTTCGGCAATATCGAGGAATCGCAATTCTTTATTCAGGAAAGCAGCGACCGCTATTTCATTAGCCGCATTCATTATACAAGGCATATTCCCTGCTTGCTGCATAGCATATTGAGCTAATTCGAGGCATCTGAAAGTTTCTGTATCTGGTTGCTCAAAGGTAAGTTGAGGATAGTCCATGAAATTAAATCTGGGAAAATCACTCTTTATTCGTTTTGGAAAGGCCATCGCTACCTGAATTGGCAATTTCATATCGGGCAGCCCCATTTGCGCCTTCATTGACCCATCGGTAAACTGCACAATACTATGAATGATAGACTGAGGATGAACTACCACCTCAATTTGACTTGGCGTTAAATCAAATAACCATTTCGCTTCTATTATTTCGAGGCCTTTATTCATCAAACTAGCCGAATCAATGGTAATTTTTGCTCCCATGGTCCAGTTGGGATGCTTTAATGCCTGATCACGTGTGACCAACGCTAACTCTTCACGTTTTTTTCCCCTAAACGGACCTCCACTAGCCGTCAGAATTATTTTTTCTATCGGATTATGGTGCTCTCCAAAAAGACACTGAAATATTGCAGAATGCTCTGAATCAACAGGATATACTGAAACATTGTTTTCTAAAGCCAATTTAGTAACAATATCTCCCGCCACCACTAAAGTTTCTTTATTAGCGAGAGCAATGTTTTTTTTGTTTTTAATGGCCGCTATTGTAGGTTCAAGTCCAGAAAACCCAACCATGGCAGTAAGCACCAAATCGATAGTATCGAGAGTCATGAGCTGCACAATAGAATTATAACCAGCAAAAACTTTAACCGGCTCCTCTTGAAGTGCTTCCTTTACCTCTGCATATTTACTTTCATCTGCAATAGCCACCGCATTGGGCTTAAACTTCTTAGCTTGAGCTATTAATAATGAAGCATTCGAATGTGCGGTTAAAACTTCTACCTCAAATAAATCTGGATTTGCCTCAATAACTTCTAATGCTTGTGTTCCAATTGATCCAGTAGATCCTAAAATGGCAATTCTGCGTTTCAAATGATAATAATTTACTTAGTTGTGATGAATAAAAAACGAAATTACAAATACTGCTTCAATATGGAATAGGATTAAGAATTATTCTGCGCATTTGAACGAATGATAATCCCCAGTTTAAGGCTTTTGATCCGTAGAATCCGCATTCTTTATTGTATCGACGGTTACTTTTCGCAATAGAAGATCTATTTCAGAAAGCGTATCGATAACAGACTGGCTCTCGCAATCGTTGGCGCTTTGTGAAGAAAAAAAAATGGCCGGGTCTGATTCGTCATCTACAGTGATAGTAGGTAACCTATCTGAAGATGAGGGCACAACTTCAGTATCAAAGGGGTTACTCTGTTCTGGCTTTTCTGTGGACAATTTCTTTACAGATCCCGGACCAACCTTGAAAAAAGGTTTCTTTTTCGAGATTTCAAAAGTAATGTATTTTTTTGCGCCTTGAAATTTTTGTTCGTTTTTTCTATTCTTTTCTTCTTTTATCTCCAATTTAGTTGTTGTAATGCCATTTCGGATAGGCGTCATTGAATCTTGATCATGAGCTTTTCCCTCATGAAAATCACGAACTTTACTAACGGTTATTGGCGCAGCATTATTGTTATCGCTTTTAAAATTAATTAAAAAAAAGATGATGCAAAGGGATATCAACCCCAGCAAAACTACAAATTCGAACCCCACTTTTTTTCCCGATTTCAGCATTTTTAACGCTTTATTTCGATGAGATTAAAAACTAATATAATCTAAAGGATTTACAGGACTTCCATTAAACCACAATTCGAAATGCAGGTGTGGACCAGAACTATATTCGCCAGTATTCCCAATTACAGCAATCACTTCGCCGGCCTTAACATAATCTCCAACGTTTTTTAAAAGCGCCGAATTGTGTTTATACAAAGTAAATAAATTGTTGCTATGTTGTACCCCAATCACATACCCCGTTTCACTGGTAAAATTAGCTAATACTACTGTTCCGTCGAGAGCTGATTTAATTACTTCATTCGGGCCAGAAACGATATCAATACCATAGTGCTTTTGAGCCGTATTAAATTTGGTTGTTATGCTTCCTTTCAATGGAGCGAAAAAGCTATAACTACCGATTCCTGATGCAAAAGCTTTCTCCGAACCACCATCGAGCGCATAGCGATCGCCGCCCTCAATTTGCAACCTTAAAATCGAATCGGCATCTGCCTTTTCCAAATGATGAATACTATCATAAAGTTGCTCGGCAACTTGTTTACGGGTAGGTTTAGTGGAATCTACCTGCCCATTAATAACATTCATCATGTTATCCAGAAAATGTTCCTGAGCCGAAACTTTTCCCATAAGGGTATCGGTTTTTAAAGTCATGCTCACCATACTGCGACGCATATTTACATCGGCATAGCCAGGAATATACTCTCGAATTGGAGTAAAGGCGATCAAATATAAAGTAATGGTTATCAGACTCAAAGCAAAAGTACCGCCAAATACCAACACATTCATTGGCGTTAATCGAAGTGCAAATTTTTCCTCCAATGTTTGATCGTTTAATACAACCAAACGGAACTTGCTTTTTAAGTTCCTAGATAATTTACGACGGTATGCTTTTAAAACAGACATTGCTACAAAGATAATAACCTTTGCATGTGTTCGGCATGCATCCGGGTACGAACAATTTTTACGATATTTGTAGGTTAACACTAAAACCCGCGGTTTTCAGTTATAGTCTATTAAAATCTATCAATAAGCATCAAGCGAGCATCCGTGAAAAATTTGCGTTATATACTTACCCTGCTGGTCCTAGCATTTACATGGACATCGTGCAGCGTTCACAAAAACAATGTGATCAGCCGTAACTATCATGGCACCACTACTCATTATAATTTTTATTTCAATGCCCGCGAGAGGGTTAAACAAGGGGCGCAAACGTTAGCCACTGCGCATGAAGACAAATACGATCGTGTACTTTCTATTTTCAAATATGCTGATTTAACTAAATCGAAAGCCATCTTTCCTGATATGGACGAAGCTATTAAAAAAGCTTCGATCGCCATTCAACGGCACTCTATCTATGTGAAGGGGAAAAAAGATTTGAAAGTGGCCGAGCGAAATAAATGGATAGATGATTGTTACTTATTGATTGGAAAAGCACAATTTTACAAACACGATTATTGGACGTCCATCGAAACTTTTCAATATACCTCTTCAGAGTACAAAGAAACAAATATTCGTCCGGAAGCATTATTATGGTTAGTAAAATCATATCTCGAATTAGGAAAAACAGTTGACGCTGAATATTTAATTGATTTCTTAAAAAACGACAAAAAATTTCCAGATAATTTAAAGGGAGATTATAACGCCATTGTAGCGCAATATCATCTAATGAAAAAAGATGTTCCTCGTGCAATAGAATCATTAAGGAAAGCATCAGCAACTGCGCGTAAAAAAGATGATCGTGCACGTTATACTTTTATTCTTGCTCAATTACTTCAAAAAGAAGATAGTTTACAGGAAGCTTTTACAGATTACGAAAAAGTAATTAGAATGAACCCTGTTTATGAAATGTCGTTTAATGCACGCATTAATCGTGCAAGATGTTACGATATCAATAGTGGTACAGGAGAAATCGTAAAAAAAGAATTAAATAAAATGTTGAGGGATGAAAAAAATACTGACTATAAAGATCAGATTTATTTCGCCTTAGCAGGAATTGCACGTCAGGAAAATAATGAAGCACTTGCAATAGATTATTTGAATAAATCGATCAGAGCTAATACTTCAAACCAAACACAACTTGCGCAAAGTTATTTAGAGTTAGGAAATGTTTACTATAAACGTCCTGAGTATGTCCCTGCTAGTTGCTACTACGATAGCTGTTTAACGAATTTAACGAACGATCATCCTGACTATTATGATATCCAACTGAAGCGTAATAGCCTAGATCGATTAGTAAAAAATCTAAAAGTAATTTCTTCAGAAGACAGCTTACAAGCTTTAGCGCAACTCTCTCCCGAAGAACGTACCGCTAAAATTGAAGCTCAAATTAATGCGGAGATTGCGTTAAAAGAACTGAAGAAAAAAGAGTCGGAAGAAAAAAAGAAATTAGAAGAGCAAGTAATCCTTGAAGAAAAAACACTAACAAGTCAACCTAAATCTATTAGTCAGCCAGGAATGACTCAACAAGGTGCTTGGTACTTTTTCAATCAATCTTCTATAAGTTTCGGATATAACGAATTCCTTAAGAAATGGGGAACGCGCAAACTCGAAGACAACTGGAGAAGAAGTGAAAAAGAAATTGCAATTGAAAATCCAGAATCAGAAAATGGAATTTCATCAATGGACAGTTTGGGCAATTCGCAAGAAGCGATGAACGATTCAATTAGCAAACTCGATGCAGCCGCAAGAAAAACAGCATACCTCGCATTGATACCAGGGACCCCTCAACAATTCAAAGAATCGAATATTAAAATTGCGGAAGCGCTTTATAATTGTGGTGTTATTTATCGCGAACAATTAAATAATTTTCCAGAGAGTGTTAAAAGCTTCGAAGAATTAAACAGAAGATATCCAGATAGCAAATACAAGCAACCAAGTTATTATAACTTGTATCGTACGTTAATGGCATTAGGTGATTCATTAAAAGCAACCACTTACAAAGAATTTTTATTGATTAATTATCCTGAGTCGGAATATGCGAAATTAATAACAAATCCGAATTACTTTAAAGAGCTTCAAAAAAAGACACAAGTATTGGAAGTGTATTATGAAAATACTTATCGTGCATTTCTAAATCATCAGTATGAAGATGTAATTTCAAGAAAGGCGGATGCTGATGGATTATTCCCCAATAATAAATTGTCTGGCAAGTTTTCATTATTGAAAGCAATGGCTGTAGGAAAAACAAAACCTATTCAAGATTTCGAGTTGGCATTAGAAGATGTTATTCGCACATTCCCAAAAGACACCGTAAGCGTACGTGCTAAAGCAATTCTTGATTTTATTCATGGCAAAAATGTAGCGGAAGTTCCACGCGATAGCGCCGTTGAAGCAAAAGACATACAAAACTTTATCGACTCAACAACGAAATATACTTTCGCGCCAGAAACGGTTCAGTATTTCTTAATACTTTATAAATCCGCTTCAGTAAATACGCCTGATTTGATATCGAGATTAAAAGGCTTTAATAATGTTAATTATAGTAGCGATAGTTTATTAGTAAAAAATGGAAATATAGATTTAACTTATCAATACATTTTAATTTCGCCGTTTAACAATAAAAATGTAGCAATGAGTTATTATGTGTCGATCATGAATCAAAAAGGGGTAATCGATGAATATGATCCCGCTAAAGTTCAGTTCTTTGTTATTTCACAAGACAATCTGACGCAACTTGCAAGAAGTAAAAACATTCCTGGTTATGCCCTATTCTTCCAGAAAAACTATTTGCAATAATTTTAAATCCTCATTTTAAGTGGCTATGAAATTTTTATCGCAGCCGTATCCACTAGAGCAAAGGGCATCACGAAAAATGCTGATAGCAATTGCTTTCGGCTTATTTATTTTTGCCTTTTTATACTTATTTCGTCCTTTCGGATTACATTACATGGAGTCCGACGAATTAACCAAAGCCTCTCTTCATTTAGGTATTATTTGTTCCGCACTACTTGCGTTCAACTTTTTAATATTGCCCCAAATATTCACCTCACTGTTCGATGATGTGAACTGGACCATAAAAAAGGAAATCCTTGATATCCTCTGGAATATTTCAACAATTTTTTTTATAAACATGTTTTATGTTTCGTTTTATTTAGAATATGACTTTAGTACCTGGAAACTATTGACCTGTTTATTTTCAACGATCGCTATTGTCATTCTTCCAGTAAGTATTTATGTGCTGATTAAGAATATGGTATTGCTAAAACAAAATTTAAGAACTGCTCACGTAATTGCAATGGGAATGCATTATAAAAAGAGACTTACATCAACTCCCGATGCAACGCTAACGATTCACGCTGAAAATAAAAATGAAGTCTTTACAATTCTTGCTCGCGATTTGCTTTATATTACTTCCAGCAACGATTTTATTGAAATTTTTTATTTGGAAAAGGGTTCCGTTAAAATCAAACAAATAAATGCAACATTGAAATCGGCACGTGATGATTTAAGAACTTTTACTGCATTTTATCGCTGTCACCGTGAGTGGATCGTAAACCTCGATCAAGTAGTATCCATTACTGGAAATGCTCAAGGGTTTCGTTTAATCTTAAATCATATCGAAACAACAATTCCAATTTCGAGCAATTTAAATACAGAAATTACTAACCGTTTATCGAAATAGGTTGGCGGTCTTTCCATTCTAGATTTCAACATCTAAAGTTTGATGCTTTCAAATTGGAAACTATATATTACATCGTAGAACGATGAACGCTCTACGATGAACTAAATTTTTATTTGATTACTCTTTTGCTTCTTTAATGAAATTACCCTTTTCGTCAAATAAAACATCCATTTTGCCTATCTCTGCCTCATACGTTAATATTCCTTTTGCATCAACTATTCGAGCGGCTTCCTTTATTTTTTTATCTGAATAATTCTTTGCACAATAATCGGTTATTTTTTTTGAAAGTTCGGAAATAGCAATTTCCGTTTCCGTTTCAACAATGTTTCCACTAGGATCAATTATTACCGACATCTCTTTATTATTATGGCCGAACGCTGCTTCATAGTTTCCGTTTTCCTTTTCCCATCCATTTACCTTAGTTGAAGGATAAGCTTTAGTAAATGTTTTTTTTACTGCAACAGGAACATCAGCCTTTTTTATTTTTTGTGCATCCACTGTAATTGCAGCAAATCCAAGGACCACTAGTAGAAGTTTTTTTTTCATTTTAAAATTTCTATACTATCAAGTTCAATTATTGTTTATTGTTATTGTTTTCGACACTAATTATTGTATACTTTTGAATATTTGACTTCTAAATTCATTTCAATTAAGATTCGATTAATTCATTCCGGTAAAAAGGGAAAACAACTGATAGCTAATTGAAATTTTATCATCTTTAAAATAAAATTTGCCTCCCCAATTATATTCAATTTTTTTATAAGAAGAGTGGTGCTCTCCATTACTTATATAAACAAACGTGATCTTACGATTTGGCTCATCTGTAACAGTCACCGATTTTGTAATTTCGTTTAACACATTGTTTTCAAGTGCCTCTTTATCTTCTCCTCCTTCAATAACAATAATCGGCTTGTTAATGTCTGCGCCCCATTCCATGTTTAAAGCATGTCCCACATCTTCTCCAGCTTCAGGAGACAATTTAGAAGAATGTTCATCTTGTCCTGTTTGAACTTTCAAAAGAACAGAATTTTTTGAATGATCGACACCTTGGCTAACTACATCGGAAGATGTGGTGGTATTATTTTCTATCTCAAACTTCACTGCCAAAGACGCCGGTGATGGTATTGAATTATTGGGATTCGTAACTGGAATCGAAAATTTCGCTTTCTCTTTTTCGGCAATAGCCAACTGCTCTCTTTCTTCCATTGCCTTCTTCTCTAAAGTAGATTCCGCTTGCTGAAGTTCCGACATGATCGATTTTGTATAATCTACATCGTATCCCATATCATCCGTATCAATAAGATAGCGAATAAAGGCAACCGGCTGATTATACACTACTATGTTAACGCCTTCATATTGTTTAAATAACCTTACTCCAATTTTATAGGGATCCAATCCTCCTCGCACTCGCTCATCAGGAATATCAGTACTCACGTGAATCTGTTTAGTAATATATCCATTTTTTGAAAATGAAAGAACATAATCAGCATTCAATTCCAATTTTAAACGCAGGTTCTTTTCACCAGGAACTGAATAAATTGATTCGCCATTTTTCTTGACATTTACAAATGTGTTTTCGTACGTTCCATTTTCAATGGTAAAAAGTACAGGCATTACTAAAGAAGCCGCTACCAACGGAATAGCACCCCCTAATAGAAGCACTAATAAAATAAAATAAGGGCGAAGAAAATTCATTTGAATCAAAAATACGAAACAGCTACGTGCGATTCAAGTAAAATTGATGATTTCTTTACTTTCTTACCTTAGAAATTAATCGTTTCGCAAAAGGAAAGAGAATGATTACCAAAAAGTTTGTTTCCCATGAAAAAAGAAGGGGCTTTTTCTTCAAAAAATTATTTAGTATTCTTTTCTTTGCAAAATTAATTTCTCCCGTTATGAAATATCATTACAAGGTCTCTAGCCACAGATTAAAGGCAATGTTCATTATGTTGGTTTGTATATTGAGCAGCTACAGTATAAAAGCGCAAACAAATTTAACACCAGGCGATATCGTATTTGCCGGATACATATCAACAGATGATGCAGGTTTAACGCAAGATGATGCCTTTTCATTTATTTTAATGAAAGATATTCAAGCCAATACAGAAATTTATTTTACTGACTTTGGGTGGACTAATAATAACGCTTTTCAAGAAGTTGATCCTTGCGGACCATTAACAGGTTCGCATGAAGACGGTATAATTAAATGGACAGCATCCTCCGACTTAACCTGCGGAATGCAGATCACTATTCAATGTAAAACAGTTCTCACAGCGAATACAGGTACTGTTACCGGGGAACAGTCAACAGCAAATAATATTTCCTATTTTATTGATTTACCAACAACAAATGGTGATCAATTATTTGCGTATCAAGGTTCATCTGTTAGCCCTGCTTTTATTGCAGGAATTTCCATGAATAATAATTGGGAAGTAACACTTGATCCTTGTACAACCACCTCCACTGTTTCTGTTTTGCCCGCAGCACTTTTGAATAACAATATTGCTGTTTACCCAGATGCTGTGAACGCCGTTTATAATTACAGCACAAACACTGGAATCGCTTTAGCTACTGAAATTTTAAATGCAGCAAACTGGTCAACAGATCTTTCAACATCGTTACCAGTTCCAACAGCTAACATTTTACCTCTTTCCATTACATTCAACCCGTGTGCAATTATTAATGCTCCAACAATTTTATCGCAACCGGTAAGCGTAAATGCATGCGAAAGTGATACAGTAAGCTTCAGTATTTCTGCCATCGATTTCACATCGTTACAATGGCAATATTTTGACGGTAGTACCTGGATCAATTTGATTGACACAGGAGCTGCTTCTGGAAGCCACGATACAATGCTTGTATTTACAAATGTACCTTTCAGCTATAATACCATGATGATTCGTTGTGAATTAACTGGCAATGCATTGCCTAATGCTGTTTCTAATATTGCTTTTCTTTCACTTACTAAACTGCCTGCTATTGCTTCTTTCACTCCTTCTAGAGCAATTTGTGAAGGTGAAAATTGTTCGTTCAATGTTCATGCTCCAGGAGGATTCGGTTCTTATAAATATCAATGGCAAATTGATACCGGCAGTGGATTTGTGAGTTTGACAAATGGCGGACCTTATTCAGGTGTTTTTAACAAAACAATCACTATTACGAATGCAACAGCAGCGATGAGTTACAATTATTTCCGATGCATAATTACAGGACCATGCGGACCTTCAACCATCTCTACTCCGGTTTATATGCAAGTAAATACAGTTCCGGTAATAACACTTCAACCAACATCTAAAACAATTTGTTTAGGGAGTAGCACAACTTTGGCTTCAAACGCAAGCGGAAGTTTTGTAAATTTTCGTTGGCAAATAGAAATTGCGGGCACGTTTACTAACTTATCTACCAATTCTACCTATGCTGGAACAGGGGGAAAATTTCTTACAATTACTAATCCAGGTACTAATCTTAATGGAACACGCTACCGTTGCGTAGCAACAGGATCTTGTAATCCTGCTGCTATTACCGATACTGTTACATTAACAATAAAATCCATCCCAAATGCCCCTGCTTTTACTGGCGGCTCTACTTTAGTTTGCGGAAATACTAGCGGAGAAGCCTATACGATATCTTCAATGCAAGATGTTGATGCATACAACTGGACCATCGCAGGAAACGATGTAACATCCTTCATCTCCGATACTACTTCTCTATTGAACTTTGGAGCAAATGCCTCCTCTGCAATTATTTCCGTTAATGCCTCTAACCAATGTGGAACGAGTAGTAATACAACATTAAATGTAGCGGTAAATCCCGTATATTATTATGATATTCCTGTGCACATTTGTTCTGGCGACAGCGCCGAAATAAATGGGGCTTGGTATTCATCATCTACAACGATAATTGAAAACAATTTTACCACATTTGGTTGCGATAGTAACTATATAACCGAAGTAATTGTGTCACCAAACTATAGTTCACAAATTATTGTAACAATCTGTAATGGGGATAGCGTATTCGCAGGAGGAGCCTGGCAAACAATAGGAGGCATCTATATTGATCTTTTAAATTCTAACTTCGGATGTGATTCAATTATTAATACTACTGTTATAATAAATATGCCCGATCAGTTAACTCAATCAATAATGATTTGCGAAGGCGACAGTCTGTTCCTAGAAAGTAAATGGCAATATGTAAGCGGAACTTATGTAGATCAATTTACAAACTCATTAGGATGCGACTCAATAATCAGTACAACGTTAATAGTAAATCCTTCTTATTTGATTTCAAAAAGTAATTCTATTTGCAACGGCGATAGTTTGTTTTTGGAAGGAAATTGGCAATATAATAGCGGGACTTTTGTTGATCACTTTACTACGGTGCTAGGTTGCGACTCTACAATCAATACTACGTTAACAGTAAATCCTTCCTATCTATTCACTCAAAACAGTTTTATTTGCGAAGGAGCCGCATTGTTTTTCGCGGATAGTTTGATTACAACATCAGGAACATACTACGATACATATCAAACATCATTAGGTTGTGATAGTACATATGTATTGAATCTGGTCGTTTATCCAAATCCGGTGGCTACCTTATTTATGGATACTACTATTTGTTCCACTCAAAATCCTGTCACATTATTTGGAGAATCACCAACAGGCGGAATCTGGAGTGGTGCAGGAGTTAGCGGAAATCAATTTGATCCAGACTCTATCGGAGTAGGAAGCCATGAAGTCTTTTATACTTACATCGACAATAACGGGTGCAGTGCAACAGTTTCTGATACCATTATTGTAACTAGCTGCAGCGGATTAATTCAATTGAACAATACCAGCTGGAGCGTTTATCCAAATCCTGTAAATGACCAATTACACGTCAAAACCAATAGAACGGCAGGAATTTATAACTTAACGATATATGGAATTGATGGTCGTTTAATCCAAAAATTAACTCAAAATATTGTAAATGAAGTTGTTATTAATACTTCAGGGCTAAATGAAGGTTCTTACTTCATCACTTTGCAAGGGGCAGACGCTTCATTTTCAATTCGTTTTACTAAATAATTAATCAGAAAAATAACGTTAAATCCCTGTGGAATATGCAGGGCTTTTTCATTTTCAAGGGCTCGCAATGCTTGAAAAAAAGTATAATTGATTAATTATTAGTAATATAGCATGTCGGATTTGCCCTTAAAAGTAAAAAGGGGTAACTTCGCGTCCCTTAATTTGAACTTATGCAAAATTTAATTTATCTAATTCCCGTTCTCGGTATTGTTGGCCTAATCGTTATGGCTATTAAATCCGCATGGGTAACTAAACAGGATGCCGGAGATGCTAAAATGCAAGAATTGGCCGGATATATTGCCGACGGAGCAATGGCATTCCTAAAAGCAGAATGGAAAGTACTAAGTATTTTCGTAACGATTGCTGCAGTTTTATTAGCGTATTCCGGAACCATACACGAAATAAATGGTAAGCCAATCCACTCTAGTTGGATTATCGCCGTTGCATTCATCATCGGTGCGGTATTCTCGGCAACAGCAGGGTACATCGGAATGAAAGTAGCTACAAAAGCGAACGTACGTACTACACAAGCAGCTCGTACAAGTTTAAAGCAAGCTTTAAAAGTTTCATTTACCGGTGGCACTGTAATGGGCTTAGGTGTTGCAGGTTTAGCTATCCTAGGTTTAGGTGGTTTATTCATTGCATTCCTTAACATATTTGCAGGACTTGGAGCCGACACCGTTAAAACGTCTATCGAAGTATTAACCGGATTCTCTTTAGGTGCTGAATCAATCGCATTGTTTGCACGTGTTGGTGGCGGTATTTATACAAAAGCGGCCGATGTAGGTGCTGACCTTGTAGGAAAAGTGGAAGCAGGAATTCCTGAAGACGATGTTCGTAATCCTGCAACTATCGCCGATAATGTAGGTGATAACGTAGGTGACGTAGCAGGTATGGGTGCCGATTTATTCGGTTCTTATGTTGCTACGATTCTTGCAACGATGGTTCTCGGACAAGAAGTTGTTGTTACTGATAACTACGGTGGGATGTCGCCAATTTTATTGCCTATGGTAATTTGCGGCTTAGGAATTATCTTCTCTATTATAGGAACCATGTTCGTTACTATTAAAGATGATAAATCGAACGTGCAAAACGCGTTGAACCTTGGTAATTGGGCTTCAATGATCTTAACTGTAATTGCGTCATACTTTATTGTTGATATGATGTTACCTGAAGGTGATATCGTTTTACGTACTGCTACTTTTACTAAGATGGGCGTATTTATGGCTATCGTAGTAGGTACTGTTGTTGGCGCAATTATGAGTATCGTAACCGAATATTATACTGCAATGGGTAAAGGTCCCGTTAACTCAATTATTCAACAGTCTTCTACAGGACATGCAACTAACATCATCGGCGGTTTATCAGTAGGCATGAAATCTACTGTTATTCCTATTTTAACATTAGCAGCTGGTATCATGGCATCTTTCCATTTTGCAGGATTATATGGTGTAGCTATTGCTGCTGCAGGTATGATGGCAACTACTGCTATGCAATTAGCAATCGATGCATTCGGACCTATTGCAGATAACGCAGGCGGTATTGCTGAAATGAGTCAATTACCTCCTGAAGTGCGTGAACGTACTGACAACTTAGACGCTGTAGGTAATACTACCGCTGCAACAGGAAAAGGATTTGCTATTGCATCTGCCGCATTAACTTCATTAGCTTTATTCGCTGCGTTCGTAGGAATTGCTGGCATCTCTCATATCGATATTTACAAAGCGAACGTATTAGCAGGATTATTCATCGGCGGTATGATTCCTTTTATATTTTCTGCATTATGTATTCAAGCAGTGGGTAAAGCTGCAATGGACATGGTTCAGGAAGTTCGTCGTCAGTTCCGCGAAATTCCAGGAATTATGGAATACAAAGCGAAACCTGAATATGAAAAGTGTGTTGCTATTTCTACAAAAGCTTCAATCCGTGAAATGATTATGCCTGGAGCAATTGCATTAATTACTCCGTTAATCGTAGGATTTACTTTCGGGCCTGAAGTATTAGGCGGATTATTAGCCGGTGTTACTGTGAGCGGCGTATTGATGGGAATTTTCCAATCGAATGCTGGTGGTGCATGGGATAACGCTAAGAAATCATTTGAAAAAGGAGTGATGATCAACGGCGAAATGTTCTACAAAAAATCAGAACCGCATAAAGCATCAGTAACAGGTGATACAGTTGGTGATCCGTTTAAAGATACTTCTGGACCTTCTATGAATATCCTTATCAAATTAATGTCAATTGTATCATTAGTTATCGCTCCTTACATCGCGGTAAATGGTGAACAAGATGGCGGTGCTTGCACAGGAGATAAAATGGAGTGCTCTAGTGAAATGATGAATGCTGCTCATTGCAAAATGATGCCATGCGAGAAAGATGCTGAAGGTAACTGCGTTATCGATTCTGCAACTTGCGCTCAATGGATGGCTGAAGGCAAAATCGATAGCTCGGATTGCGTAGCTTGTGAAGATGCTAAATGCCATATCAAAATGGATGCTTGTATGAACGCTTCTAAAGCTTCATGCGATGAGCCTTGCATGGAAAAATGTAAAGGAATGGGCATGGATTGCACGCCGGGATCTTGTCCTCATATGGCTGCAGGCAAATGCGAAATGAAAGGAGAAGGCCAAAAGTGCAGCGGCGAAATGAAAAGCTGCTCAGGTGACGCTGGAACCGAAAAAAAAGATTGCTGCAAGAAGAAGTAATTCTTAGTATATAGAATGAAAAAAGGTCATCATTAATTTGATGACCTTTTTTCATTCCCAACTATTATCTTTGATCTGTGCAGAAACGAACAACTAAACCTCCCGCGCCGGTAAAAACTCCGACGGCTGAACAAAAATCAGTCGATAAGAAATGGCTGTATCTGTTTGTAGCTATTCTTGGATTTCTTTTATACGCAAATACGCTCAACCACGATTTCACCGTTGACGATGGCACTGTAATGGCCAACAATAAAATTACCAAAGAAGGCATAAGCGCTATTGGTAAAATTTTTACTTCTTCTTATCGCGCAGGATTCTGGGAGCGGAAAGAAGGATTGTATCGTCCGCTATCAGTAGCCATGTTTGCTGTTGAATGGCAACTTGGCGGAGGAAAACCCTTTCTTGGACATTTAATCAACGTTTTATTTTATGCATTAACAGGAGTCATTGTATTGTCGGTACTAAATCGTTTGCTGAGTACATTACATCCGCTCATCCCACTCTTCGCTACGTTATTATTCATTACTCATCCCATCCATACCGAAGTTGTAGCGAACATAAAAAGTAGAGATGAATTAATGAGTTTCTTTTTCGGATTATTATCATTGCGCTGTTTGCTTTATTATTTTGATAAAGAGAAATTTCATTTCTTCATCCTTGCCAATCTTTGTTTTTTCTTAAGCTTACTTAGTAAAGAAAGTAGCGTAACATGGCTCGGAGTTTTTCCGTTATCAATTTGGTGTGCAACAAATGCTGATTTAAAGAAAACAATAATTACGACTGTACCATTCCTTGTCATCTTCGGAATATTTATGGCCATACGTACTTCTATTTTAGGAACAGTAACGGGCGAAACCGAAATTTTGTTGATCAACAATTCTTTGGTAGGTACGAATGATAAAACGATGCAAATCGCGACCGCATTCTCTGTATTAGGAAAATACCTCGGATTGCTATTTCTTCCCATCACCTTAATTTTCGATTACTCTTACAACACCATTCCGAATGTGCCCATAAGCAATATCAAAGCTTTCTTGCCATTGCTGATTTATGTTTCATTATTCATTTACGCCATCAAAGAACTGCCGAAAAGAAATTTGCTGGCGTATGGAATTTTGTTCTTCTTAGGAACCATCGGCTTACTCTCGAATATTTTCTTCTTATTAGAAGCCACAATGGCAGAACGATTTGTTTATACTCCATCGCTCGGATTCTGCATAGCATTAATGATAGTGTTAGCCAGGGTATTCAAACTAAACAACGGAAAAAATAGAGAGATAAAGGTTACGGATATCCGAAAACCCGGCACATTGCATTTTCTTGTTATTGCTATTTGTTTAATATTCTCAGTTAGAACGATGGCACGTAACACCGACTGGAAAGATAACTTAACCTTATTGGCAAAAGATGTGCAATCGGCTCCCGAAAGTGCGCGCATCCGTTACGCATATGGAAGTGCCATATTGGTTGAACAAGCTTTGAAAGAAGAAAATCCCGCAGTAAAGAATAATTTACTACAGAAATCAATTGAGCAATTACAAAAAGGAGTTTCGTTGATTCCCAATTATAACGATGCTTGGTATAATTTAGGAATGGCTTACAAAGAACTTGATGACAGTAAAAATGCTGTATATTCTTTTGACCAAGCACGCAGTTACAAGCCCTTTACCGACGCTTCCAAACTTACAAACTCAGGTATAGCCTACGGAAAGAATGGGCAATACGACAAAGCTATAGCCGATTTAACAAGAGCTGCCGAACTCGACAACGACAATTATGAGATTTACAATAACCTAGGATTATATTTAGGAGAATCGGGAAATAAACAAGGTTCATTTGAAGTATTTGAAAAAGCATTAAAGTTGAAACCCGATTTCGATAAGGTTTATTACAACAGAGGAAATATTCACGCGCAGTATAAAGAATACGGTGAAGCAATAGTCGATTACAAAAAAACGCTGAGCATTAACGCATCCTTCGGAGATGCCTATAACAACTTAGGAAATTGCTACGCTGTACTCAACCAACTAGATTCGGCGAAAATATGGTTTGAGAAATCAGTTGCTATTGATCCGAACAATGTAAAAGCCATTATCAATTTGAGTATCATTTATCGTAGTTTAGGCGATACCGTTACTGCCAATCAATATTTGCAAAAAGCCCGTTCTATGGGTGCTAATTTCTAGAAATGAAAAAAATCTTTTTTTTATTATTAATGGTTGTTGCTGGTTGTTCCTCCTCCTCTCCTAGCGGTAATGCTTCTTCCTATTTCTCAATTGAAGCTTATTTTAATGATCAAATACGAATCTTAACATCCGAAAAAACAGGCTTTGAAAAAGCGATCACCAAAGACGGAAAAAAAGAAATACGAAATTTTGCGAATGTTAACTGGAAGAAAGAGCTAAGACCTTTTCTTGAAGCCGACATTAATAAGCCGGCATGGAAAAGATCATACCAGCGCGATTCGAGCAGCAATGGAAATGAAACATATATTGTTTACTCGGCACTAGAGCCAAAATTAAATGTCCGCAAGATTGAACTTTACAAAACAGCCGACACCTTATCACGCATTAAGATTCTGACGGAAAAACAAAATGCATACTATCATGCAATGCAAACATTGCAATACATTCCGTTTAAAGAATACACTATAAGTGGCGGACAAAAAGTAATTCTTGCAGATACAACATCGTACTTGATACATTCTGTATTTATTCACCATTAAAAATAACCAGTAGTAAGATATTTACATGTATAATATAACTCTCCTCTTCAGCTTGTGGCTCGGACAACTATTTTTAGTTGATCAGCCCTTACCTTTTAATTTTGATATCACAGAACAAAACGGTAAACCGGTATTCATCATTCACAATGCCGAAGAAAGAATTGTATGCGATATTTATCGAGTTACTGAAGATTCAATGTTTGTTAGAGTTCCTGTGTTTGACTCTGAATTTAAACTACGTATTGAAGGTGATCGTTTGCGAGGTAAATGGGTGAACTACGGAAAGAAAGGCGCTCCAGAAATTACATTTATGGGATACAAAGGAGTATCGCAACGATTTACCGATCAAGGGCAACCGGCATCAGATATAAACGGAAAATGGGAAACATGGTTTGATGTTGATTCGCCGGATTCATCCATTGCAATAGGAGTATTTAATCAAGATAACAACCATGTAACGGGAACGTTCTTAACGGAAACAGGAGACCATCGTTATTTAGAAGGAAGTTTAGTAGGACGCACTTTAAAGATGAGTGTATTCGACGGAACACATGCGTGGCTATATGTTGCGGAAGTGAAAGGCGATTCGATGAACGGGATGTATTATTCGGGCACAACATATAAAGCTCCCTTTCATGCAAAAAGAAATCCTTTAGTAAAACTTCGCGATCCAAATACCATCACATCGGTAGAAGGGAAACTCGATTTCTCATTCCCTGATCTTGATAGCACAATTGTTTCATTGCACGATACGCGATTTAAGAACAAGCCGGTTATCATTCAAATTATGGGATCATGGTGTCCGAATTGCATGGATGAAACAGTTTTCTTGAATGAATTTTATAAAGCAAGAAAAGAAGAAGGTGTAGAAGTGATAGGATTAGCATTTGAAAGAAGCGGAGAATTCAGCAAAGCCAAAACATCGGTAAGTAGATTAATTAAAAAGTACGATGTTCAATATCCTGTTTTAATTGCGGGAGTATCGGGAAAAGACAATGTGCTAAAGCAGATACCACAAATTAAAAACTTTATTTCGTTTCCTACATCCATTTACCTCGATCGCAAAGGCAATGTTGTAAAAGTTCATGCAGGCTTTGCCGGACCTGCAACAGGAGAAGAATTTGAAAAATTTAAAAAGGAATTTAACAAGACGATGGATAAATTGATACGGTGAGGGGGGAT
>CAIRUC010000126.1 GCA_903881665.1 uncultured Bacteroidota bacterium | reverse complement strand
TTGTAACCACTAGTTATTCATTAGCACTTAACGCAGCAGGAAGTGCTACGCTTACTACCGCTAACATTAACAACGGATCATCTGACAACTGCGGAATCTCTTCTTTAACATTGAGCAAATCTGCTTTCTCTTGTAGTAACCGGGGTGCAAATACCGTTTACTTAATTGTGCAAGATGCTTCAGGAAATAAAGATTCAGCTGCCGCTACGGTGACTGTTATCGACAATATTAAACCGACTGTATCATGTAAAAACATTACTGTTACCCTTAACAATTCTGGCACAGCAACTATTACAGCATCTCAAATCGACAACGGATCATCTGACAACTGCGGAATTTCTTCTTTAACACTATCGAATCAAAATTTCGACCATACTAATCTGGGCAGCAACGGCATTTATTTAATTGTAGCTGACGCATCAGGAAATAAAGATTCTTGTTTAGCTACAATAACCATTATCGACAATACAAATCCAGTAGCAAATTGCAATAGCATTAGTGTTACATTAGGAATAAATGGCACCGCTTCAATTACTACAGCACAAATAAACAATGGATCAACGGACAATGCATTCCCTCCAATTTTATCATTAAGCAACTACAATTTTGATTGCACTAACATTGGATTAAACTATATTTATTTAATTGCAACCGACGAAACAGGGAACAAAGATTCATGTTTAGCAACAATTAATGTAATCAACAATTTATCGGCATCAGCTGTTATAACTTCTCCGATTCTTTGTCATGGAGGATCTGCTCAAGTTGAAGTAACTGTTGTTGGAGGTTCAGGAAATTACACTGGAAGTGGCACAATTAGTTTAGCCGCAGGAACGCATACTATTACCGTTAACGATATAACCGGATGTTCTGCTCAAACAACGATTACAATATCAGAACCAAATTCAATTAGCATTTCAGGAATTTCGAACGACCCGATATGTCATAATGGAAGCAACGGATCAATCAACATTAGCCTATCAGGAGGAACAAACTCATACACATACTTATGGAGCAACCTTGCAACAAGTGAAGACATCAATTCTATTACCGCAGGATCATATACGGTTACAGTAACGGATGAAAACGGATGTTCGCAGATTGCTAGCTTCAGCTTATCTAATCCAGCGGCATATTCAGTTGCAGTTAACACTTCTTCTAATGCTTGCTTTGGCGATAATAGCGGTACAGCTGCTGCTATTGTTACTGGAGGACAAACACCGTACAGCTACATATGGGACAATGACAACGAAATCACTGATTCCATTAGCAATTTATTCTCAGGATACTATAATGTAATTGTAACTGATGGAAATAATTGTACAGTAATTGCCCCTTTTGCAATTACACAGCCTGACCCTATCAGCGTACAAATTCTTACTGCAGATAATACTACCATTTGCTATAACAGTTCAATTGACCTTGAAGGTTATGTAGATGGCATTTATCAATCAATTTTGTGGACCAGTGACGGCGACGGAGTATTTGGCTCAAGCAATCTAATATCAAATTATACTCCGGGCAGTGCCGACATTTTAGCCGGACATGCAACTTTATCGCTCAATGCCGTAAGTATCTCAGGATGTCCGGCAACTATTGCTTCAATTTATATCAACGTCAAGAACAAACCTGCTCGACCATCTGACATTACAGGCTCAGCACAAATTTGTTTAGGGCATCAATCATACTACAGTGTATTAAGCGCATCAGATGCGAATACCTATAACTGGACAACTGGAAATACAAGTTCCATTCTATCAGGACAAGGAACTAACCTAGTAAATATTAATTTCCCATTCAATGTTGCGAATTCAGGAACCTACGTGTATGTAAATGCAGAAAATGAATGTGGAATTAGTTTAACAAGACAAATTTGGATTCGACATAATATTGGTTCTGCCCAATTCCAAGTTGGCCCAAGCACTGTTTGCCCAGGAGCTCAGAATAATTACTATCGTGTAAGAAAAGTTGAAGGTGCCGATTCAATCAAATGGACAATACCTCCTGGAGCAAAAATTGTTTCAAACACCGACACAACGGCATACATTGATTTCGATAATACATTTAATGGTGGAGTAATTAAAGTTACAGCCTATTTTGCTTGTGCAAATTCGGTTGCTCAACTTAAAACTTCAGTTCCTATTACACGTGTACCGGGAAATATCACAGGTCCAATTGCAGGCCTTTGCGACACTACAGTAACGTATAGCATTGCTGCTGTTACTAACGCATCTGCTTACTTATGGACACCACCAACAGGAGCGGCAATTATTGGCGCGAGTAACGGCCTATTGTGCACCATGTATTTTAGTCCTGGATTCGTACCAGGAATCATTAGCGTGTATTCACTAAACGAATGCGGCACTGCAGGAATTGCAAGAACATTAAGTGTAAAAGCAGTACCACAAACGCCAACAGTAATTAACGGACCTGCTACAATTTGCGCAAACCAACAAAACGTTACTTACTCTACACCATCCATTACAGGAGTGACGTCATACATATGGTCTGTTCCATCTACTGCAACAATCGTTAGCGGGCAAGGATCTACTTCAATTGTCGTAAACTTTGGAAATAAAGCGGGAGGAATTAACGTACAAGCGAATCGCACTTGCGCGGGTACTAGTTCAACAAAAACATTGGCTTACACTATAACATGTCGCGAAGGGAACTTTGAAACAGGCACTACAGTGAACATAATGCCAAATCCTTCAAACGGTAATTTCTCTATCGCTATTTCTGCAAAAGCAGCTACAAAAACCATAATATCAATTATCGACTTAACGGGAAGAATGATTTATAGCGAAGAGCAGCAAACTACAGAAGGATTAAATGAATTCCCTATGCAAACGAATCTGTCTGCAGGCATGTATATGCTAAGAATTGAATCGGGAAGCGAAATCCAACTAAAACCATTTATTATTGAGTAAATTTAAAAATAAGAAAATAAGAAAGGCTCCAATTCGGGGCCTTTCTTATTTTTACACCATTGCAATTTATTTGCTATTACATCAATGACACGAAAAGAACGATACGAATATATTCTAGACTATTTTAGCGAAAACAATCCTAACGCTGAGACAGAACTGCAGTACAGCAACCCCTACGAGCTACTTGTTGCCGTAATACTATCGGCTCAATGCACCGACAAAAGAGTAAATCAAGTAACCCCAGCATTATTTGAAGCCTATACTTCAGTTGAAGAATTAGCTACTGCAATTCCTGAAGATATATTTGCGTATATACGCTCCGTTAGTTATCCCAATAACAAAGCAAAGCATCTTGCTGGAATGGCTAGAATGCTGGTAAATAATTTCAATGGAGAAGTGCCTTCTGAAATAGATGAATTAGTAAAACTACCAGGAGTTGGACGAAAAACAGCGAACGTTATTGCTTCTGTCATCTATAATATGCCTGCAATGGCAGTAGATACGCATGTCTTTAGAGTATCGGCTCGTATTGGCCTTACATTAAATGCCAAAACACCATTTGCAGCCGAAAAACAATTAGTAAAACACATTCCGGAAGAACAAATTCCTTTAGCACACCATTGGCTAATACTTCACGGGCGATACGTTTGCTTAGCACGAACACCGAAATGTCCAGTCTGTCAAATTAAATCCGCTTGTAAATACTTTTCAAGTAAAAAGAAAAATTAGATACGGGTTGCCATCAAAAGATTCAAATCTCTAAATGGCATTTGACAAACATCTGCAACATATTTATTGGTTACTGTGCCTCGATATAAATAAGCAGCACAACGTACATGATGATCTTGCCATAATAGTGGATCCATTCCACCCTCTTCGCCCATATCGAGTAAAATCTGAGTGAAAATATTACTTAATGCGTAAGAGGCCGTACGCGCTACACGACTAGCAATATTTGGAACACAGTAATGTATCACACCATACTTTCTAAATGTTGGATTAGAGTGATTTGTCACTTCAGATGTTTCAAAGCAACCACCTTGATCGATACTTACATCAATCACGACAGATCCGAAGCGCATTTCACTCACCATTTCTTCGGTAACGACCACAGGAGATCGTCCTTCTTTCCCTAAAATGGCACCAATGGCAACATCGCAAGTTTTTAGCGCTTTCAATAAGTTGCCAGGATTTAATGTTGAAGTATAAACCCTTGAACCAAGATTTCGTTGCAAGCGACGTAATTTATAAATAGAATTATCGAACACTTTCACATTCGCGCCTAAGCCTAATGCCGCCCGGGCAGCGTACTCACCTACTGTGCCTGCACCAAGAATCACCACCTCTGTTGGAGGAATTCCGGGAACCCCGCCAAGCAATTCACCTTTACCACCTGCAGTATTACTTAATAACTCAGAAGCTATGAGAATAGATGCACTTCCTACAATTTCACTCATGGCCTGGATGACCGGATATACATCGGTTTCATCCTTTAAATACTCATACGCTAAAGCCGTTATTTTTTTACTCGACAGTCTTTGTAAAAATCCTTCCTGCTGCATGCCAATTTGAAGAATCGACATTAACGACTGTTTATCTTTAAAATAATCGAGCTCTTCCAATGAAGGCGGAGCTACTTTTATAATCAAATCAGACTTGTATACTTCTTCTGTAGAATAAGCGATTTTAGCTCCCACTTCGCTATAGTCGGAGTCGGTGAAATTGGCATTCTTTCCTGCACCTGTTTCCACCAATATTTGATGGCCATTATTCACCAATACAGCAACAGACTCGGGCACTAAGGGGATCCTATTTTCCTGAAAGGAGGTTTCTTTAGGGATCCCAATAAAAAGTTCTTTCCTGAGTTTACCCACTTCTAAAACACTTTCCTGCGGCATCATTACGCCTTGCTGGGCCAATGTGCTGATTCCTTTAAATTGCTTACTCATATCGACATGTAATTATACGGGTATTATTATCTGAAGAGATAAAAATATCTGCTTTTGCAAAATTTAACAAACTTTCAACCTTTTCAGGCCATTCAATAAAGCAAGTATGGCCCGAAAACAGGTAGTCTTCATAACCAATATCAAACGCTTCCTCCACTTTCTTCAACCTGTAAAAATCAAAATGAAATACAGGATTTCCATTATCTGCTTTATATTCATTTACGATTGAGAAAGTAGGACTTTGCACTTCATCTTGAACACCCAAAGCTTTACACAATTCCTTTACGAAAGTAGTCTTGCCAGCTCCCATTTCACCATAAAGGCAAAATATTTTTTGAGCTGCTGCAAAATGCAACAATTCGCTTGCAACTTGAGGCAACATCTCTAGCGTAATTGAATTCCAACTTCGGGTCATGACTTACTTTGAAGTGTAATAACTGGAATAATCATTTCTTCTGGCGATATTCCTCCATGCTGAAATGTGTCTTTATAAAAATTAACGTAATAATTAAAATTATTGGGATAGGCAAAGAACTTATCTCCTTTAATAAACACATATGAAGTACTCACATTCATTTTAGGAAGAAAGGCGTCGGCAGGATTTTTTATTTCCATCACATCCTTCTTCTCATAACTTAAACTTTTGCCTACTTTATAGCGAAGGTTAGTATTTGTATTTCGATCGCCAACAATTTTGGAAGCATCATTTACTTTAATTGTTCCATGATCAGTAGCAATAACAACTTTGCAAGGCTTCTCTGCAATTCGTTTTAGCGCATCGAGAAGTGGCGAATGTTCAAGCCAAGATTTAGTAATTGATCGGTATGCTTTTTCATCTTCAGCAAGTTCGCGAATCACCTGCATATCGGTACGCGCATGTGAAAGCATGTCTACAAAATTATATACAATAACGTTAAATTTATTCTGATATAAATTTGGAATTGAATCGACCAATGCTTTACCCGCATCAATATTAGTAACCTTAGTGTAAGAGAACTTATACGTTTTCTTTAGTCGTTGCAATTGATCGGCAAGAAAATCTTCTTCGTATAGATTCTTTCCTCCTTCATCTTCATCGTTCACCCATTTATTAGGAAATCTTTTTTCAATTTCAGAAGGCATCATTCCTGCAAAAATAGCGTTCCGAGCAAACATTGTTGCTGTTGGAAGAATACTACAATACGTTTCTTCTTCTAAAATTTTAAACAAATCGGTTAACACTGGCTGAATAGTCTTCCATTGATCATAACGCAAATTATCTATCAAGATAAAAAAAACTGGATCTTCAGAGGCATCAATTAATGGAAGCACTTTTCGACGCAATAAATGATGCGACATCAACGGTGCTTTTTCAGGATCCTTCAGCCATTGCAAATAATTATTATCAATAAACTTTCCGAACAAATGATTCGCTTCCGATTTTTGCATGGTTAAAATATCATACATACCAGGATCTTGAGTATTCTCTAATTCAATCTCCCAATAAACTAATTTCTTGTAAACGTCGGCCCATTCGCTCCAACTCAATTTATCACCCATCGTCATTCCAATTTGTCGAAACTCCTGCTGGTAACCTTGCTTTGCTTTCTCACTGACAAGTCGCTTGTGATCTAAGTTTTTCTTGAGCGACAATAAAATTTGATTTGGATTTACGGGTTTAATCAGGAAGTCGGCGATCTTACTTCCAATAGCCTCCTCCATGATTTCTTCCGCTTCGCTCTTCGTAATCATCACCACGGGAATTTCCGAACGAAGATTTTTAATTTGCATTAATGTCTCTAAACCGCTTAATCCGGGCATATTTTCATCGAGAAAGATAATGTCGAACGTTGATTTTTGAACTAAATCCAACGCATCACGACCATTTGTAGCCGTTGTTACGTCGTACCCTTTTTCCTTCAAAAACAGAATATGTGGCTTCAACAAATCGATTTCGTCGTCGGCCCAAAGAATTTTAATTTTTTCCATAGATAATGTAAACGCAAAAATAGTCTTGTTTAATATGCGAATCTGTTTACGATATTTGCAAAATCATAATTCATTCACCTCAAACACTAATTTCGAAGTGAATATAAAAAATAGATCGGTTGAAAATCAATAAAAAGAAAATCTTTAATGATCCAGTGTACGGATTTATTACGATACCTCACCCCTTAATCTTTGATTTAATCGAGCATCCGTGGTTTCAGCGACTGAGAAGGATTCGACAACTTGGACTGACACACATGGTTTATCCGGGGGCATTGCACACACGTTTTCACCATGCGCTAGGATCGTTACACCTTATGGGCCAAGCAATTGAGACCATTAAATCAAAAGGGCACGAAATCACCGAAGATGAATCTTTAGGAGCTTTAGTTGCCATTCTACTGCACGATATCGGACATAGTCCATTTTCTCATGCTTTAGAACATAGCATCGTGAAAGGAATTTCTCACGAAAAAGTATCCCTACTTTTTATGGAAGGGCTCAATAAAGAATTCAACGGGCAACTAAGTACGGGAATTATGATTTTCAAAAACGAGTACCCTAAAAAGTTTTTACATGAGCTCGTTTCAAGTCAACTCGACATGGACCGCTTAGACTATTTAAATCGAGACAGCTTTTATACTGGCGTCTTAGAAGGGAAAATTGGTGCTCAGCGCATTATCAAAATGCTCGATGTTCACAAGGACCATTTAGTAATTGAAGAAAAAGGACTTTACTCGATTGAAAAATTTATAATGGCCCGCCGGCTCATGTATTGGCAAGTTTATCTGCACAAAACAACATTGGCGGCCGAACAAATGCTTGTAAATATTTTAAAACGAGCCAAGGAGATTGCCGTTAGCGATTCGAACCTGTTTGCCACCCCAGCTTTTAAGCAATTCCTAACCAATAATTTCATAGAACAAGATTTCACCGAGAACCCTGAAATCCTTCCGCTTTTCAGCCAACTCGACGACTACGACATATATGCCAGTTTAAAGGTTTGGACCAACCATGAAGATGTTGTTTTATCACGACTTTGCAAGGGCATGGTAGATCGAAAAATTTATAAAATTAGATTGCAAAAAGACCCGTTTGAAATCGAAAAAACGGCACCCTATATCGACAAGATTCGATCGCAATACAACCTGCCAGAAAAAGACCAGCATTATTTTGCTTTCACTGGTAATATCAGTAATAGCGCTTACAACCCTAATAGCGAACCAATACGAATTTTATTTCGCGACGGAACCCAAATCGAACTTTCGTTAGCCAGTGACCAACTCGAAGTTGCGGTACTTTCATCGCCTATACAGAAAAACTTCTTTTGCTGCTTACCCGAACTAATTGATTAACAGATACTTTATGTTGCTAATTTCGACTCTCTGAAAATGCTTTATTGTTACCTTTGCAAGCTGACATGGAATTCACCGCTAAACAGATTGCCGAGTTGCTTCAGGGTACCGTTGATGGTAACGCAGAAGCTAAAGTTTGTCGCCTTTCAAAAATCGAAGAAGGCATTGAAGGTTCCTTAACTTTCTTGGCCAATCCGGCCTACACTCCGTATATCTATTCTACCAATGCTTCTGTTGTCATTATTAACAATGACTTTGTGGCTGAAAAAGAAATTTCGGCAACCTTAGTTCGCGTTGAAAATGCATACTCCAGCTTTGCAAAACTTTTAGAAATTTATAATACCATTCAGCGCAGCAAAGTAGGAATTGATGCACATGCTGTTATCGAGGCTTCGTCTACCTATGGGACGGAGGTATACATTGGTGCATTTAGTTACATTGGCAAAAATGTAAAGATTGGTGATAGATCGAAGATTTACCCCAATGTTTATGTTGGCGACAATTGCACTGTGGGCAACGACACCACTATTTTTCCTGGGACTCAAATTTATTCCGATTGTATTATTGGCCATCATGTAACACTTCATGCAGGATGTGTTATTGGATCTGATGGATTTGGATTTCAACCAAATTCAGAAAATAATTATGAAAAAGTAGCTCAAATCGGCAACGTGATAATTGAAGATCATGTTGACATTGGAGCAAATTCAACTATTGACCGTGCAACACTTGGTTCAACAATTATTCGCAAAGGAGTTAAGCTCGACAACCTCATTCAGATTGCACATAACGTGGAAATTGGAGAGAACACTGTTATTGCGGCTCAAACTGGAGTAGCTGGATCCACCAAAATCGGCAAAAATTGTATGATAGGTGGACAGGTAGGAATTACAGGCCATATTACCATTGCCGATGGCACCAAAATCGCGGGTCAATCAGGAATTATCAGCAAAATTACAAATGCAAATGAAATTCTTCAGGGTTCTCCTGCCTTCACCATAGGAGACTACAAGCGAACCTATGTAGTATTTAAAAAACTTCCCGCCCTGGAAAAAAAGATCCAGGATCTTGAAAAAACAATAGCTTCTTTACGCGATAAAGCATCTTCTTAAAATTAGTATGCAGCTTAAACAATCCACGATTAAAAAGTCGGTAACCGTTTCAGGTGTCGGACTACATACAGGAGTGCCTGTAAACCTAACTTTCCATCCTGCGCCTGAAAACCATTGGTATAAATTCAAGCGGGTTGACTTACCGAAGCAGCCTATCATTGAAGCAGATGTAGACAATGTAGTGGATACTTCGAGGGGAACCACCCTTCAACAAAATGGCGCAAAGGTGAGTACTACAGAGCATGCCCTTGCGGCGTTAGTAGGCCTACAAATCGACAATGTGTTAATTGAAGTTGATGGCCCAGAGATTCCTATCATGGACGGAAGTTCACGACCATTTGTAGAGGCACTTTTACAAGCTGGACGAATTGAACAAAATGCAAATCGTGATATCTACGAATTACATGAGAATATTACATACGAAGAGCCCGCAAGAAATGTAGAAATGTTGGCAGTTGAAAGTCCGGAATACCGCATCACCGTTATGGTAGACTATAACAGTCCGGTTTTGGGAACTCAACATGCACAGCTTCATAATTTGGAAGAATTCCAAAGTGAAATTTCACAATGCAGGACATTCGTTTTCCTTCACGAGTTAGAAATGCTGTTAAAACACAATCTGATTAAGGGCGGAGATTTAAATAACGCCATAGTTGTTGTTGACAAAGAAGTTAGCCAGGAAAAACTTGACGAACTTTCGAAGCTTTTCAACAAACCAAATGTTGAAGTTAAAGAAAGAGGATTTTTAAACAATATTCAGCCTCACTTTCAGAATGAACCAGCGCGTCATAAACTACTTGATATTGTTGGCGATTTAGCATTAATTGGGCAACCAATTCGAGGACACGTTTTAGCTGCTCGTCCGGGCCATGCCGCAAATATTGAATTAGCAAGAAAAATTAAATCGCTAATTAAGCGTGACCGTAATCAAATAAGGAAGGTTGATTTAAATGCTCCTTCCTTATACGACGTAAACAAAATAGCGAGTATGTTACCTCACCGCTATCCTTTTTTACTGATAGATAAAATTATAGAATTATCAGATACTCATGTAGTGGGCGTTAAAAATGTTACCATGAATGAGTGGTTCTTTCAAGGACATTTTCCAGAGAACCCTGTTATGCCGGGAGTTTTAATGATTGAGTCGATGGCGCAAACCGGTGGCATTTTGGTATTAAGTACGGTGCCAGACCCTGAAAATTACTGGACATACTTTATGAAAATTAACGAGGCACGCTTTAAGCAAAAAGTAATGCCGGGAGACACGATCGTATTCCATCTTTCCTTAGTATCGCCAATCAGAAGAGGCATCTGCCATATGAAAGGAGTAGGAGTTGTAGGTGATAAAGTAGTAATTGAAGCCGAAATGATGGCTCAAATAGTAAAGAAAAGCTAGAACATGAGCACATTCATCTCAGTACATACCGATGCGAAAATCGGAGCGAATGTTCAGATTGACCCCTTCACAACAATTCAGGGAGATGTTGAAATCGGAGAAGGAACTTGGATCGGATCCAATGTTACTATTTATGATGGAGCTAGAATTGGCAAAAACTGTAGTATTTTCCCTGGAGCAGTAATATCAGCTGTACCTCAGGATTTGAAATTCAAAGGAGAAAAAACAACAGCAGAAATTGGAGATAACACAACCATTCGTGAATGTGTAACAATAAATAGAGGAACGTCGGCATTAGGTAAAACCGTAGTAGGAGCCAACTGTCTATTGATGGCTTATGTTCATATAGCACACGACTGCGTTGTAGGCGACAATGTAATACTTGCCAACTCAGTAAACCTTGCAGGGCATGTTACAATTGATGATTGGGCCATTTTAGAAGGATATGTGGGTGTCTCACAATTTATGCATATTGGCATGCATAGTTTCATTGCAGGACAAACAGGTGTAAGAAAGAACGTGCCTCCCTTTGTAAAGGCAGCACGCGAACCACTTTCGTATACTGGCATTAACGCAGTGGGATTAAGAAGACGAGGATATAGTGATGACGTTATTAATGACATCCAAGAGTTTTACAGATTGGTATATCTACGCGGGCACAATGTTACCAAAGCATTATCGATTGCAGAAAGCGAAATGAAATCATCAGATCATTTAAAAATGATGATCGAATTTATTCAATCGAGTGAAAAAGGAATTATCCGAGGATTATCCTCTGGAGAAGAAGAGTAAACACCCGCGGTTTTGATACGAATTAGTCTTGAAACAATTGGCAAACGCCATCAACATCTGTGGACATTCAGAGGTATTGATTATGTATTTGAAGAAAAAACGCGTACTGCAATAACAGGATTTAACGGATCAGGAAAATCAACTTTGCTTCAAATTATTTCAGGATATCAGCAAGCAAGTGAAGGAAAGATTACGTACAACTATAATTCAAAGGAAGTAGCTTCCGAAAAACTTTTTAATTTACTTTCAATAGGCGCACCCTATATTGACTTGCCGGAAGAATTATCGATTGCAGAATTAATCTACTACTTCACCCCTTTCAAAGAATTTCAATCAGGAATAAGCATCCCAGCTTTTCTTGAGATAAGTCAGCTTGCACATGCGAGAGAAAAATCAATTAAACAATTTTCATCAGGCATGAAGCAACGACTTAAATTGGCAATGGCCATTTTAAGCGATGCTCCTTTACTATTATTAGACGAGCCACTATCAAACCTCGATGCAATTGGAGTTGTATGGTACAAGCAAATGATTGAAAATTATGCTTCGCAAAAAACAATCATTGTAGCCTCAAACAACATTGAAGATGAAATATATTTCTGTAGAGAAAGAATTAACATCAATAACTACAAGAAATAAATTATTTTTTCCCCATCAAATATTTCTTTATTAAGTAAACGGGCTCAAAGAAAAATAGAACAAAGGGAATTCTGAAAATTAAATCGAAATTTTTTCTGGGAGTAAAAACTGCATTAATAAAATACTGTATTGATTTAGGCATTATTTTTTTGTAGCCATTCACACGGTCCTTATCATACCCTTCGTTAGTATGTGTAACAGCATTTGAGAATGGGCGGGAAACAAATAATGGATTAAATTCAATACCAAAAACCTCACTCAACTTTGCTCGCAAATCTACTTTCTCAAGGATGACATCTTCGTAGCAAATGGTTATTAAAGTATTTGGATCCTTTTCTATTTTTTTCGAATCTTTCCAATATTCATGAAACATCAATGAGGCAAAAATATATCGTATATATAAATTCCTGCCTAAACCAAAAGGGAACTTATCACTTAATAAATTGATCCATTTAGTAAATGCTATTGACTGAATATTTGCGGCAGGGTGACGATTAATTAAAATCAAGCCTACATTAGGAAAACTTTTAGGAATTTTCTTATAATAAACAGTATGCATTGGACTTTTTTCTACAAAATTTGGAGCGCTCATTTTTTGCCTAGAATAATCCATTGCCTTATTAAAAAACTCGAAATGATTTTGGGATTCAGCAAAAAGCAATTTGACTACCTCTTCCCCTAATAATGATTTGAAATACTCGTCATTTAGAAATGTTTCCTCTACAAATGGCTTTTTCAACGCGATTGTATAAAACTTTGATTCATGCCTTGATCCAACAAACGTAGGCTGACCATTGATCAACATATACAAAATCATACTTGTACCAGATCGAGGAGCACCTAATACAAATACAGTTTTCACAGATTTCATAATTTCTTAAGAGGAATCCCAACTTCAGCTCAAAATTGGCAATAATGAAGGCGTCCGATTACAATGTTAGTAAATCGGAATTAAAAATCATAATATTAAATTATGTATCGTAAATTAATGGGTATAAATTTATTATTATGAAAGATTATTCTACCTTCATTTACGACCACATGCAAGAAGAGGAAAACGAAAACACCTGGACAAAAGACAATTTAAAGGAAAGGCGATTTCAACTCATCCTTGAAGAACTACTTATTATTTGTATCCTTTTAATTATGTTGGAAATGCTCTAGAAATTCAACCAAATTAAATGAATTCAGTTGAATTTCTACATAACCTTACACTAGTATATACAAACTAGGTGTTTAATAATCGACCTTATCCAAGAAGACATTAAACTCCTTTCTTAAATCGTGGAAGATCTTTTCGAACTGCTCAAGTTTTTCTCTTTGCACTTTGTGGACATTATCTAATCCAGGCGATGGTTCCTTCCCTTTACCTTTCTCTACATCTTCAATTAAATTCTCATGCTGCTTTAAGTCATGACGAATAATATCGAGTTGCTCACGCTGTAAAATAAACTGATTTTGAAAATGCTCAACCGATGCCATTGCATTTTTTAGCTTAAAATCACCGACGACAACAGAACCCAAACTACTTTTAAAAGTTTCAATTTCTTTCTTCAGAAACTGGATTCTGCCTTGCCAGGCATCATGCTCTTCTTTCATGTTGCCTAATTTCAGATTGGGATTCATGGTACGTATGTTTTAGGAATAATATAAATAATAAAGGAGCTAAACAATGTTCAGCCCCCTCTTCTATTTCGTTAACAATTTCACCATATCAGTAATAACAACATACATAGCAGTAGATTTATGAGTTAAAAGTAATATCATCAATAACCAACCGCAAATTTTTATTGACATTGTTTTAGATAATGCGACCAAAATCATCTTCAAGGAAGATTGAAGATGTTTTTTTTTCTTTTTGGGGACTGATTGGCTCAACCAGAAACGATTCATTATTTTAAGCAGATAAGACCTCCGACTTTCCTCAGCCATTTTAATGAATCAGACTGTTTTCGTTAAAAAAAATAAAAAATGATTAACCAAACACCTATTTAAAGTAAATCAACGCCATGAATTGAAAAGCAAACAATGAAATTAAATGGCAAAGTTTCATTAAAAAGGCTCTATTTACATAGTGATATAATTAAATACTTAATAGATTCTTACCATCCTCAATAAATCAAAAACCGAATAACTTAAACAGGCTTTCAGAGGAGAGTTTCAGTTTTTAGGAAATAAAAGAGAAGGAAACCGCTTTAAAACCAAATAAATTCCTTTGTCAACCTTACAATAGTTCGTTATTGTAATTATATCAAAATGCCTGTGTTGATGCGGTTGTAGTTTGCATACATCAAATCAATATGGTTATGAAATACGCTACAATTACACTACTTGCGCTAGTATTAGGCAGCTGCATTTGGACAGAATCCTACGGACAAGTACAAAGTTCAAGGAAATATAGGGTTGTTGCCTATAAAAACGGAGCTCCGCAGATATTCAGTGTATCGAATGAAGTGGAAATAATACCGCAGATGTCGTTTTATATTCCCAACACGTTTACGCCTAATGGCGATGGACTTAACGACACCTTCGGCATTGCTGGAGAAGCGCTAAATGAATTTAAAATACAAATTTTCAATCGTTGGGGTCAATTAGTATTTGAATCGGGAAATCCTAATGAAAGATGGGATGGGACCTACAATGGCGACAAAGTGAGCGAAGGAGTGTACGTGTACAAAGTTACGGCACAGGGCATTAAAGGAAAACGAGAAACAAAAGAAGGCAATTTAAATGTGATACTATAATGACATTTGTACTTATAGCCTACTTTGTAAATAAAGTTAGAGGGACGCAAGACCAAGCAAAGAAACCCGTGTATTTTAAAGTACCACTTTCTTCTATCCGGTTTAGGCTTTTTTAATTCATAACTACAAGGCCTAAAACCCAAAAAGGGCACAAAGTGCCAATAACTTTGGGCGAAACGACATAAAATTATGGCGAATGATCAATTTATATTGGTCAATCGCCATTTTCATTTAACCAAAGTGTTTTTTTATTACTGAAAACCAGTCACTTGCACAATGTGACTATATACAACTTGCACAATACAATAGTTCGCAATACATTTGAACAAAGTACGGTAAAAAGCCTGTCCTTTAATCGTTTACTGCCCCCCCCGTTAAGGCCAGAGTTGTTATTATTCAATTCAAACCCAAATTAAATGCAAGTGTTAAAACAATCAATACAGCAGTTTAAAAGATTCCCGTTACAAATCTTTGCGCTCCTTATACTTCTTTCTGGAAGTTATTCAGCCAAAAGTCAGAATTGGTTTCCTTCCAACTATTGGACATTTGATGGCACTAATTCACTTGCCGACTCGATGGGAGGCTCGGACCTTAATCCGGCCTATTTTCAATCGACATATGCAATTAGTCCTGCATCAGCTACGACGGGAGTAGGGAAATACCTCACATTAACAAATACCGCTAAACTGATCGTAGCATCAAACCCATTGGCAGCCGACTCAGGTTTAACAGTAGAATTTTTATTTAGAGCGGGATCCAACTTAAATCCTATAGTTCAATTTTTTAGCCGTCGTGATGGCGCCATCAGCTTAAGATTGTACTTCCCTTTTATTCGATTCACCACTAAATCTATTCCTACAGGCACAACTACTGCCGTAACTGACAATTTTGACATTAGCCTTGAATCAATCGGGAAAGGAACCTATAATTATTATGTAGATAACAATTGGCATCACATCGTTTTTAAATATGATGCAAAAAACGGGATTAAAGAAGTTTGGATCGATGGAGAAATGCCAACTGGATTCAACAAAACATTAACAAAAGGTAATATCCCTGCAAATACAACCACCCCAAATAGTAATATTTGCGATCTCAATACAACTGCTAGTTATTATAAATATGTTGGTGACATCGATGAATTAGCTACCTATAAATATGCACTTCCGTCGACAATGATTTTCAAACATTACACGGAATTTACACAGAAAAAACATTATTCATTTTCGAACTCAACTATTACTCCTCCAACAGCCGCTACTATTACTGGCAGTTTAGATATTAATGAGTTTGCACCGGGGCATCCAAGCTCTAACGTTGAAGCATTAACGCAATTAAAAAACTTTCCTGTAGCAAGAGCTTTGCCCACTGCAACCCTTTTTCCAAATACAATGATTTTTAACCCTGCGCATATTGCGGGAGACGGAACCTCATCATACAGCGCAAGCACATTAGTGCAAAGAAGCAAAGAAGTACAAAAAGAACTAGTAAGTAATTTTTACTATGCATTATTAGTGAGTAGTAATACTCATAATGTTGCTGATTTTAGCGACACTAACACGTATGATGGTTCATGGATTAAATTAGCTAATCTGAATCCACAATGGAAAACTTCAGCTAATTCATATTGGGAGCAATTAAACCCTCAGGGAATTGGGAAGTTTTCAATAGAGCCCTATATAAAATGCGATTGCATGGCGAACAATTCTTACTTAAGAAACTCGTCAGGGCAATACATTGACCGCTACGGAAATGTTATTACAACAACTAAAACAGTTAGTCCTGAATCACCTTTAGACTCATTAAAATTCGATGGGCAAACAATGCGCTATTATCTTGATCAACTTACCAAAAAGATGACGCGCCCATTGAATACATTATTCGAAAATGGCGAAGTAATTACAAATTGGACAAGCGCAGGGCTTCAAAAAGATCCAGCTGTTTTAGCTGCATTTAATGCAAGCGGACTCGGTGATTGGACTAAATATTCTGGCCGTGGAATGTATCGTTTAACAACGGCCTACACTAATGAATTTCTTTCATTACCTGCACTTACTGGAACACGATTTAGTCATTATTATTTAAATGGCCACCCTCTATATAGTTGGAATTGGTCAGAGACGCGAACAATAAATTCTTTAGTTAACGGACAGCGTTATTCCTCGGGAGATATTTATATGCAGCGCCCCAATATTTGGAGATATTGGCAAGGTGCCGCTCATGGCTGGCAATTTGTTGTAGATTCTCGATATCAAGAAATTTCTTTAGGCGATAAATTATATTCCCCTTACGTTTCGCCAGGCTGGGTTGACGAAGAATTAATTCCTCGTCCTGCACAATGGCTTGGCTTCTTAAAAGTGATTGCAATGAGCGGCGCTGAGTACTTCCAAACAGGGTACTTTGTAACCAAGATGCCCTATCAAAATCCGAATGAATACGTTTGGCAAATGGCCATGCCTGGTTATGCAGAAGGGATTACCACCCGTTATGAGGATTTAATGTTTAATGGAAGTTTGATGAATGGAGACGTACCTGCAGATGTGGTATCAAACCCCAACCAACCAGGCTATTCATTCTTTGCAGGTGATGTTACAAAATTAGTGGTTGGACGAAAACATAACACCTTAAATAAATACGCAATTACAGGAACCATTCAACCTAATTCAAACATTGTTGGCAATGCTCCTTTAAATGGTATCGCTTCAATTAAACTTAACGGTCAAAACATTTCGTTTAATATTCGTCGACAAGGAAGTACTTATATTTACGACAATACCAACACGGCAGCGCCTGTGTTTTATCAATTAGACTTATGGCATGAAGCCACTCACCCTTACTACTGGAATAAGAACTTCAATTTAGAAGGCGAGCTTTTCGACAATACAACTTCACCAAATACGGAGATAAGAACATACGTTCCTGCAGGAACAGCAGCGGGAGATTATACTAATTTCACTTCTTGTGTAGGGTTTAAATCAACCGGTGTAGTTGAGTATAATTTTGTGCCTCGCGGAACTGCATCAACTCACTACGTTTGGGTTCGCGCTAGAAGCAAAAACGGCACCAATACAGGATTTACAATTTCTCTTGACGGAACAGTTACCAATAGTATTACTTGTGTAAAAGACACGAATTGGACTTGGTACCGCTATGATGCCACTACGTCACAAGCGATCGGATTTGCAAGTCTTAGCTTACAAAATCACAAACTAGGAATTACACCTATTAACATCGCGCTTGAAATTGACCTAGTAACCATTGCTCCTACATCAGGCGCAATATATGCATCGTATGCAGGGCCTTGCACCGCAGCAACATTTACAGCATCAATCACACCCGCCTCAACCACCACATTTTGTCAGGGAGGAAGTGTTTTATTAACTGCAACAACTGGAACTTCTTATTTATGGTCAACAGGAGCCACAACACAATCCATAACTGTAAATACTGGAGGATCTTACTATGCTACGGTAAAATCAGGAACACAAACTGCAACAACAACGCCTGTAAATGTTATTGTCAATTCCTCTCCTTCTACAATAATAAATACATCGGGAGCAACCTCATTTTGTCCCGGAGGATCAGTAACACTAAGCTCAGTTTCGACAGGATCTACATTTTTATGGTCGAACGGTGCCACCACTCAATCCATCACTGTTAGCTCCAGTGGAAACTATGCGGCAACAATTACTTCTGCAAGTGGATGTGCCGCGACTACTACTCCAATTTCAGTAACAACACTTACAGCACCAACAGCTACAATTACAGCAGGAGGCGTAACTTCATTCTGTGCAGGAAAAACGGTAACCCTTACCGCAAATGTAGGCGCTTCTTATTTGTGGTCGAACGGAGCAACAACTCAAACGGTTGATATTGGCACATCGGGTTCTTATACCGTTACAGTAACTCAAGCAAGTGGATGCTCCATTGCTTCTGCAGCAACCCCTGTAACAGTTAATGCAGCCCCCTCGCCCGTTATAAACACATCGGGAGCAACCACATTTTGCAATGGAGGATTTGTAACATTAACATCTTCCGCAACAGGTTCAACTTATTTATGGTCGAATGGTTCAACAACTCAAGCCATCAATGTTACAGCTTCAGGAAATTATTCAGCTACTATTACCGGAACTAACGGATGTGCTGTTAACTCCACTCCAATTATCGTTACCTCAGTAATTAGTCCTGCAGCAACAATTACAGCAAGCGGATCAACATCATTCTGCACGGGAGGTTCTGTAACATTAACCGCGAATACGGGATCAACCTATTTATGGTCGAACGGAGCAACAACTCAAGCAATTACAGTAGCGGCCTCTGGTTCATATAATGTAACGGTGAGTCAAGCGGCAGGGTGCTCAAAAACGTCAACCGCAACAACAGTTACGGCTAATACTACTCCAACAAATACCGTAACAGCCTCAGGCCCGACTTCATTCTGCAATAGCAATGTGGTACTTACTTCTGGCTCGACAACGGGCTCCTATTTATGGTCGACCGGAGCAACAACAAAATCAATTACAGTTAGCACAACAGGCAACTATGTCTGCACTGTAACCTCTGCAAACGGCTGCACTAGTATTAGTGCAGCGACTCCTGTAATAGCATCAACTGGAACTATTTCAACACCCACAATTACTACTAGTGGAGCAACCGCATTTTGCACAGGTGGATCCGTTACGCTTACTACAATATCAACATCAGGATCATCCTACTTGTGGTCGAATGGCGCAACCACGAATTCGTTAGTAGCAACCTCTTCAGGAAGCTATTTAGTAACTGTAACTCAGGCGGGCGGATGTTCTGCTACTTCTTCAGCAACAAATGTAACTGTTAGTCCTCAAGCTAACTTTACAGTAACTACTAGCGGACCATTGTCTTTCTGTCAAGGCGGCAATGTTACTATTAGCGTAAGCAGTTCGAACGCACAGGCCTATATTTGGTATAAAAACAATGTAATAATAACGACGGCTACAGCTTCGAGTTATACCGCAACAACTGCTGGAACATATAAAGTAAGAGTTCAGCTAGCAAGCTGCGGAACATTTGCAAATCCTTATACAGTAACAATTCCATGTAAAGAAGGCGACCTACTTCCTTTTTCACCAACTTTTACGGCTTATCCCAATCCGTTTAATAACGTTGTAAATTTGACCTTCTCATTAGCATCAGAAGACCATGTATCCATTAAAATTTATGATTTATCAGGAAAGCTAATAGACCTATTAATGGACGAATTATTTGCACCTGCAGGTTTAACAAAAATAGAATATCATGCATCGCATCTTGCGCGCGGACTTTACATCGCAGAGATAGCAACATCAAAACATACAGAAAGAATAAAAATTTCTTCAATCGAATAATTAGCTGAATTAAAAAGCAATAAAAAGAGGAACTTGAGAAATTGAGTTCCTCTTTTTATTTGTAATAAATCATTAATTTAAAGATCCTTTTAAGTACATATTAGAAAAGTGGAACAAATCGCGTTAAAATATTACAAACGAAAATGGCATTTCATCTCTTTTAAAAAAATAAAAACACACTTTTTCATAGGAGAAGCATCATGATACGATCAAAAAAGGACGCAAGAAAATAATCAAACCTTACAAAAACATGTAACATAACCCGATAGTTCTTTTTCTGCTCAGCGATAATGTATTTTGCATGCGAGGAACAAACAGCCCAACTTAAATTGGAAAATTTGTTCTGAAAAGAAAAACGCGCATGAAAAAAGTTTTCACAACCACAAAAATAAAAGGATCAAATCTTGCAGGTTTAATGTTAGCCCTTTTATTAACGGGAGTCCTCACGGCAGTAAACGCACAGCAATATTTGCCTCGCCACTATTGGACATTTGAAGGAGCTAGTCCATTAAAAGATTCGATGAATCTTTCAGCATTAAATCCAACCTTTTACAATGGCCAATTCAACTACACGCAAGGCAACGTTGGCACTGCAATGAGTTTGGGGAACGGTGGAAGAGCCATCGTAGCCACGAGCAATTTAGCCTTAGACACAATGTTTACTGCTGAATTTTTATTTAAAGCAGATCATGATTTCAACTCAACAAATTTGTTAAACAGAAGAGACAATGCAGTAATTATAAGAATGGGATATGCATTCATTCAGTTCACCACAAATGTTATTAATACAGCAGGAGCAACAATTAGCGATAACTTTGTAATCAACTTAGAAAGTATTGGCAGAGCTTCTTATAGTTATTATGTAGACAACAATTGGCATCACTTAGTATTTAAGTACAATTCGAATTCTGGACAGAAAGAAGTATGGGTTGACGGTCAATTACCAACAGGATTCTCAACTACAACTGGAGCAGGGAAGTTCAATCCAAATTCATCGAATGCGAATAACAATGTATTCGACATTAACTCGAACACCACATATTATCGCATATTCGGACAAATTGACGAAATAGCACTTTACAACACAACACTTCCAGCAAACTCTATATACAAACATTATCAAAACATACAAGCTGGCCAACATTATTCTTTTGCAGCAAGCACAATTGCACCGCCAGCAGCAGCATCAGTCAGTGGACCAGTAGATATAAATGAATACGCATTAGGTCATCCAACATATTCGACTTCTGCACTTGATCAATTAAAATCTTATCCGCTACCGCGCTATAAGAAAAACCATACGCTCCTTGCTAATTTCGATTGGCTAGGGCTTCGTTATTTTGGGGGAGAATTCCAATCAGGCGTTAGCCAAACACAAGCGATTGCTAATACAGTAGAAATCCAACGTGAACTTGCAAAAAACTTTAACTATTCGATTTTAGTATCGGGAAACACAAGCACCTATACGCAGTACAACGATCCTACTAAATTTCATGGAGCATGGGTTCAGTTAGCAAATCAAAATCCACAATGGTCAGCAGGAGCAATTACTTTTTGGGCTCAAATGAATCCGCAGAATGCTGGATTCTCATCGAATACGGGTTACATTGAAAACAAAACATTACCAGCGAATCACTATTTAACAAATAGTGCAGGTCAATTTATTGGACTGAGCGGAAGTACTTCAACAACAAAATTCTGGAGCCCTGCTGCACCAATCGATTCATTTATTAAAGATGGGTTAACACAAAAATTATACTTACAAAACCTCTTGAATAGTTTATCAAGACCATTAAATTTTATTTGCGAAAATGGAGAAGTAATTCCTAAACCTACTTCAACAGCCATGCAAGCAGACCCATCTATTGTTAGTGACAAAGCAACTACAACATTTGACTGGGACACTTATTTAGGAAACAGAAAAATGCGTATTGCAAAAACATATAGCAATCAATTCTTAAATAACTTAACAGGACTTAGTAATACAAACTATGCTGAATATCAAATTAGCGGATTAGTAAGTCGCCATAAATACAGCGAAACCAGAACAATTAACAAACCAATAAACGGACAAATTTATGCGACACCAGATTTTTACCCTCGCTGGTCAAACAACTGGCTAACAGGAACAAGTGCGTGGACCGGTTGGAAACAAATTATTGAAGGCCGTTACTATGAAATACAACAAAACGATAAACTATACTCTCCATTTGTTGCAGCAGGATGGAACGCTGACGAAGAAAGAAATATTCGTCCAGCGCAATGGCTTGGCTTATTAAAAGCATTAAGCATGACAGGAGCAGAATTCTTTTACACAGGCTATTTTAACGAAGCAGCTTCATACAATCCTCCAAACCCGGCTCCATCAAATCCTGCAGGTTATGCGTGGCAAGCGGCAATGCCTTCGTATGCGCAAGCTATTACAAGTCGCTTTGAAGACATTTTAAGAAACGGCGATTTATTACCAGGCGATGTACCATATTCAGTAAGCAGCACAAACCCAGGCTACTCATTTAATGCAGGAGACCAACGCAAACTTGTAGTTATAAGAAAACATTCTATACTTGAGAAATATGCAATTACAGGTTCCATTCAACCGAACTCAAACATGCAAGGAAATGCAGAAATAGAAGGCGAAGCTAAAATCACTTTAAACGGACAAACACTTCAATTTAATATACGTAGACAAGGAAGCACATACATTTATGACAATACAAATCCAGCCTCACCAGTATTCATACAACTAGACGGATGGCATGAAGCATCTCATCCATCAAGATGGTCGAAAGACTTCAATTTAGAAGCAGAATTATTTGATAACACTCCAACAAATGTTGCCATTAAAACGCAACGACCAACAGGTACTGTTGCCGGCGACTTCCGTCAATACACATCATACATTGGATTCACTGCAGCCACAAGCAATACTGTAGAATACAATTTTACTCCACGAATCAATTCAAATTATTATGTATGGGTTAAAGCGAGGAGCAAATCAAATGCTTCTGCAGGATTAAGCATTGCCCTTAATGGAACATCACAAAAAACAATTAGCTGTATTACAGATACTGCATGGCAATGGTATAGCTTAGATGCCTGCTCAGGCTTAGCAATTTCATTTAACAACTTAAATACACAAGAATACACATTGCAACTTACCGCATCTTCAACAAACCTCGAAATAGACCGAGTTATATTAACGATTGACGGAGCCATCAACATGAACCCGACGCAGCAAATGTGTGGAGCCTCTGTTGCTACTGTAACGCAAAACGGACCGGTAAATTTCTGCCAAGGAGGGTCAGTAACGTTAACAGCATCTACAGGAAATACGTATGCATGGTCGAGCGGACAAACAACTCAATCTATTACAGTAAACTCAGCGGGCAATTATAGTGTAGCTGTTGGAAATGGGTTGGGATGTAATGCAATATCAACTCCAATTGCGGTAACCGTATTAAACAGACCATCCGCATTAATAGCAGCTGCAGGATCAACTAGTTTATGTAATGGACAATCGGTAGCTCTTAATGCTTCTACAGGAGCGAGCTATTTATGGTCGAACGGTGCAACCTCGCAACAAATAACAGTGAACACAGCAAGTAACTATGCAGTAACTGTAACTGGATTAAATGGATGTACTGCAACATCATCAAATCAAGTAGTCACAGTAAATCAACTACCAACTGCACAAATAATAGTAAATGGTTCGACAACACTATGCCAAGGAGGAAGTGTAGTATTAACAGCAACAGGAGGAACATCTTACTTATGGTCGAATGGAACTTCAACAGCATCAACTACCATCAACACCACAGGAAACTACAATGTAATTGTTACAAATAGTAATAATTGCAGTGCCACATCCTCAACCACAAACATTCAAGTATCTGCAAATCCATCGGTAACTGTAACAGGAAGTGGAACAACATCATTCTGTTTAGGAGGAAGTATAACACTTACCGCAACAGGAGGAACTAGCTATCAATGGTCGACAGGTGAAACGGGAAACTCAATCATTGCATCTACAACAAGTAACTATTCTGTTATAGCGTCTAACGGTAGCGGATGTACGACAACATCAATAGCTACACAAGTAACTGCATGGGCAAATCCAGCTGCATCTATTACAGTTAACGGTAATACAACATTAATATCAGGACAAAACACATCACTAACAGCAAGTGCAGGGTCATCATTCTTATGGATACCAAACGGTGAAACTACATCATCAATAAATGTAAATACTGCAGGAAACTATAGCGTACAAATTACAGACAATCACGGATGCTCAGCAACATCAGGAATAACAACCATTTCACAAATAAACCAACCTGCTCCTGTAAGCATTCAAGCAACAGGAAACACAACATTATGTGCAGGCCAGTCAGTAGCATTAAATGCAAATGGAGGATCTAATTTAATTTGGGCACCGGGTGGACAAACTACATCATCAATCTCTGTAACTCAATCAGGAACATACTTTGTATACTCACGCGATAGCCAAGGAAATGTAATTAGCATTGATTCAGCATCTGTAATTGTAAATGACAAACCGATGGCTCCATGGATTTCATATTCTTATGTGCCAAATCAATCATATCAATTAACAGCTTATGAACCATCTGCAGTAAATTATTTATGGTCGAACGGACAAACCACATCATCAATTAATGTGACTACTTCGCAAACACTTTCTGTTAAAGCTACGAATGCATTTGGTTGCATTTCAGATTATGGAAAAATTGATGTAGGAAATGAAACTGTAAGATCATGCGCAAACCCTGAAATGCTTACCGCTTACAACTTAAGCGACACAACAGCAAATCTTCAATGGAATCCAGCAGTTAGTGGAGAAATTACAAAACTAAAATTCTGGGTAACAAATTCAGCTCTAGTTAATACAATTACATTAGCAGGAAATGCATCATCCACAAGACTTAACAACTTAGCACCTGCAACAACTTACAACTGGTCAATAGAATTAATGTGCGCATCAGGAAACTATGTTAGTCAAACAGGAATATTTAAAACGCTAGGCACTGCACTAAGTTGCGGAAGTACTCCAATGCATTTGAGAGCAGAAAACATTAGCACAACAAATGCTACATTACGTTGGTACAATACAACAGCGCAAACGTACAAAGTAAGATACAGAGCAGCTGGCACCAGCATTTATACATACAAAATTCTTACAGGGCTGCAATATGCTACAGGAGTATTAGTAAATAACTTAAGCTCTGCTATCACTTACGAATGGCAAGTTCAAACCACATGCAATGGTTACACAAGTCCTTATTCACAACCATCGTATTTCAGCACAATAGATACTTGCGGATATATTAGTTCAGTGGCAATACAAAACATAAAAACCACTTCAGCAACATTCGTATGGGGAAATACAACAGCGATGGATACCGTTAGAATTCGAGTAACCAATGTGGCAACAGGTGTCGTACGAATAATTGTATTAAACTACAATCCTTCAAACGGACAATACCAAGTAAAAGGATTACATAGCAATACAACATACAAGGCTGAAGTAAAAGGCAAATGTTCATCAGGTGCACCAAGTACTTGGTCGACACCTACAACATTTACTACCGCTGTATTGTCATCGAGAGCAGAAGAAGGCGGTGTATTCCAATTAATAGGATATCCTAATCCCGCAAGTGATGTTTTATCATATACATTTAGCACAGAATTAAAATCAGACTACCTATTAAATGTAACTGATATATCAGGACGCACAATTATTCAAGAAACACGTAATGCTCAAGAAGGAGAAAACACATCCGACATTAATGTAACATCATATGCAAAAGGAATTTACATTATGACCATTCAAATTGGAACTGAAACAAGCAGATTTAAATTCACAGTACAATAAACGAAACAAAAATTTGCTTAAAAAGGAGGATCAAAACGATCCTCCTTTTTCATTTAAAATCAGTATAAAGCAAATACTTCTTACGTATCTGCCGAAAGATTTCTAAATCTGGGCCCCAAGCATTGCGAATTTGCTCTTCAGTATCCCCTGCCTCGATTTGCTTTCTCAATGAACTATTCCCTGCAAGTTTATCAAAAAAAGGATTAAAAAAATCAGACTTCTCCGGTGCATCATTATATAATTGCATCAACCAATTCAAATACAACTTACCGCCATGGTCAGCATACAATGCTCCGAAGTCGAACAAATCAAATCCAACACACTTCTTACCTTCATAGAGGGGAGTTTTAGATTTACCCGGAATACTAACGGGAACGAATTCCTTAATGCCATCCGGATTACCAGGATAACCAATTTGCTGAAAAGGCAAATCAGTTCCTCTGCCTACGCTCACTTTAGTCCCTTCAAAAAAACATAAGGAAGGATATAAATTTATGGATGCCTGATTAGGGAGATTAGGAGATGGTGGAACAGGCAAACGATAAAGCACATTATGGTCCCATCCTTTCATTTTAATCACTTTTATTGTGCAAACATTTTTAGTATTTAACCAATGTTCACCTGACAGCATCAATGCATATTCACCTATCGTCATGCCGTGAACAACAGGAATTGGTTGCATTCCAACGAAACTTCTGAAAGCAGTATCAAGCACTGGACCGTCGATATAATATCCGTGAGGATTAGGCCGATCTAAAATCAATAATGGAATATTATTATCTGCGCAAGCTTCCATTACATACTGCAATGTACTGATGTACGTATAGAAACGAACACCCACATCTTGAATATCAAAAACAACAACATCAATATTATTAAGCTCCTCGGTTGATGGTTTTTTATGATTGCCATATAAAGAAACAACCTTTACTCCCGTTTTTTTGTCGGCACCACCCTCCACATGTTCACCCGCTTCGGCTTCTCCTCTAAATCCATGTTCGGGAGCAAACACCAACTTCACATTCACATTTAAATTAATCAACGAATCAATAAGATGTGTACCGTTAATTTGGGAAGTAGGATTCGCCACCACTGCGATGTTCTTGCCTTTAAGAGCAGGCAGATATTCAAAAGTGCGCTCAGCACCTGTAATTATATGTGCCGAATCATTAAACGACTGAGCCTTACAACCAACGGCAAACAGAATAGTATATAACAAAACGCAGCAATTCAATACACTTATCGTCCTGGCACGCAATATCGAATAAACTGAAGTTTCAAATAGCATAAGAGTAATTAAACAATTCGGTAAATTTACCCAAAATAAAACACCCTCAAGTTGAATCTTTCAAAAGTACTAGCCGGACGAATTTTATCGCATTCGAACGATTCAGGGAAAACTGGGAAGCCAGTAATCATTATTGCAATTACAGGCATTGCCCTTGGAGTGCTAGCAATGCTTTTGTCGGTAATGATTGTTACTGGATTTAGAAATGAAATTTCAGAAAAAGTAACAGGATTTATGTCGCATATGAGAATACACAAATTCGACAGCAACAACTCCTTTGAAGATGTTCCTCTAAGTAAAAATGCGGCATTCATTTCTTCCATAAAAAACATAGACGGAATAAAAAACATTCAACCGTATGCTTATAAAGCCGGAATTTTAAAAACAAAAGAAGAAATTCAAGGAATTGTATTGAAAGGAATCGACAGCGACTTCGACAAAAGTTTTTTCAATGAAAAAATAATTGCTGGCAAATTCCCAAACCTTGCCGATTCGAGCAATCGACAAGTAGCCATCTCCAAAACACTAGCTGAAAAATTGAATTTAAAAGTTGGCGATTCGTTTTTAGTTTTCTTTATACAGCAAGACAAGAAAGTTAGGAAATTAAATGTTGCAGGAATTTACAATACGGGACTCAATGAAGACTTCGACAACATTTACATTCTTTGCAATTTAGCTCTCATTCGCAAAGTAAATAACTGGAAAGAAGATGAAATTGGAGGATACGAAGTTAACCTCAACAATCTTGATGAACTAGATAAAGTAAGTAAAGAAATTTACCAGCGCGTCGACTACCAAACCAACGTGCAAACCATTCGCGATATTTATCCGCAAATATTTAATTGGCTCGACCTCCAAAATCTAAATGTTATTGTAATCATAACACTTATATCTATGGTGGCAGGCATTACAATGATATCAACTTTATTAATTTTAGTGCTTGAGAATAGCCGACAAATTGGACTTTTAAAAGCATTGGGTGCAGAAGACAAACTCATCAATGTTACGTTCAGAAAAGTAGCTGCATCGATATTATTAAGAGGAATGTTATGGGGGAATATTTTGGGTTTAGGATTCGCCTTTTTGCAATGGAAGTTCCATTTAATTGGGCTCGACGAAAGCTCCTATTACATCTCCAGTGTTCCGGTAAACTTTACAATTTCAGGAATACTCCTCATCAACATAACTACTTATTTTTTTTGCATGTTAATGTTATTAATACCTGGAAAAATTATTTCAAAAATTAATCCGATCAAAGTACTTCGATTTGATTAATTAATATTCTTTTTTGGAATCGGAAGAGTTCCACAACTTAAACAAAGCGGCGGCATCTTCCTCTTCAAGACGAATTAAAGGGATCGTTCTTTTATCGGCATCCACATTTAATTCATCGTAAATAAAAGAATCATCAAATCCCGCAGCAGCAGCATCATGTCGAGTACTAGCAAAATACACTTTTTTAGGGCGAGCCCAATAAATAGCACCCAAGCACATCGGACAAGGTTCGCAGGAAGTATAAATTTCGCAATCTGTAAGTTGATAAGTACCAAGAACGCGGCAGGCTTCACGAATCGCCATCACTTCAGCATGTGCTGTTGGATCGTTTGTAGAAGTAACATGATTACATCCTGTTGCAATAATTTTTCCGTCCTTAACAACAATTGCCCCAAAGGGACCACCTTTCCCGAGTCTCAGTCCTTCAGCTGCAGCAGAAACAGCAGCCTTCATGAATTTTTTATTTGGAGCACTCATCTTACCAGCTAAAAGTAATAACTTGTTTTAAATCGGGATGAAGGCTTAGCGCTACAGGACAAGTATTAGCAGCCTTTTCAATAATTTTACGCGCATGTTCATCATAATTATTGGAAGGCATATAAAAAGCAACATGCACCTCTGCAACTCTTCGGGGATTAGCGCCCATCACTTTAAGCAATTCAATACGAGTTCCGTCAATATTAAAACCATGAGCATTCGCAGCAATGCCAATAATTGTGAGCATACAACTACCTAAAGCACAAGCGAGCAGATCGGTTGGAGAAAACGCCTCACCCCTTCCTTGGTTATCGACAGGAGCATCTGTGATGATTGTGTTACCCGACTGAACATGAGTAGCTTCGGTTCGTAAGCCCCCATTATAAACTGTAGATATTGTTGCCATGGTGTCAAATTTAGCATTTGCATTCAAGATTCCTAATTTTAGCAGTGTTTAATTGTATATTTGTGATGATGAAAACGCTTCGGCAACTACTCACATTAATGCTGTTATTTAACGCAACACAACTCATTGCGCAACAGAACTCAAATGAATTTGTAGAGGATAAGCCTGTATTGATGAAAAACGAAGCCACCGGCGGACTTAATTTTCACACAAGCGGGACAATTGGAATTCAATTCAGGAAAGGTTATAATCTTACAGGATTCAAGAAGTGGATTTTAGAAGGCGACATTATTGGAATGAAGCATCCCAAAGAAGTAAAAACCGTCAACCAATATTTCGACAATGCAAAATCATATGTATACGGAAAACAAAACACATTTAATATAATACGCTTTGGGACAGGAATACAAAAAACACTTTTCAGCAAAGCCGAAAGAAACGGAGTAGAAATACGATTTCATTATAGCGGTGGACTATCACTTGGAATTACAAAACCTGTTTATTTAAACATCCTTAAACCTACTGGAAAGGGAGGTGAATTTGATGTGATTGTAGAGAAATACAACCCAAACGAACATTTCGTTGATAATATTTACGGAAGGGCTCCATTTACAGAAGGACTAGACGAAATAAATCTACATCCAGGAGCCTATGGAAAAATCGGATTTAATTTTGAATACGCGCCCATATTTGAAGATGTTAAATCAATAGAAATCGGAGCTATCGTTGACGTCTATCCGAAAGACATTCCGATAATGGCACTAATAGAAAATAAAAAACTATTTCTCACCTTTTACATCACGTTGATGTATGGAAAGAAATGGTGAAAAGATTGACATAATGAAGGAAGGGAACAATTCAACTGAAACTTCACTTAATAACAAAGCTAAAAAGCCGGAATGGCTTAAAGTAAAGTTACCGATTGGAGAAGATTACAGAAAAGTACGTCAGTTAGTAACTGAAAATAAACTTCACACAATTTGTGAAAGTGGCAATTGCCCGAACATGGGCGAATGTTGGGGAGCTGGCACCGCTACGTTTATGATATTGGGAAATATTTGCACACGCTCTTGTGGATTTTGCGCAGTTGCTACAGGACGACCAACCGCTGTTGACCATCAAGAACCGACACGCGTAGCAAATTCAGTAAAAGTAATGGGCGTAAAACATTGCGTTGTCACTTCTGTTGATCGCGACGATTTAAAAGATGGAGGATCGGGGATTTGGGTTGAAACAATTAACGCCATACGATCGGTAAACCCAGGAACCACTTTAGAAACATTAATACCAGATTTTCAAGGCATCTGGGATAATTTACAACGAGTAATCGATGTTGCTCCGGAAATTATATCACATAATCTTGAAACAGTAAGAAGACTAACGAAGCAAGTACGAATTCAAGCAAAATACGATCGATCATTAGAAGTATTGAAAAGAATTAGTGATGCTGGTGTTCGAACAAAATCTGGAATCATGTTAGGTTTAGGCGAAACAGACGAAGAAGTTTTAGAAACAATGGATGACTTAGTTGCTTCAGGAGTTGCTATTATGACACTTGGTCAATACTTACAACCAACAAAAGCACATCTTGAAGTAGCAGCATTTATTACTCCTGAAAAATTCGCCTTTTTCAAAGAACAAGGACTAAAAAAAGGATTAAAATACGTAGAGAGTGGTCCGCTAGTGCGATCATCCTATCATGCAGAAAAACATCTGTAATATTTAAACAAAGTATATTCACCCATTATGGTAAGAGTAGCAATAAACGGATTTGGACGAATTGGACGAACCTTTTTAAGAAAAGCTTTAGAAAGTCAAGAAATTGAAATTGCAGTAATAAATGACCTCACTGCAACAGCAACACTAGCTCATTTATTAAAGTATGATTCGATTCAAGGAAGATTTCCATTTAGTGTTTCTTTTACAGAGCACAGCATTATCATTGGAGACAAAGAAATAAAAGTAACAACAGAGAAAGATCCAGCGCTGCTGCCATGGAAAGAAATGAAAATCGATGTTGTTATTGAATCTACTGGCCATTTCACCAAAGAAGAAGATGCACGCAAGCATATTATTGCAGGAGCAAAAAAAGTCATTATTTCCGCGCCGGGAACAGGCAATTTAAAGACGGTAGTATTAGGAGTTAACGAACACATATTAGATGGCACAGAAGAAGTTCTTTCAAACGCATCGTGCACTACCAATAATGCTGCTCCAATGATTATGTTATTAGATGAGCATTTCGAATTAGAAGATGCTTACGTAACAACTATTCATGCGTATACTGGCGATCAAAATTTACATGATTCACCACACAAAGACTTACGACGAGCAAGAGCTGCTGCACATTCCATTATCCCTACTACAACTGGAGCCGCAAAAGCAGTAACAGATGTATTTCCTCATTTAAAAGGGAAAATTGGAGGAGCGGGAATACGAGTACCTGTTATTGATGGATCACTAACCGATATAACTTGCGTAGTATCGAAACCAACAACAGTTGAAGAGATAAATAAAATATTCAAAGATGCGGCGGCAGGAAAACTAAAAGGCATTCTTGAATATACCGAAGATCCAATCGTATCTGTTGACGTAATCGGCAACAATCACAGTTGTATATTCGATGCTCAACTTACTAGTGTATTAGGAAGAATGATTAAAATTGTTGGTTGGTACGATAACGAAAGCGGCTATAGCGCAAGATTAGTTGACTTAGTAAAAAAAATTGCATAAGAAATTTCGAAAAAGAAAAATCCCCATACAACAATGGGTATCTTTCTTTGGATTACATTTTAATCAATTATCAAACCGATAAAGAGTAGACAAATTAAAATGAACAGGATTTTTACTCCATGTTTCTATTCCGTTACGCGTTCGCACCACAACATAATAATCGCGCGAAATACAATTACATAAAGGGGCGAACAACACATCTCCATTTGTCTTTAAAACACCCTTTACTGATTGTGCAATTGCAAAAGGAGATGTTGTCGACCTAATTTCAACTGTTACGGAGTCGCAATCCGTATTATTAATAGACAATCCAGCATTATAAAGAACAGGATTCATTAATCCATTACCAGCAAAAAAACCTTGAAGCACAATTTTCAGTTGCCCTTGAGGATTTGCAGCATATTGAACTACAACAGCGCTATCACTTTTTGAACAATTATCAACATTCACCCAATAGCTTCCTGCAGAAGTTATATTAATTGATGAAGTCGTTGATCCATTATTCCATAAATAGATTGAACCTGCTCCTGCATTTAATGTAACTGGAGTTGAAGGACAAACATTATACGGATTATTTGTTTTAAGATTTATTGCATGAGGAATATTGACATTAACATTTGTAATAGCCGAAGCAGTACAACCTGCAGTATTACTAACGGTAAGTGTATACGAAGTTGTTGATAAAGGTGTAGCAACAGTTGTTAATCCGGAGGCAGAAGACAATCCAGTTGAAGGGCTCCATGTAGAAGTAACGGTATTACTTGAAGAAAGCACCAAAGACCACTTCCATAAGGTTCCTACATCCGTGCTATACAAATCTGTTATTCGAAGTTTCCACTCACCATTTCCAGAGCCTGTTAACAACGAGAAACTTTGATTAGGTTTATAGGTGCCTGTAAAAGGCCAAGAACCAGAAATTGCATTCGTAGAAGTGGAAGAAAACACAGTATTAATAAATCCATCACCAGACGTGCCAACTCCCTTAACCACTATTATACTAGAACCATTAGGAGCTACTAATTCGATTTTCAAATCCGACATATAAGTATGGGTCAGGCTATCAATTTTAACCGAAACGATTGAACTTGCTAACCCTGTATTATCGATAAAGATTGAAGAAGAGACTGCTGGATTTGGATTATCAGGCAACTGCAATGGAGTGGCATTTAATCCGCTGTTACCACCACCAGAAGTTGCAGAAGCACTTAAAGAAAGCGAACCTCCCTTACAAACAGAACCTGACCCTGCAATTGAAACAGTGGGCAACGGTTTAATTGCAGCCACAGCAGTATTAGTAGCACTACAACCTAATGAGTATGTGATTACGCAAGTATATGTACCTGTTTTTGCACCTGTAAAATTATTTACGATTGGATTTTGAGCAGAAGAAGAAAATCCCAGAGGGCCAGTCCAGCTATATGTATTTCCCCCTGAAGCATTCAACTGCAAATTACTTCCCGAGCACACGTTTCCGGCCGACGCTATTGTACCTGACAAAATATTCAAGCCTGTTATTCCTACGGCATCCCATGCATTTTTCACGGCAAAAGATTCCGCGCTACACATACCATAAATATCAGTTGCCGCTTGAATAGAAAACGCAGCAGCATCAGCATACTGAGAACCTGCAGTTAAATAATATGAATTGGTGCGATAAGCAATCATACGAGCCTTATTAATTCCGATTCCTGCAACATTAAAAGCAAAACCTTTATCGTTTGATCCGGAACCACCAACACTTAGTAAATAATACCAATAATTTAGAACCCCTGAATTCGTATGCACACCGCCGTTATCAGCTGTGCCACTATACCAGCTTGTACCTTTATAAGTATCAGGCTGTGCTCCCACATTGGGATTATTCATGTAACGAAGGGCATCATTAGGAGTTGCCGGAGTATACGACTTGTTACCAATTAACCAATCAGCATTATTGCCATTTGCATAAAAGTCGATAGTAACACCGAAAATATCACTAAACGCTTCATTTAATGCCCCCGACTCATACGAATACGTTAAGTTGGAAGAATATTCTGTGACGCCATGCGTTAATTCGTGTCCACAAATATCAAGCTCGGTTAAAGGCGAAAAAGTAGTACCATTTCCGTCACCGTAAGTCATTCGAACACCGTCCCAATATGCATTATTATAATTATTTGAATAATGCACATAGGACAGCAAATTGCTACCTGCATTATCGTAGGAATTTCTACCATGAATATTCAAATAATAATCATATGTTTTTTCGGCACCAAAATGCGCATCATTCGCCGCATCATCTTGATTAGTTGTTGTATTCCAATAATTATCGGCATCCGCAAAAATAGTTGCAGTACCATAATTTGTTCCTTTTGCAAGATTGTATGTAATCACACCGGCACCACGAGTCATATCACGAAGATTATACACGCCAGCAGATACGCTATCAGTAATTATTTGTTTAGTTCCGGAATACTTCGTCACAGCGGTACCAATAACAGAAGAAGTACAAATTCTGTTTTCCTTAAAAAGAACGTTTCCTGAATTTGCATCAATATAAATTATATAGCGACCCAAGGGACTATCGGCATACACATCAAACTTCCAAGCCAATTTATACCCATGAGACTTCTTTATTTTACCTGAAGGCAACATGTTAACCCCATTCTTCTCCAAGAACAAATCAGGAATTATTACTAGAGAACCGGCAGGAAACCAAGTAGCCATTTGATTATTCTTTACATCTTTTAGCCACTGTTCCTCTTGAGGCATTTGCCATTTATACTTTTCCGCATTAATGTTGCGCAATGCAATAGAAATAGCTTTTGACTCACTAAAATTTGGAATTACAGAACTACCGTACACCGGATAAAATTTACCGTTCATTGATCTAGCGTAGCCTCCGTTACGATGGATAATATAATCGCCGTCAACCACTTCAACACCCTTATAAAACTCTTTATAACGAGCATGTGTAAATCCTATGTCATCACTAACGCTATTAACCAAAGTAAAATGGCAATCGGGAAATTCAGCATTTACTAGTCCGAACAATTCAGCATCAGTTTCAGTTGTTTTGTTATTATCAAAAAGCAAAATAGCAGGAGTAGCTAAAGCTGGATCATTAACAATTTTAACTCTATTTAAATTTAACTGTGAGAATGCAGAATTAGACAAAGAAAGAGTCGTCAACCCTACCAAGAATGATAATACAGCTTTCATACAATAATATATGGATGACAAGTAACAAAAAACAATTCTGAATTGCAAGTAAACAAATCACAATAACATTACATTATCAGTTTTTTAAATTCCACAAAACACCAAATTTAAGTGTGTTAGGGGGGGCAGAATAACCGGGATGCAAATAATAAGCTATATCAGAAAATCCATAATTAAGTCGCTCCATTTTCAAGAAAACGGTAGCTGAAGAAATTCCCATATTAGCGAATGCATTTAATACAGGAAAGCCCTCCGACTTAAAATTGTTTTGCAAATAAAAACTACCTAAAGCAGGATTGTAAGCAGGAGCTAGCCAAGAATCGGTATACACCCCACTCAACCCTACTTCTGCTTTTAATGCTGAATTAAAGAATGAATGCCGCCAAGAAAGGCGAAGCTCTGATTGCCAATCAGGAACAGGCAAAGAAGCACTATTTGACGAATTAACCAAAAAAATACCCGAAATATAAAACTCGCCGCAATCCTGATTTAATTCTACAGAAGCAGTAAAAGTAGATTCATGGGCATTAGACATTACTGGAACGCTAAATTCATTCAAAAAATATCGATTCTTAAATGCTAGCAAATTTGCGGAAAGCAGAACGGAATTACCAAGTATATTAATAGTACCGAAAGCCCTATTAAAATTCGTAAAAGTGGTGAAAGAGTTTTCCCAAGCATAATGATTTGATGTGTAGTTATAAAATAAGAAAGGAGCGGGTAGAGAAGAAGAAGATAATCCCAAAATAAAGGAATTAACAATTGATGAGTTGAAAGCTTTACTGCCTAAAAAAGATAATTCTGTCATGTTATTTCTATAACTATTTGATACTACATGAGAATACTCAAATGCTATTGACAATGAATCGTGCTTAAAAGAAGAACCAATGAACGGGATTACATCCATAAAACCAGAACGCATATTCATTATGCGGGTATCTACTGAAAGAAAACGTGAACCAACGAATAAAGACGCTCCATTGAAACTAAAAGAAAGATCGGAAGAAGCTTTATACCCTTTATAACCTAATGTATCAACTGTAATAGAAGAATCGAGAAAAACATTATTATAAAACAAAGACGATCCTTCTCCAGTGTAAGAAGATTTAGACACGAAAATATCAAAAGATGAATTTAAATTCAATTTAAAATTAGAAGAATCGTAATTACCGCCATAAACAAGAATCCTCTGTCGATAAGATGCAATAGACTCCTTGTTTAATCTTTTATCACTTGAAAGAAATACACTTAATTGTGCCAATTCGCTTTTAGACATCCCTACTATATTAGCAGAATCACTTATACCACCAAACTCATTAAATTCACCTTTATGCATTGTTAAAGAAAAATAACAATCAAAAACACGAGAATAATTATCTGCACCTATAATAAAGTTTTTACTACGCGCAAAAGAGTTTTTATAAAACCCCTCAGACACTAGATTATGGTAACCAACAAATAATCGAGAACCTATAGACAAACGCTGCACATGATCAAGTAATAGAATTTGTTCACGTTTAGAACCCAGCATAAAAAACAATTTAGAAACGGCTTTCAAAGAATCTTTAAGTTCATTCGCATGAGACAACGGGTAAAAAGAATTAAGGCGTGAAGGGAGACCGAAATCAAAATTAGCAATTTGAGGACTCTTAGAAAAGTTAAAACGGGAACACACATTATCATATTGCCCAAAAGCATGAATATTAGCAATTGAACGATATTGATCGGGTTTAAAAAAAGAAGAATCTGCTGGAGAAAGAGGAAAGCAGGATGCCATAGCTATATCAGAAAAAATAAAGATAGCCAACAAAACTAATGACTTAAACAAAACCTTCAACATGCGCTTATTTAATAGCAAGAATAACAACCAGCAATGACACGAAAGTATATAAAAAGAAAATGCCCCGACAAGCGGGGCATTTTCAAAGATATGGCGACGACATACTCTCCCAGATGTTACTCTAGTACCATTTGCGCAATCGGGCTTAACTTCTCTGTTCGGAATGGGAAGAGGTGGACACCGATGCTATAATCACCATAATATTTTAACAACTTCATAAAGAAGAAGTAGACAGGGATTGAAAGAAAATACACTTGAGTAATTGATTGATCAAAAAGTTTACGGGCAATTAGTACTACTTGGCTTTGACATTACTGCCTTTACACCTATAGCCTATCAACGTGGTAGTCTTCCACGACCCTTAAAAGAAGTCTAATCTTGAGGCGGGTTTCGTACTTAGATGCTTTCAGCACTTATCCCGTCCAAACATAGCTACTCTGCACTGCAGCTG
>CAIRUC010000125.1 GCA_903881665.1 uncultured Bacteroidota bacterium | reverse complement strand
ATCACAACACATTGTTTATAACATCAAATGATTTTAACGTTGTTTTCAATAATTCAAAGATACAAGATGAAATCAAATCACAACTTGACTACAAACGTTAACACAATTCCTAAAGTTGTTTTCAATAATTCAAAGATACAAGATGAAATCAAATCACAACAGAAAACGAAGACGGGTATACTGAATTGTAGTTGTTTTCAATAATTCAAAGATACAAGATGAAATCAAATCACAACTCAGCATCATAATCGCTTTTATTCCTTTCCGGTGTTTGGGAGAATTAAGGTAGGAATTTTAAAAAGAAACAACAAGGCACAAACAAATCCGATCTTCCTCTTTAAGGGCGGATTTATTAAAAAATGACAAATCTTAGATAATAAATAGTAGTTTTGAAGAAGTATACTAAAAAAAGCAAGTCGAAAGAGCTTTTTCACATTTGTGAAACATTTGGTTGAAACCAACCTTTTACTGTGAATAAAAATCATTTTATGAAAAGAGCAATTAATATTTTACTGACAACACTATTTATATTGAGCGCGAATAAAGTTCATTCTCAAATGGTATTTATTCCTGACACGGCATTCAGGTCGTTCTTAACAACGAATTACCCAAGTTGTATGTCGGGTGACTCAATAGATGCAAGCTGCCCTGTTTTACAAAGCATAACAGCATTTGGGGTTACAGGTCATAACATTTCAGATTTAACGGGAATAGAAGTCTTCAGTAATCTTGAAAATTTTTCTTGTAACTACAATAACCTATCCCACCTTCCTAATTTTCCTTCGACTTTAAAATATTTATGGTGTGGAAATAATTTTATAGACTCGCTACCAATTCTCCCTAATGGATTAAAACAATTAGACTGTAGCGCAAATTTAATTCAACATATTACGACCCTTCCCGACTCAATAAAATTTTTTAATTGCGATTACAATCAAATAAGCAATATTGATTTTCTCCCATCAGCATTAACTAATTTTAGTTGTGTCGGAAATAATATTTCTTTACTCCCTACCTTACCACAACACATGGTGGTTTTAAGTTGCAATAATAATTCGTTAACAAGCCTGCCCGCTTTACCCAATGAATTAACTTTTTTAAATTGTTCATATAACCAATTAACCTCATTAGCTTCAATTCCGGACTCTCTAACAGACTTACGTTGTAATAGCAATCAATTAACTTCTGTTCCATCGTTTCCAGCCAAGCTCTCACAAATTATTTGCGATCACAATCAAATTTCGGAAATCCCCGATCTTCCTAACACGTTTCCTGATGTAGATTTTTCATTCAATCAGTTAACAACAATTCATTCAATACCGGATTCTTTAAATTCATTATCGGTGAATGATAATCCGGCATTGTCCTGTTTGCCTGTAATTTCAATGGTAAACTTCTTATATTTTAATAACACATCAATAACATGTATTCCCAATTATGCAAATGTGGTGTTTACTTCAGTACCCGATGAGTCAACATTTCCGCTTTGTAGTGTAAATAACACAAACAATTGCTCAATAAATTGGAATATCAGCGGAAAAGTTTATTTCGACTCAAACATTAATTGCACATATGATGTTTCTGAAACAGGTGTTTCGAATCAACGAATTAGACTACTTAAAAACAATATCTTTTTAAAAGAAACCTATACCGGCACCAATGGTATGTATTCATTTAAGTTAGATAGCCTTGGCGAGTATCAAGTAGGGTTAGATACAGCATACTCTGTTTTTCAATTTAGTTGTCTTGGACAGAATTCATATCTCGATACCATTACTGCAACAGACTCTCTTTTTTATAATCAAAACTTCGGATTAAACTGTAATAATGATGATTATGGAGTTTGGAGCATCATTTCTTCTCCACCACGCCCAGGGTTTATGAATGAAGTGAAAACTGCAGCCGGTAATTTCACTTCTACATTTGGAGCGAATTGTGGTAGTGGAGTTGGAGGAATTGTTCAAATAGCAATAAACGGTCCGGCACATTTTGCAGGCGCTTCATCGGGAAGTATTGTTCCCAATAGTATAAATGGGGATACAATAATTTACAATATCGCCGATTTCGGAGCGACACAATACAATACATCTTTCAATTTTTTTATTCAAGTAGACAGCACCGCTCAACTTGGCAGTCAAATATGTTTTTCTGCATCGCTCAATGCTGGAATAGTAGAAAGTAATTTGTTAAACAATCAAATTTCTAATTGCTTTACAGTGGTCGGAAGTTTTGATCCAAATGATAAGTCAGTATCTCCGGTTGGAATAATGGAAATTAACAGCGATCGATGGCTAACCTATTTAGTACGGTTTCAAAATACCGGCACAGCGTCCGCTCAAAATATATACATCACAGATACCCTAAGTCAACTAGTTGATTGGTCTACTTTTTCAATTCTTTCATACAGCCATGAACCAACAGTTCAATTAACAAATGGAGGTGTCTTAACATTTGATTTCCCTAATATTAATCTTCCCGACAGTAATGCAAATGAGCCGGCTAGCCATGGCTATGTACAATATAAAATCAGAGCAAAAGATAGCTTGATCTTAGGATCAGAAATTAACAATACGGCAAATATTTTCTTTGATTTTAATCCTCCTGTAATTACAAATACTACAGCAAATACGGTTATTGACTGTAACGCAATTCAAGCCTCGATAAATCAAAGCGCCGATACATTATTTTGTAATTTACCAAATGCAATATATCAATGGATTGACTGTGCTAATGGTGTAATTATACCGGGGGCATCAAATCAAGTGTTCTACCCGACTTACTCAGGAGATTATAAAGTTGTTGTTAGTTATGGCACATGTGCTGATACTTCTGCTTGCTACCCAATAACGTTAACAAGTATTCATGAATTAAACGAACAAGACATTCAAGTTTCTCCAAATCCATTCTCCAAAGAACTAAAAATTAATCTTGGGCAAATACACTCAGGAAACATTGATGTAGTTTCACTTATAGGAGAGTTGATACTTTCTCAACAAATACAATCCGGAACGGTCATACTTAATACGCAGGAATTGCCAAGTGGAATGTACTTATTGAAAGTGAAAAGCCCGGACGGAATTTTTGTGAAAAGAGTAGTAAAACAATAATTTTAAAGAGCGGACAACCGCTCTTTTTTTATGTGTTTTCGAAATTTATCGACAAAGAATATATTCTATTCTAACCACTATCTTTGTCCTCTCATAAAATCAGTGAAACAATGACTTCCGTAAGGACCCGATTTGCCCCAAGCCCTACAGGCCCGCTCCATATGGGTGGAGTAAGAACAGCTTTATATGCCTATCTGTTTGCTAAACAGCATAATGGACAATTTATTTTGCGTATCGAAGATACCGACCAAAACCGTTATGTGCCGGGCGCCGAGGAGTATATCATTGAAGCCCTTACTTGGTGCGGAATTATTCCCGATGAAGGAGTTGGTTTCGGTGGGCCTCACATGCCTTACCGTCAAAGTGAACGTAAAGAGAAAGGATACTACCGCCAATATGCCGATCATTTGATAAATACTGGTCATGCATACATTGCTTTTGATTCAACAGCTGAGTTAGAGGCTATACGCAAAGAAGCAGAAGCGGCTGGAAATCATAATTGGCAATATGACAATCATTCCCGCCTTTCAATGACCAACTCTTTAACACTTTCTGCAGAAGAAACGGCGAAGAGAATGGCTAACGGCGACGCCTATGTGATTCGCTTAAAAGTAGAACCTGGAACCACTGTTTCTTTTACAGATATGGTACGCGGCGATGTGTCGTTCGATAGTAATCTTGTAGATGATAAGGTGATGATTAAAGCAGATGGTATGCCCACTTATCACCTCGCGCACATCGTTGATGATATCATGATGGAAATTACACATGCTATCAGAGGTGAAGAATGGTTGCCATCTGCGCCAGCACATATTTTAATTTATCAATATCTCGGCCTTGCCGATAAAATGCCTCAATATGCACACTTACCCTTACTACTAAAGCCGGAAGGCAATGGTAAGCTAAGTAAGCGCGACGGAGATCGTTTAGGATTTCCGGTGTTCCCTCTCGAATGGAAAGACCCTGCATCGGGAGAAATTTCATCTGGGTATAGAGAGAAAGGTTATTATAAGGATGCCTTTGTGAATATGCTTGCATTTCTGGGATGGAATCCAGGAACAGAGCAAGAAATATTCTCGATGGATGAATTAATAAAAGCTTTTTCATTCGAAAGAGTACATAAAGCAGGAGCACGCTTCGATCCCGATAAAGCAAAGTGGTTTAATGAACAATATCTTCGTCAACAGCCAGAAGAATTGCTTGCAGAAAAGTTTGTTCTACAAATGAAACAGAAATTAGGGAATGACGATGCCCGTGCAACTATGCCGTTTGCTACAGCGGCAGCTCGATTAGTAAAAGACCGTATTTATTTTGAACATGAGATGATCGGCATGAGCACTTGTTTGTTCGAATCGCCAACAACATACGATGAAAAAGTAGTTGCTAAAAGATGGAACGATAAAGCAAAAACATTCTTTGCCGCACTACCAGCACAATTAAATACTGTAAGTGATTTCACAGCAGAGAACGCAAAGCTTGCCTTCGAACAACTTGCTGCGCAGCAAGAATTAAAACCGGGAGATGTATTACAAATGTTCCGCGTATTATTGAGCGGTCAAGGTAGTGGCCTTGATTTATTCGGCATGATTGCACTTCTGGGTAATGAAGAAGTAAACAAGAGAATTGGAGCGGGAAGAGCGGCATTGAATAAATAGAAGACAAATTTTGGTTTCTTCGTCTTCAGTACTCTTTTCACTAAACGCAAATAGCCCACCAAAATCATTGTTGAATGCCATCAAATAGGCTCAAAAAAGCCATTATAGACCGAAACATATTGTATTTTTGCATTTCAATTAGAAGATCTTAGTTAACGAGTTATGAGCACAGAAAAAGGACCGAATTTCTTAGAAGAAATTATTGAGGAAGACGTAAAGAATGGAAAACACGGTGGAAGAGTATTAACGCGATTCCCTCCCGAGCCAAATGGTTATCTCCATATTGGGCATGCCAAATCAATTTGCGTAAACTTCGGTTTAGCTCAACAATTCAATGGACAAACCAATCTTCGTTTCGACGACACCAATCCGGAGAAGGAAGAAACAGAATATGTAGATAGCATTAAAGCCGACGTAAAATGGTTGGGTTTTGAGTGGGCGAATGTTTATTATGCTTCTGATTATTTCGATCAAATTTATGATTTTGCAGTTACACTCATTAATAAAGGGCTAGCCTATGTTGATGACAGTACAGCAGAACAAATCGCTGCTTTAAAAGGAACACCTACCGAAGCCGGTAAGTCGAGTCCATTTAGAGAGCGCAGCGTTGCCGAAAACCTTGATCTTTTCACTCGCATGAAAAACGGTGAATTTAAAGATGGAGAAAAAGTACTTCGTGCAAAAATAGATATGACGTCGCCAAACATGCACATGCGCGATCCCATCATCTACCGCATTAAGCACGCTCACCATCACCGCACAGGAGATAAATGGTGCATCTATCCGATGTATGATTTTGCGCACGGGCAGAGTGATTCTATCGAGAAAATAACACATTCTATTTGTACGCTTGAGTTCGAAGTACACAAACCATTATACGAATGGTTTATTAATCAGCTAACCATTTTTCCTAGTAAACAATACGAATTTGCGCGTCTCAACCTTACCTATACGGTAATGAGTAAGCGTAAGCTTTTACAGCTAGTAAACGAAAAGCATGTTAGTGGATGGGATGATCCTCGCATGCCCACGATTAGTGCTTATAGAAGAAGAGGATTTACACCAGAAAGCATTCGTAATTTTGCCACACGCGTAGGAGTAGCACGACGTGAAAATATTATTGATGTAGGTTTTCTGGAATTTTGTGTGCGTGAAGATTTAAACAAACGCGCTAACCGTGTGATGGCTGTTTTAGATCCTGTGAAATTAATTATCACCAATTATCCTGAAGGACAAACAGAAATCTTAACAGGAGAAAACAATCCGGAGGCAGAAGATCATGGAGGAACACGTGAATTACCATTCAGCAGAGAGCTATGGATAGAGCGCGAAGATTTTATGGAAAATGCACCAAAAAAATTCTTCAGACTAGGCCCGGGGCTTTTGGTTCGTTTGAAACATGCCTATATTATTAAATGTGAAGATTTTAAAAAAGATGCAGAAGGAAATATTACGGAAATACACTGCAGTTATATTCCTGAGAGTAAAAGCGGAAGCGATAACAGCGGAATAAATGTAAAAGGAACAATTCATTGGATAAGCATACCGCATGCAATTACTGCAGAAGTTCGATTGTACGATCGATTGTTTAAAGTAGAAGATCCATCTAGTGAAGAAGGAGATTTTAAAGAATACATCAATGCAGATAGTTTACATGTGATTAATAATGCATTTGTAGAGCCATCCTTAAAAGGGGCGAAGCCTGGCGATTTATTCCAGTTTATTCGCAAAGGATATTTCTGTCCAGATATTGATTCAACAACTGATCATCTTGTTTTCAACCGTACCGTAACGCTTAAAGATGCTTGGGCGAAAGAACAGAAGAAAGACTAATGAAAATACTCATCAACGATATTGAATGCTACGCGTATCATGGATGCATGGAAGAAGAAGGAAAAATCGGGCAACGATTCTCCGTTGATCTTGAATTAGAAATGGACTTCACCAAAGCGCTAAACAGCGATGAGCTGGGAGATACTGCCGATTATGTGGTATTGCATGATCTCGTAAGAGAAGAGATGGCAATCCGAAGCAAACTGATTGAACATGTTGCGGGAAGGATTATGAAGAGAGTAAAAGCGGCATACCCAGAAGTATTAAAGAGTAAGGTGGCCGTCACTAAATACAATCCTCCGGTAAATGGTCAGTTAGGAAAAGCAGTAGTAATCATAGAAGAATAATAGTAGGCGGATCTAGATGGTCCGCCTTTATTTTTTAGAAACATTTGTTAACATTTAACCGATGATTTCTTTACAAACACATAGAATAAAACGGAATAAATAACCGCTACATTCGTAAAACACTTTTCGAAAAGTAAAAAACAATTAATAATCAATTTTAACATGGCGAAGAAAAAGCCCTCAGTAACAGATTTCCGCCCATTAATTAAACAGGCGATGCTTACTGTTTTTAAAGAACACCCGAGTAAGTGGTTTAACTATAAACAAGTACTCAAAAAAGTAACACAAGACCCTTTTAATGAAGCCGCATCGCTTTTTATCGAAGAAGTTTCGGAAGATGAATTGAAAGTAATCGTGATGGAAGAGCTGGACGCGATGTCGTTTTCAGGAGAGCTTGAAGATGGTTCTCGCGGTAAATACCGTTTATTTCCAACCGAGAATTTTGTTACTGGAAAAATCGATATTACGTCAAGTGGCAATGCATATGTAATCAACGAAAACTTTGAAGAAGATATTTTTATTGCAAAAGGAAGCACACTAAATGCGTTAAAAGGCGACATCGTTAAAGTGAGTTTATATGCTAAGAAAAAAGGTCAGCGCAACGATGGTGAAGTGGTAGAAGTTATTGAAAGAGCAAGAAATGAATTTGCGGGCATTGTACAAGTGAGCGAGCGATTTGCTTTTTTAAGTAGTGAAAATTATAGGGGTGGCGGAGTTGATATTTTTATTCCACTATCAAAACTAAATGGCGCTGTTAACGGACAAAAAGCGGTTGCAAAAATTATTGAATGGTTGCCCGATGCAAAAAATCCACAAGGAGAAATCGTAAAAGTATTAGGTAAACCCGGAGACAACGACACTGAAATGGATGCTATTTTGGTAGAGTTTGGTTTTCCATTACATTTCCCTACGGAAGTAGAGAAAGAAGCCGCCGCTATTCCGTTCGATATTCCTTCAAAAGAAATTAAGAAACGTCGCGACTTCAGAAAAATTACCACGTTTACTATTGATCCGGCCGATGCAAAAGATTTTGATGATGCATTATCGATTCAATGGTTACCGAATGGACATATGGAAATTGGAGTACATATTGCCGATGTATCACATTATGTACATCCTGGTTCACCCCTCGATACCGAAGGATTTGATCGCGCAACGTCAATTTATTTAGTAGATCGCGTAATTCCGATGTTGCCCGAAAAGCTAAGTAATAATGTTTGTTCATTGCGTCCGGGAGAAGACAAACTCACGTACTCTGCCGTATTCGAAATGAATGACGAAGCACAAGTTGTTGCCGAGTGGTTTGGAAGAACGGTGATTCATTCACAAAAAAGATTTACGTACGAAGAAGCGCAAGCTGTTATTGAAACAGGCAAGGGCCCATTAGAGAAAGAAATTCTTGCTATGCAAGAGTTGGCTTTAAAAATGCGTAAAGAAAGATTTAAAAACGGAGCGATTACCTTCGAAAAAGTAGAAGTAAAATTCCGTCTCGATGAAAACGGAATGCCCGTTGATGTTTATTTAAAAGAAAACAAAGACAGCAACAAATTGATTGAAGAATTTATGCTTTTAGCAAATCGTAAGGTAGCTGAGTTTGTTGGGAAAAAGCTACACGAAAAAACAGGAAAAGAACATCCTTTTGTTTATAGAATACATGATTCGCCTTCGGGAGAGAAACTAGATAAGTTTGCGTTATTTGCTGCTCGCTTCGGGCATAAAATTAATACAAGAACAGATAGAGAAGTAGCGCACTCAATTAATAAGCTCATGAAAGACATAAAAGGTTCGAGAGAGCAAAATGTTTTAGAGCAACTTGCAATTCGCACAATGGCGAAAGCGGTTTATACAACCGATAATATAGGTCACTATGGATTGGCTTTCGATTATTATACGCACTTCACATCACCCATAAGAAGATATCCTGATGTGATGGTACATCGACTATTAGATTACTACTTGAAAGAAGGCAAACCTGCCGATGCAGCAGATATCGAAGAGCAATGTAAACATAGCACGGAGATGGAAATTAAAGCATCTGAAGCAGAGCGTGCGTCGATTAAGTTCAAACAAGCTCAATATTTGATGGGAAGAGAAGGAGAGGTTTTTGACGGAATGATTTCGGGTGTTACCGAATGGGGAATTTATGTTGAACTTATCCATAGTAAATGCGAGGGGTTAATTCGTGTTAGAGACCTTAAGGATGATTTTTATGAACTTGATGAAGTAGCTTATTGCCTAGTAGGACATCGCAACAAAAAACGCTACCAGCTTGGAGATACACTACGTGTTAAATTAAAATCGGCCGATCTTCTCAAAAAGCAAATCGACTTTGTATTAGAAGATGATATCGGAATCCGTTTTGATAAAGGATCTCGTTCGCAAGGAGGCAATAGCAGAAGCAGCGCTGAAAAAAAATCGAAGCCTCGCGGTTTTGCGAAGGAAGTAAAAAAGAAAAATCGAAGATAATGCATACATCGATGTGAAAAAATTAACCCTCTGTTACGTTTGATAACAGAGGGTTTTTAATTTTTTCTCTTGCTTTTTTTACACCGCGCAAATCAACTATTCGAAACTCCAAGAGAAGCGGCGCATACTTCGTTGTGAGAAAAATTTGGGTTAAAATCCTCAATTCCTATTTGTAATAATTAAACAAAGTCCGATCAATTAGATTTGATCGGGCTTTTCTATTCAGCTATTTGTTGATGAATACTTATTGACAATATTATTATCGAGAGCCGAGGTACGCTACAATTTGAAATCAACGACTCATTAAGAATGACTTCAACCCTTCATATTCTGGACCCATCAATACGCTTTTCTTTTCAAGAGTAATTAAATCTGCTAATGCTTTCGGAATTTCAGGTTCAATGTTTAATGTTTCTTTAACTACGTCAATAAATTTAGTAGGATGCGCCGTTTCAAGAACAATTCCTTGCGCATGATCTGGAGCCGACTTTTTAAATTCCTTCCATCCTAGTAATCCAACAGCGGCATGTGGATCGAGCATATAACGGTAACGACTATACGTATTTATCATTTCTGACCTCGTATCAGTATCACTAAAGTAATATCCTGTAATATCGCTTCGCATTTCATCTACTGACTCGTGATAAAGATGATTCATTCTAGCAAAGTTGCTCGGAGCCCCAACATCCATTGCATTCGATATAGTTGCTATGGTATGGGTTGGTTCGTATTCTCCTGAGTTCAAATAACGAGGAACACTATTATTTTCATTGGTAGAGGCAATAAATGCTGCAATAGGAAGGCCCATCCGTTTCGCTAATAATCCAGCGGTTAAATTTCCGAAGTTACCACTTGGGACAGAGAAATATACGGGCGCGGACTTATCTTTTAATTGACGAAAGGCATCGAAATAATAAAAACTTTGAGGAATTAAGCGCGCAATATTAATACTGTTAGCAGAGCTTAGTCGGTATTTTTCACGGAGCGATGTATCTAGGAAAGCCAGCTTCACCATTCGTTGACAATCATCGAAGGTTCCTTTAATTTCTAATGCTGTTATGTTTCCCCCAAGTGTAGTGAGCTGTTTTTCTTGCAACGGACTAACTTTTCCCGAAGGGTAAAGAATGATAACTTCAATTCCTTCAACTTTGTAAAACCCATTAGCAACTGCACTACCCGTATCTCCCGAAGTAGCAACAAGAATTGTTAACTTCTTCGATTGATTTTTATTTAATAATGCCATTGTCCTCGACATAAATCGAGCGCCAACATCTTTAAAGGCAAGGGTAGGTCCATGAAATAATTCGAGCATAAAAGTACCCTTTTCTAATTCTACTAGCGGCACGGGAAAATTTATAGCATCATCTGTTATTTCACGAATTTCTTTTAATGATAAATCAGGTGATAAATATTGTTTTGCTACTTCAAATGCTATTTCAGAAAACGAAGAACGTTCAATATTCTCGAAGAATTCAGGAGATAAAGCCGGGATGGTTTCCGGCATAAATAATCCGTTATCTTCAGGAAGACTTTTCATAATTGCATCTGCTAAAGAAGTAAATGATAACGGACTATTAGTGGAATAAAATCGCATATTTTATTTTATTTTTTTAGCACCTTTGCTATTTATTTTTGAGATATAAACATCGGCCCCCATTTCTGATTTTTTATACACGGATTTCATTGCTTCTGCAATTTTTTTTGCATTTGCAGCTCCTTTTGTTAAAGCAAAAATCGAAGGTCCCGATCCACTAATACTGCACGCTAGCGCCCCTGAATGTAGCGCAGCTAATTTAACTTCATCAAAAAGCGGAATGAGCTTACTACGAAAAGGCTCTGCCACATGATCTGTTACGCATCGTCCTAATAAATCCATGTTGTTAGTATGTAATGCATGAACGAACCCTGCAGTATTCGCCCATTGATAAGATGCGGTTTTAATGCTAATTTTTTTAGGTAAGGCCTTACGCGAGTCGCTAGTTTTTAATTCGTAATGAGGGTGAATTACAACTGCATATAATAGAGAAGGAACTGGCAAGGCAATTACTTCTACAGGACTTACATTTCTGCAAAGAACGATGCCTCCCATTAAAGAAGGCGCTACGTTATCGGCATGTGCTGTTCCGCATGCTATTCGCTCGCCCTCCATTGCAAAAGGAACCAATTCTGCGCGCGAAAACGGCTTTCCGAAGAACTCGTTTGCTGCGAATAATCCTGCTACCGAACTAGCGGCACTTGATCCTAAACCGCTGCTTAACGGCATTTTTTTCTTCAAATAAATATCAAACCCTTGATTGCTTTTTAAGGCATCTAATAAAGCTTGAATTGAAATGGCCACAATATTCTCTTGCACATCTTTCGTCAGTTTTTTATGATCTCCAATAATTGATTTTATTTGTAAAATGTTTTTTTTATTTGGAATTATTGTTACCTCATCTCCAATATGATCTATCGCCATACCGAATACATCAAACCCGCAAGCAATATTAGCTACTGTTGCAGGAGCGAAAACGGTAATACCTTTCTTTTTCTCTATCATTTTATTCGAAATAACGACTTAAACTTATAATTTCTGCAAATACGCCTGCAGCAGTTACCTCAGCCCCTGCTCCAGGGCCTTTTACCACTAATGGACGATCATGATATCGTTCGGTTGTGAATGAAATTATATTATCGCTACCCGATAAGTTATAAAACGGATGCGAGCTATCTACTTCTTGTAAACTGATAGACGCTTTTCCATTTTCTAATTTAGCAATGAAACGAAGTTTCTTGTTTTTTGCATTTGCATTCATCGCCCGTTTACTAAATACATCGTTATTCGTTTTTAGCGCAGAAAAGAATTCAGTTACTGTTTTTGCTTTAACGCAAGCAGGAGGAAGTATTTGCTCGATCTTAATATCTTTTAATTCGATTTCGATTCCTGTTTCGCGAGCCAATATTAACAACTTACGAGCAACATCTAATCCGCTAAGGTCTACACGAGGATCTGGTTCGGTGTATCCTCTTGTTTGTGCTTCTTTCACTATTTCACTAAACGAAATCGAACCGTCGAATGTGTTAAAGATAAATGATAAAGTTCCTGATAAAACCGCTTCAATACGAAGTATACGATCGCCGCTTGTTAACAAATCTTTGAGCGTGTTAATAACAGGTAATCCCGCGCCTACATTGGTTTCATAAAGAAAACTTACGTTTCGTTTTTTTACAATTTCATGAAGCTTTTTATAGTTTGCCATTGTCCCCGAATTTGCAATTTTATTCGGAGTAACAATTGAAATACTGCTATCGAGAATTTTTGCATAAAAAGAAGCAACTACATCACCTCCTGTGCAATCTACCAATATACTTTGAGGTAGATTCATTGTTTGCATTTTGGCAATAAAAGAAGGGATATCTGAAATATCGCCGTTTATCAATTGATCTTTCCATTTTTTCACAGAAACACCTTCATTGTTAAACAACATTTTTTTACTGTTGCAAATTCCAGCCACACAAATTTCTATTGATCGCGAAGTTTTTAAATATTCACGGTGCATTTCTATTTGTTTTAATAAGGTACCTCCAATTAATCCTGCCCCAACTAAGAATACATTCAATGTTTTTACATCGGAAAGGAAGAATCCTTGATGTAATGAGTTAAGCGCTTTTGGCAAATCTTTCTTAGGAATGACAACTGAAATATTTAGCTCGCTTGATCCTTGAGCTGTTGCCACTACGCTAATACCGTTTTTACCAAGTGACTGGAACATTCTTCCCGAAACACCTGGTTGGTTACGCATATTCTCCCCGATAACAGCAACGATGGAAAGTCCATTTTCGACACGTACTTTTTCAATCATTTTTGCTTTAATTTCTAGCGCGAAAACGTCTTCAATTGCATTTGCTGCAATAATAGCATCATCGGGTTTTACAGCAAAGCTGATGGTATGTTCTGATGATCCTTGCGTTATTAAGATTACATTTACTTTTGATTGATATAAGGCGCCAAATAAACGAGCCGAGATACCCGCAACGCCCACCATTCCGCTACCTTGCATTGTTAAGAGACTCACATCATCAATCGATGAAATTCCTTTTATTATGTAATTTGTGTCGCCAGGCTTTACTGAAATAAAAGTACCTGGAACATGAGGCCGGAATGTGTTTTTTATCCGTAATGGAATTCCTTTATCAAGTGCGGGTTGAATTGTTGGTGGGTGAATTACTTTCGCGCCGAAATGACTTAATTCCATTGCTTCGGTATAGGTCATTGAAGGAACGCTGAAAGCCTTTTTGACTTTACGTGGATCGGCTGTCATAACACCATCAACGTCGGTCCAGATTTGTATTTCTTCAGCCTTTAATGCAGCCCCAAAAATAGAAGCTGAATAATCCGATCCGCCTCTACCTAAAGTGGTCATTTCTCCCTTTTGCGTGGCGCCAACGAATCCTGTGATTACGCCAACGCCTTTAATTTTTCTAAAATGATCGGCAATACGGCGATTAGTAGTATTGAAATCAACGCGAGCGGATCCAAAGCGTTCATCGGTGCATACTAACTGACGTGCATCTACGAAAGTTGATCCAATTCCTACATTGTTGAAATAATGACTAATGATTTTCGCAGATAACACTTCGCCGTGTCCACTAATAAAGTCAAGCGTGCGAGACGATAATTCTTTTACAAGATAAACCCCATGTAATAAGTCGTGGAGCTCATTAAAAGTGGACTCGAGGAAATCATGCAATGCTTTGTCTTTTCTAAGACCGAGCTCTTGAGCAGCGTTAACATGTCGAGCACGAATTTTATGAAACAAGTCGATATAATCGTCTTTTCTGCGAGAAGCCAACAGCGACATTTGAATAAGGTCGTCGGTTACGCCCCCGAAGGCACTAAAAACGACGGCAGCTTTGTTTTTCGTTTTTAACGAACGAACGATGTTGGCCACATCTGTAATGCGTTGAGGTGTCGATACCGAACTTCCTCCGAATTTTAAAATAATCATAATTGCAAATGATGAAGCAACGTATACGAGGATAATATGTAAAGGTTGCGTTGCTTTTGAGACGAGAGCAGTTGGTGGAGAGCAACAGAAGGCGAGCCCCTACGCATGGCTGTTTAAACATGCTTTCGCATCACTTTAAACGGTATTTTCGCAGAGAATTATTCTGCGCCTTATGATGGATCTTAACCAACTATATACTACCCGTCGAACAGGGAAAAACAGTACGAACCACGATATTCGCACAGAGTACCAACGCGATTTTGATCGACTGATTTTCTCGTCACCTTTTCGACGTTTACAAAACAAAACACAAGTTTTTCCTCTTCCAGGAAGCACATTGGTGCATAACCGCCTTACACATTCTTTGGAGGTGGCTTCTGTAGGAAGATCGCTTGGTAAAGTGGTGGGAGGAATGATTCTAAAAGAGCGCAAGGAGTTGTTAACGGACGAAGCGCGCGAATTTTATAATTATCATTTATCGGAGGTGATCGCAGCAGGATGCCTTGCACATGATATTGGTAATCCGGCATTCGGGCATAGCGGAGAGAAAGCGATCAGCCATTATTTTTTAAGTGGGGCCATTGATAAAAATTTATTTAACGAAGCAGAATGGGAAGACATTACTCACTTCGAAGGCAATGCCAATGCATTACGAATTTTAACAAATCAATTTAATGGAAGGTTACCAGGAGGATATCGTTTAACATTAACAACGCTAGCAACTATTCTTAAATATCCTTGCGAATCAATAGGTATAGAGAAGAGTAAAAAGCACCTCAAAAAATATGGATTTTTTCAAACAGAGAGGGCCGTTTTTGATGCGATCGTAAACGAGTTCGGATTGATAAAAGAAAAGGAATCGCCGCTTCAATATTGTCGTCATCCATTTGTGTATTTGTTAGAAGCGGCCGACGATATTTCTTATCGCATTATTGATTTTGAAGATGCTGCCCGATTAGGGATTATTACACGTGAGTTAATGATTGAAAGCATTATTGGAATGATTTCTGAAATTGGACGTGATGTAGATGATTTAAATGAAATTAATGAAGTGGTAAATGCGATTTTTGATGAGAACGAAAAACTAAGTTATTTACGCAGTAGAGCAATTAATACATTGATCATGAAAGCAGCAGAAGTGTATTTGTTGCACTTAGACGAAATGCTTGCCGGAAAATACAATAATACCTTGATTGATGAGATTCAAGGTAATTGCGAAGCACTAAAGAAAATCGAAAAAATATCACTCGAAAAAATTTATAATCATCCAACAGTAATTGAAATTGAATTAGCAGGGTTTAATGTGATGAGTGAATTATTGAGTACATGGGTTCCTGCCGTTGTAAAAAATAAAAAAAACAGGTCGGCGCCAGAAGCAAAAGTAATGCAGTTAATCCCCGATCAATATGGACCGTTTAAAGAGGAGGATTCTGCTTACAGCAAGGTTATAAAGGTACTGGATGTGGTTTCTGGAATGACTGATTTATACGCTACTGAACTTTATCGAAAAATTAAAGGGATTGATATAGGGAAGCATAAGTAATCGTCAATGTCGAGATTCGCCACTTTTTTCTTGTAAGGACTGAAAATAAACCCTAACTTGCGTTGATTGAAACGTTGATTTGGCAGTTGTTCATTGAATAAATGCCTTATAAATAAGGCGGATTCGTGTGTTAATGGAATATAAAATTAAATATACTTAAAAACCCTTAATAATAGATTCGTTTTTTGAGATTGCAACATGACTGTAAGATTTGCAAACAAAATAACAATAACTATTGCAAGCAAAAGATATTTTTTATTCATGATAAAGCGGTTGTCCTTTCTAGGTCGCATATTATTTATTTTGATCCTTACTTTTGTAAAGGGGTATTCGCAATCATCGATAAAATTGATGGCTTATAACTTGTTGAATTATCCAAACGGATCTTCTTTTGCTTCCGATACTACTACTCGAAATCCGGCTTATCGTATTTCTGTTGCCGCCGCACAGCCCGATATTTTAGTTACCGAAGAAATGAACACGCAACTTGGAGTAAATATTTTTTTGAATAGCGTGATGAATGTAAATAATAATACATATTCGGCTGGTGTATTTAATGATGGACCCGATACCGACAATTCTATCTTCTTTAAAACCGCATTATTTTCGTTTGTTTCAAACACGCCCATTCGTACAGCACTTAGAGATATAAGCGAGTTTAAGCTAGTATATCTTGCAACAGGCGACACATTAAGAATTTATGCCGCCCATTTAAAAGCAAGTTCTGGAGCTGCAAATGAAACATTGCGATCGGCCGAGGTGGATAGCTTACGAAAAGTTACAAATGCATTACCCACTGGCTCGAAATTTTTTGTTTGCGGAGATTTTAATTTTTATTCGAGCACAGAACCAGCGTATGTTAAGTTGCTTCATATAACGGCAGGAAAGGAAGGTCAATTTTATGATCCTATTAATGGAATGACTGGTGTATGGAATAATAGCACCTATTCTTTCTATCACACTCAATCGACTCGGGTTCGGGCATTTGGAGGAGGAGCAACTGGAGGGGTAGACGATCGCTTCGACTTGATTCTATATTCAAAAGCAGTAACCGATGGAAATGGAATATCTTACCTTTCTAATTCAATGACCGCCTTTGGAAACGATGGTAATCATTACAATGATTCTATCAATCATTTGCCAAATACTGCAGTAAGCCAAGCGGTGGCCGAAGCGCTACATGCTGGTTCAGATCACTTGCCTGTTGTTGCTACATTTGTTTTTTCGAATACGTTTGCTGACTTAGGTGCAACAGCATTTATTGCTCCTATGGTAACACCGTGTTCAACATCAAACAAAGCACTCGCCGTGCGAATAAAAAATTATTCGACGATAACACAAAATTTTACTTCCAATCCTGTATCAATTAGTCTTGATATTACTAATCCAGCAGGCAGCACACAAACGATTACGCAACAAATTAATAGTGGAGCATTGGCATTTAACTCCACAATGGATGTGCTTATTACCAGTGCTTATAATTTTAATTTTTCAGGCACGTATACTTTTAATGCTTCAACAACGATTGGCGGCGATATTAATAATTTAAATAACGCCATGACTTCGGCTACGCTTACCGTTAGTCAAGGATTTACAGCAAGTACTTCTCCCGTAGGTTCGGTGAATCTTTGTAATGGGAACACCCAGCAATTAACAGCCTCGGTAGGGGCTTCGTATGTATGGTCGCAAGGCAGCACTACGCAATCAATTATTGTTAATGCAGCAGGAAGTTATACGGTTACGGTTACAGATGTAAATGGATGCAGTGCTATCTCAGCTCCAGTTGTAGTGACGGCTATTTCCCCGTCTACGACAGGGGTTTTATTCCAAGAAAACATAGGAAGTGTCTTGGCGACCACTGCAATATCAACCCACGAAACTAACAATGGATTTCAGAACACCTCATTTACGATGAGTGGAACGGGAGATATTAGGGTTACAAGTGCGTCATCGGGTTATACAGGAGCCAGCGGTGGCGCTAATGTTTTCTTAACAAGTACTGTCGGTAAAAATTTTATTATTTCCGGAATCAATACTATAGGTAGGTCAAATCTTCAATTATCGTTCGGATTATTTAGAAGTCCTGCTTCACATGATGGATCAACTTTATTGGTACAATATAGCACCGATGGAATAACCTATACTAATTTGATAGTACCCGTAATCAGCAATAGTTCAACGTGGACATATATCACGGTAATTGGAAATATTCCGTCCGCTAATAACTTGCGCTTACAATGGAAGCAAAATGGAACAGTTTGCCAATATAGAATCGATGATATTGTTTTAAAATATTCTTTAGTGCCAACCATTACCGCCTCGGGAGCTACTACTTTTTGTTTGGGAGATTCTGTTACTTTAACCGCTAGTGCGGGAACAAATTATAGTTGGAGCAACGGGGCAAACACGCAAAGCATTGAGGCAAAGCTTACGGGAAATTATTCGGTGTGGGTAGATTGTATTCCTAGCACATCTCAATCTGTAACGGCAAGTAATTGTACCTTTAATATACTTACCCTTCGATTGTTTATTCAGGGCTTTTATTTAGGTAGCGAGGTATTACAGCCTGTTGAGTATAACAATGGACTTACAGCGGATCCAACAATTTGTGATTCTGTCACGGTTGAATTACATCAGCCAACTAACCCGTATTCATTAGTGCTAAGCGTAAACGCCAATCTGAAAAAAAATGGAGAGGCATTAGCGAGCATCCCTAATATATTGCCCGCTGGGAATTACTACATTGTTGTAAAACACAGAAATTCGATTGAGGTATGGAGTAAGAATCCGGTCGCATTTGGTTCGGCAGCAGTGAACTATGATTTTTCTCAATGAGCGTGTACAGTCATTTTGATAATAAAACGATAATAATTGAGGTTATGATTTGTTGGGAGAATAAAAACTAAATAATTTCACCAATTAAACGAGGGCAAATTATTAACCAATATTAAAAATAGTACTATGCAAATTATTAATCGCGATTTACTAGTCATTACACCAAAACAAGCATGTGTAGATTGGGCTAACGCACTAGGAGAAGAATTCGAATTACAAATGGATGATATGAGCGGACATGATGCTGCATCGTCTTTTTTAATTCCTGAATTTGAAGATGAAGATGAAGCGCTTGAATGGATGGAAGAAGGAGCCGAAGGCTGGTTCTCGCTATTGTTAATGGAATGGACGGACGACAAATCAAAATGGCCTGAAGACCTCGGCTGGGAAAAATTAAACAGCTTTTTTCATGTTAATTATCAATCAATGGTAATGGACTTGGTTAATGAACCCATTGAAAAGGATTCTGACGATGACATTGACGATGATTCAATAGATCCAGAATTAAACTAAGACATTAAATATGAAAGGCCCCGATTAATAACGGGGCCTTTTCACGAAAAATATAGTTAGCATGGACTATGGCAAGTAAAAAAGAAAAGGGCCGTTCAAAAAGGGTTTGATTTCCGAATAATGGTTTTTATAAACACATCAAGACGAATGGGGATGTCGTTCTCTTTGTAGAAATCAAATAACAGAGTAAAAAAACAAGAAAAAGGGGGTATTTTTCCCGTTTAAGGGGGGTGTTTTTCCCGGTGTCCCAAAGGGGGTGTTTTTCCCTTTTAAGGGGGGTGTTTATCCCGGCGTGAAAAATACGGGTTGATTTAAAGGTTACAATGCGTTTTCTTTGGCAATTAAATCAAACCCAATGTCATATCCCTTACCGCAATCAGACATCGAACCGATGCTAATGGAACGCGAAGTACACACGAGTATATTAGATCCCAATACTGGCGACAATATTATTTTGTATAGCTCAACTAAAATAAAAGTGGAAGAGCTGATAGGGTATTTTTATGAGTACAACTGCAACAGATTGAATGGAATTCGTTTTTGGCCGGGAATCATGGATTATTCACTAGTATTCCCAATAATATCGGTTTCATCATCCGCCGCCGAATCAACCGCCTTTTGTCTTTTAGAAGAAACCTCATACCTCAGCCCCGAAAACAGCTTTTCTGAAATTGCTTCACGCCCATTGGCGATGCGATGCTTTGCAGAGTATAAATCAAATGTGTTAATAGACGGACAAAATCAAGCATCAATTGTTGCTATTGACTCTCGATTTATGGAGTGGACAGATATGCTGCTTTTATTACAAGCGAATATTCCTGGGTTCATAGAAACGAATCCTTCCACATTTACGGGTTATTCTATTAAAATTGAACAAGGCTATTTAAGTTCAGAATTGGCTGCGAAATTCTATTCTCAATATGGAATTGGCGAAAACAATACAGACTATATCGGCTATACAGTAATCTTAAGCATTTATGATAGAACAGGAGTTCCGCTAATTAATCCTGCTGCGCCGTATGTTGCTGGCGAATATAGCGGAAGGTATTTGGAGGCCAATAAGCCTTGTCCGCCATTTTGCTCATAAAGAAAAGAAGTGAATATATTTGCCGGAAGCGCACTCCGGATTTATGAACGTATATGACTATTATAGCAATTATTCAACTATTTTCGAGAACATTATCATCATCATTCTTCTGCTATATTATCGAAAGAAATTTAATTTACAAGAAAAACATATTATAGTTTGGTTTACGATTAGTTCAATCGTTTCATTAGTAGGCTTAGTATTGTGGATGCAGCATCACTATAATGGTTGGTGGTATAATCTCACAAATTTTATTCAGTATGGATATCCGGGATATATTTATTATAAATACAGTAGCAATCCAAAGATTAAAAAAATGATTTTAATTTCATTTGTTGCGGTTAATTGCTTTTCAATTATTCGACTTTCAATGGCGGGAATAGTTTATAATGATAGCTATTCAACCATATTATTTAACTTGTTAGATTCTGTATTCGCCTTTTTCTTTTTGAAACAACTATTCGAAGATGTAAGCATTAATCCATTTCATCTATTAGCTTTTTGGTATTGCTTTCCTGCAATGATCGATGCAATGTGTACTATACCCTGTTATGCCGCCTTTCCAATTTATATTAAACATGTGGTGATCGACGCCTTTTTTTATATAATCGATTGCTCGTTCACCTTTTGGCATTTAATGTTTGCCATAGGCATTGTTTATACTCAAATAAAAAAAGCACAATTACTAGCAACTGAAAAATAAAATAATGAATAGCGATATAAGTTCTCTGTTGGTAATTATTACCGTTTTTATATTAATCGTTGTGCTGTTAATGCTCAATTTGATGCTTACAGGTCGTAACCGAAGAATCAAACACGATAACGAGATAATGCAGATAAATGCGCGTCTTGAAAGCGAAGTTTCCATTGCTAAAATGGAAGTGGCAGAAAACACCATGAATGAACTTAGCCGCGATTTACACGATGATGTTGGGCAACAACTAGTGTTTTCAATTATGCAAATTAATGCGCTCGATAAAAATATGAGCGACGATAGAAATCGTGCTTTGATAGAGGCGCGCGAATCAGTGCAATCTGCATTAAATTCAATCAGAAATATTTCGAAGAATCTTAATAAAGAGTACATTTCAATTGTTGGATTTAAAGATGGTGTTAACCGATTGTTTGATAAACTTTCTTTTTCCGGAAACATTGCATTTCAAATGAATATTCCGGAGCAGTTAAAATTTAAATCACCAGCAAATGAAGTATTCACTTTCCGAATAATACAAGAGTGTGTTAGTAATACCATTAAATACGCCGGAGCTTCAACTATTTTTTTAACGGTTACCATTGTCGAAAATGTTGTAAATTTGGTTTATGAGGACGACGGCAAGGGCATCAATACAATTGATTTGTCTAGTAATGGCGGTACGGGTATAGGTATAAATAATATGAAAAAGCGGGCAGAATTAATGAAGGGTAAAATTTTGATTGAAAACCGTGCACCTAATGGAATAAAAGTATCTTTGGTTTTTCCGGATAAATAAGAGGCATGAAGATTAAAATTGTTATTATTGATGATCATCATTTAGTTCGAAAAGGATTAAGATTATTGCTTGATAATCTGAATGATTTCGAAATCTTATATGAGGCTCCTAATGGGGAAGCGTTTTTCAAATTATTTAATGTAAACGAACAAAAACCTGATATCGTTTTAATTGATGTAAATATGCCCGTAATGAATGGGGTGCAAGTTACTAGAATGCTCGAAGAAAAGTACCCTACGATAAGAAAGGTGGCATTATCGATTAATAATGATCTCGGCACGGTAAAAAGCATGATTAATGCGGGCGCTTGCGCTTATTTATTTAAGGATGCTTCGCCCGATCATTTTCATCAAGTGCTCTTGAAAGTACATCAACAAGGTTTCTATTATGATTACCTTGTTATTGAAAGTCTTTTGCCCTTAAAAGTTGGACAATCGAATTTTAATACTCCTTATTCCCCTGACGAAAAAGATGAAGATCTGTTGTTATTGCGTCAGCTTTCTTCGCGTGAACTTGCCTTTTTAAATTATTGCTGTTCGGAAAAGACATATAAAGAAATAGCAAACGAAATGGAGGTTACAATTCGCACAGTAGATGGGTATCGAGAATCGCTTTTTTATAAATTGAATATTAAATCGCGTATTGGGTTAGTTTTGTTTGCATTCAAAACCGGTGTTTATAAATTATAATCTTTTTTCTTGAGTAAGCAGTCGGTTGCATTAATAATACTAATAAAACGGAAAGACCGATTTTCTTCTATCTATTAGTTTTAGGTTTTTCCCTATTATTGCATTCTATCTTCAGTTATGGCAGAGAAGCGCAATCCCGCACTGGGATTTATTTTTATAACATTGTTAATCGATGTTACAGGCCTCGGAATAATTGTTCCGGTACTCCCAAAGTTAATTCAGGAAATGACAGGAGGCGATTTAAGCATTGCTTCTCAATATGGCGGATGGTTAATGTTCGCCTATTCAGCAACGCAATTTTTATTTGCTCCTATATTGGGAAATCTAAGCGACCAATTTGGTCGTCGCCCTATTTTATTAGGTTCATTGTTTGGCTTCGCTATCGATTATTTATTTCTTGCGTTAGCTCCTTCCATAGGATGGCTGTTCGTAGGAAGAATTATTGCAGGAATTACAGGTGCAAGTTTCACAACTGCGTCTGCTTATATTGCTGATATTAGTACACCAGAAAAACGCGCACAAAATTTCGGAATTGTTGGTGCCGCTTTTGGCTTAGGTTTTATTATTGGTCCTGTGGTTGGAGGCTTACTTGGGCAATATGGGGCACGCATTCCTTTTTATGCCGCTGCAATATTAACCATGCTTAATTTTCTATACGGATATTTTATTCTTCCCGAATCGTTATCAAAAGAAAACAGAAGAAAATTTAATTGGAAACGAGCAAATCCAATAAGTTCGTTGGCTCATTTGAAAAAATATCCATTGCTTGTTGGCATGTCACTTTCATTTATGAGTATTTATATTGCAGGACATGCGCTTCAATCCACCTGGACCTATTTTGTTATGGAAAAATTCAAATGGAATGAAGCGTGGGTTGGATATTCTTTGGGTTTCGTGGGTTTAATGGTTGCCATTGTGCAGGGTGGATTAATTAGAATTATTATACCCCTATTAGGGGCGCACCGATCGATTTATATTGGACTAACTTTATACTCCATCGGATTTATTCTTTTTGCTTTCGCCCCGAAGTCGTGGATGATGTTTGCTATTATGGTTCCTTATTGTTTAGGAGGCATTACAGGCCCCTCAATGCAAGGCGTTATTTCAAACCAGGTACCCGCAAATGAACAAGGAGAGCTTCAGGGCACGTTAGCAGGATTGATTAGTTTAACCTCAATTGTTGGCCCTCCAATAATGACCGGATTGTTTGCCCATTTTACTAATCGTGCGAACTCTATTTATTTTCCCGGAGTTCCTTTTTTAATGGGTTCGTTCCTAACAATTTTAAGTTTGATCTTTGCTTATCGTACTTTAAGAAAGATATAACCTGCTTCAGCACTTTCTTTTTACTTAATTTTGTCGACTTCTGTTATACGTATGAAAAAGAACATCCTTTTATTGCCGGCCTTGTTATTTACAAGTCTATTGACCTCTGCACAACAGCTTCCTTCAAATTGGCATAATCTCGATTTGCAAATCGATTCGGTTTATGGTGTGAGTGCCAATAAAGCATACGAAAAAATTTTAAAAAATAAAAAATCATCAAGAGTGATAGTTGCTGTTATTGATGATGGAACCGATGTTGATCATCCGGATTTAACAGGACAAATATGGACGAATAAAAACGAAATTCCTGGAAATAATATCGATGACGATAAAAACGGATATGTAGATGATATTCATGGATGGAATTATTTAGGAAGCGGCACCGAAGATATCGTAATGGAGAATATGGAAGTAACGCGTATCGTTAGAAAATATCAAAATGTGTTTTCTGATTCTGCAAATATTAAATCACAATTGGAAACATACAAGACCTATTTAAATGCGAAGGCGATTTATGATAAAAAATTAACAGAGTATACGAAAACGAATGAGCGCCTCAATAAAATGTTGAGTTTTATTGAGAGCATGAATAAGAAATTTGGTAAAGATTCTCTTTCTGTTCAAGAAGTAGCAGGGTTTTATACAACCGATAGCCTCTTAGTAAAAATGAAAGAGAAAATGGTTGCTTTAATGGATAAAGGCACTACTTATCCTAGTTATGTTTTGGAATTAAAGCGAGGATACAAAAATAATAAAGATCATCTCGATTATCATATGAACTTGGACTATGACGCTCGAAAAATTATTCATGATGATTATGAAAATATAAGCGACAAAAATTACGGAAACAACCATGTTAAATCACCAGATGGCGACCATGGTACACACGTAAGTGGAATTATAGGTGCGGTTCGTGATAATTCAATGGGTATTGATGGTGTTGCAGCAAATGTACAATTAATGATTTTGAGAGTTGTTCCTAATGGCGATGAGCGCGATAAAGACATTGCGTTAGCGATACGCTATGCTGCCGATAATGGCGCAAGAATTATTAATATGAGCTTTGGAAAGCCGGTACCCTATAATAAAAATGCGGTAGACGAAGCGGTGAAGTACGCTGCTACAAAAAATGTTTTACTCGTACATGCCGCAGGAAATGAATCATTGAATTTAGATGTCGAGAAACGTTACCCTAACCCAAATTACCTTGGAGAAAAACGGAATGCACGAAAAAATTGGTTAGACGTAGGAGCGAATGCCGCCGATGGAAATCCTGGAACCTTCTCTAATTATGGAAAGAAATACGTTGATCTTTTTGCGCCGGGAGTGAAGATTACATCTACGTTACCCAATAATGGCTACGGATCAAAAAATGGAACCAGTATGGCATCTCCGGTTGCTGCAGGAGTTGCTGCGTTGATACTTTCTTACTACCCCCAAATGAGTGCCGTACAATTGAAAAAAGTATTAATGAAATCGGCTGTTCGTCCGGAAATAGCGGTAAAGAAACCAGGAACAAAAGACGTTATGGTAAAGTACAAAGATCTTTGTATCGCTGCCGGAATTATTAACGCTTACGAAGCCGCCAAGTTGGCGGAAAGAAAATTCGGGAAGTAAAATTTGGAGTGTCCTAATAGCATACTTGAATAAAAAGCATTATATTTAAGTAATGAAAAAAGTAAAGCGGTAATCACTATTGATAAATAAATTTTATTAGGACAACCTGATTTTAAAGAAGCGAGAGTAACTGTTTCCTCTCTTTTTACTCCTTTATTAAAAGGAGTATCATTAGAATTTTTTAGAAGATTTCCAAGCTGTAAATAAAACCATTACCAATTCTGTTTTAGAGCTTGCAGATAACATGTTTTCTGCTGAAAAAACAAGAAGGATATAAAACTGCTTCTTGAAAATTTACCGAAGAAGTTTAAAGCAGAAATAGTCGGACATACAGATTTTACCGTTCGTGAAATGAATCGGGATGAAAAAAAGGAGAACCGAGAAATTATTGATATTAAACGGATTTTATGCATCTTGTATTAGACCTGATGAATAGATCGTTATCTCTAGGCATAATCGAAGTAAAGGGCGAATAGGGATATCTTCCGAATATTGTCATCAATCAAATACGTTTTATTGCCTCATTATAATTTTTAGTACCTTCATCCTGTTATGAAAAAGTTACTCTCAATAATGGTCCTCCTTTTAGCAGGACTTTCTGTAGTCGCTCAAGGCATCGATAAGCCACGGTATCAAATTTTAACGAAACGTGCAGGTAATTATCTTGGTACATTCAATATTGAACTGTTTCCCTTAATTGCACCCAATCACGTACATAATTTTGATAGTCTTGCAAGTGCATTAGCATTCGATAGTACCGCATTTCATCGCATAGTTCCTGGGTTTGTTATTCAAGGGGGAGATCCCAATACGATTAGTGGGCCCATTTCTACATGGGGACAAGGAACCCCGAACCAACCAACGGTGAATGCTGAATTTAGTCCTGTGCGACATCTAAGGAGTATTATAGGCGCCGCTCGCGATGTAGATACGAATAGCGCTAATTCTCAGTTTTATGTTTGCGTGGCGAATGCTACTTTCTTAGATGGTCAATATACTGTTTTTGGTCGTGTAACATCAGGAATGGATGTGGTAGACACAATTGTTGCATCGCCTCGTGATATAAACGATGTGCCGCTACAAAAAATCGAAATGTTTGTGACTTATATCGGAGTAAATGATTCAATTCCTAATGCTCCATCTACTACGCTTCCAATTAATAATGCTACTGGAATTTTGCCTACACAATCCTATCAGTGGTCTTCGGTGCCCGAAGCTATTTTATATACAGTTGAATTTAGCACCGACTCTTTGTTTAGCACTATTTATTATTCCAAACGAACAGCATTAACGTATATTCAATCGCCAGTATTTATTGGTTATACAAAGTATTTTTGGAGAGTAAGATCGAATAATGGCGGTCACGAAAGTTTAAATTCTGTTGTTACTAATTTTACGACTATATCAGGGTCGCCGAATCTTGTTTTCCCTCCAGATTCAGCGACTCTAATTACACTTCCCGTAAACTTCCTATGGGATGCTAGTAACGGCGCAGCGGCATACCAGTTTCAAGTTGCTACAGCAACCTCTTTCAGTGGCGTATATCTAATACAAAACCTAACAAGTGTAACAGGAACATCTCAGCTTATTAGTGGATTGTTCAACAATACACGTTACTATTGGAGAATGCGTAGCACCGATGGAACAGCATTAGGGCCTTGGAGTCCTAAATATACTTTTGTAACAGCACCTACAACGGGAATAACAGAACTAAACACTGATGCATACCTTTTAGAAGCACTTTATCCAAACCCCGCTACCGAAATTATAAATGTACGCTTCACTACTAAAGCGACAGAAAAAATTTCACTAACAATTATAGATGCAGCAGGAAAAATCGTTTTTGGGGATATACTTAACGTTAGTAAAGCAGGAAAACAAAACCGTACAGTAGCCATTCAATCATTTGCGAAAGGAAATTATATTTTAAATATAAGCAATGGCGAAAAAGGAAGTAGTCGTACTTTTAAGAAAGATTAAAAACTAGTGCGTTTGTTTAAAAATAGTTTTCATGAACAAGAGTTCTAACATTATTTATCACAGGGACGTGCACTTGTTAGTACAAATTGAAACAAGTTATAGAAAGCACCCTCTAACTCTTTTAATAGTAACATAAATAGCTTTATGTCCAATAAAACATCTCAGTATATTCTTAATTCCAGTACAAATTTGCTAGGTTTCTGCCTTTTTGTAATTACCTCCTTTCATATTGCCAACTTCTCTGAAGCTAGTATTGTTGATGAGTTAACAGCCGTTATTGCTATTCTTTTAATATTTTCTTGTTTACTTTCTTTCGTTTCAATACGAACAGAAAATAAGACGTTAGAAAAAAAGCTTGAAAAATATGCCAATCAATTTTTCTTGTCAGCACTCTTGGGATTATTCATTATAATTACGTTAATAGCCTTTCGGTTTATAAAATAAAGGCCAGGTCGAAAATACTTTCTGAATACCTACAAGCGAAACTTTTTTCTTTCTTGGTTTCGCATTAATTTTGAAACAACTAGGCCAATAGTTATTAGTTAGATGAAAACGGATATGCTAATTTTTCTCCTATTAAAACGCTTAATTCACCACAACTAGCAACTACTTTGTTTTATTGGATTAGTATAGATTGTATTTTTGTACGGTAGTATTTTAGTAATTTCGTATCAACATACAATAATTAACCCTAATTGAATTTAGAAGAACTTTATATTAGATATAAAAACATGGTCTACAACTTGGCCCTACAATATGTGCAAAACATAGAAGATGCTGAGGAAATTACCCAAGATGTTTTTGTTTCTGTGTTTTATGCACTAAGTACTTTTAGGGAAGAAGCTGCGATCTCTACTTGGGTTTATCAGATCACGATAAATAAAAGTCTCGATTTTATTAAAGCGAAGAAAAGAAAGAAACGATTTGGCTTTATTGCAGGCTTTTTTTCAGATGATTTTACCAATGAAATAAATACACCAACGGAGTTTAATCATCCTGGCGTCCAAATGGAAGATAAGGAGGCGCTTAAAATTTTGTTTGGACATATAAACCGATTACCCGAGAAGCAGAAAACAGCATTGATTCTGCATAAAATAGAGCAATTACCGCAAGCGGAAGTAGCTCAAATAATGAACATGAGTCTTAAGGCTGTCGAATCATTAATTCAAAGGGCAAAAACGGGCCTTGCAATAAAAATTAAGAACACCGAAGGATAAAAAAAAGTATGTCGTCTAATAATTATAACCCCAAAGCATGAATTTCGAAAATCTGGAAAACATTCACAAGGTAGAAGTTTCCCCCTTTCTGTTTACACGAATAAAGCAACGCATTTCTAATGACAACACTGGAATGATTTCTAGTCTGCAAATTAAAGTTATTAGCCTTTCTTTAATTGCAATTCTTTGTTTAAATTTAGCTACATTCATTAATTATTCTAAATCAGACAACAGCCTAGAATCGTACGCTAATTTAATGCATTTAACATCTGATAACACTATATACAAATGAATAAGGTAAAATTATATGGCGTATTGTCTATCTTATTATTGTGCCTGAACTTATTTTTAATATGGTTCTTCATAGCGCATAATCCACAAAGAATTAAGGAAAGAGACCCAAGAGAAGTTTTCACAGAAAAACTACATTTTGACGCCAATCAAAAAGAAGAATTTGATAAGTTGATAAAGTGGCATAGAGGAAACATTAATGTTTCTGAAAATAAAATCAAGTCCTTGAAGGAGCAGCTGTATTCTTGTTTGCAATCAGACAACAATACCTCTTTAGCCGATTCTCTGATAGTAGAACTTGGTAAAGAGCATGAACATATTGAGGTAATACATTACAAACATTTTAGTGATATTAAAAAAATGTGCAAACCCGATCAGCTAACTGATTTTTATAAATTAACCAACGATCTTGCTAAATTATTTGGACCGCGCCCATTAAGAAATGAGAAGCATTAAGGGCCTTATTGTTTTTTTATTGTTAAGCAGAGCGCTTTTTTCATCGGCACAATCCGATCGAATTAAAGTAAGTATTAATCTGAACATTTCTAATAATGAACTTATTCTTTCCGATACTACGGGCCAAATGAATGAAAATACTAGTTTTCAGATTGATGTGCTGAAGTTTTATCTTTCTAATTTTCGCTTTTACAAGAATGATACCCTTGTTTTTCAAGAACATAATAGTTTTCATTTATTCGATGAGGCTATTCCAACAACCCATCATTTTATAATGGAGAACAGTGAAAATACTACATACAACAAAGTAGTATTTAATCTTGGTATAGATAGTATCACGAACGTAAGTGGTGCATTGGGAGGAGCTTTAGATCCAACCAACGGCATGTACTGGACTTGGCAAAGTGGTTATGTCAATTTTAAGTTAGAAGGAAGAAGTAATAAAAGCAATACTAGAAATCACGAAGTTCAATTTCATCTCGGCGGATATGCATCGCCTAATAATTCTTTGCAAACAATAACGTTCAACGTAAAGAACCTACGTGATATCAAACTTGTTCTTGATGCCGATAACATTTTTAATAACATCGATTTAACAACACAAAATCATATTATGTCGCCATGCAAGGAAGCAATTAAACTTTCTAAAATTGTAGCCCAATCTTTTAGCTGTAACCAATAATGAAATTGCGAATTCTTATTCTGTATGTTTTACTGTTATTTATGCTTGCCTTTCAATCAAGTAATGATTATTTATTTCAAGTTCCATCGAATTTCCCAAAGCCGAGTTATGATTTCTCAAAAAACGCGTTAACATCACCCAAAATCCAATTAGGACGAGCTTTATTTTATGATCCTATACTTTCGCGCAATAATATGATTTCGTGCGCGAGTTGTCACTCTCAGTTTTCGGCCTTCACACATATCGATCATGCCTTAAGTCATGGAATTGAAGATAAAATTGGATTTCGAAACGCTCCTGCTCTAATGAATTTAGCATGGCAGAAATTGTTCATGCGCGATGGAGCCGTTAATCACCTCGACGTGCAAGCTTTGGCGCCAATAAGCAATCCTGTAGAGATGGACGAAAATATCGTTCAAGTGGCGTCTAAAATGCAACATACTTTTATTTATCCGCAATTGTTTTATGCAGCCTTCGGCGACTCTAACATTACGGGAGAAAACACCTTAAAAGCCATTTCCCAATTTATGCTAACGCTTATCTCTGCAAATTCGAAGTACGATAGCGTGATGCGTAAAGAAGTATTGTATACTGCGCAAGAGAACAACGGATATTTATTATTTAAGAAAAACTGTTCGTCTTGCCACAAAGAACCATTGTTTACAAACGATTCATTCATGAATAACGGACTATCCGTTGATACTACCTTGAATGACTATGGTCGTTATCGTGTAACTAATAATGCGAAAGACTCGCTTAAATTTAAAGTGCCAACACTACGCAACATTGAATTTTCATATCCTTATATGCACGACGGACGAATGAAAAGAATGGCAGATGTGTTGAATCATTATACTTCAGGTATTCAAAAAAGCAAAACACTTGCTGATGAACTAAAAACCCCCATCGTACTTTCTCCGAATGAAAAAGTGGATCTCACCGCATTTCTACTATCGCTTACCGATAAAACATTTTTATTTAATTCAAAGTTCTTTTATCCTAAAGAATTATTCCTAAATTCATCGAAGGATTAAATAGATGTCGTCGTCTAATTCCACTAAACCTCACCCTAAAAACTATTTATTATGTTTAAAAAGTGCTTAATGTTACCCCTTCTATTATTTGGTTTGTCAAGTATGGCGCAATTAAATCCCGCCATCACTTCGTTTTTGCAAAACAATTCTGTTACCGGAACATATTATATATCCGGAAATTTTACGGCACAATCGAACGGAATTTTAGTAAACTGCCAAACGGTTGAATATTCAACAACTGGCGTTTATGTTCATACAACAGGAGTACCGGCGTATCCTACAGGTCCATTCTTTAATAATCCTTCAGTTGCAACCAACCAAAATGCTATTTTTAAAATTCCCTTAGCTCCTACACAAAATACTGGAACTGCAGCAGCAACTACTGGAGGTAACATCGGTATTTTCATTAATGGCGTGGCTTTATTTGATTATCGCGATGGCGTAGCATGGAATTCCACCACAAGCGCATTATGCGGCGGCCCAGGGAATGCTCCTTGTCCTGGAGGACCATTAGCTAACTTACCATGGAATAGAGATGCTGTGCCTGCTGAAAGGCCGGGCTTTGATTGCTCGAAAGCACATCCGGCTATGGGCAACTACCACCACCATCAAAACCCTTCTGCATTTAAACTTGATTTAAATGTTGTATCTACTATTTGTAATTTATATGATGCCGATGGATTATATGCCATCGACAGCGCGCAACATTCACCGTTAATCGGATATGCTTACGATGGATTTCCGATCTATGGAGCCTACGCTTATGCCGATACAAACGGAATAGGAGCTATTGTGCGCATGAAATCTGGATATCAACTGCGTAACATCACTACACGAACAACGAGCCCTACAGGAGCGACTGTAACCGCAGGGCCAGTAGTGAACACAACGTATCCATTAGGTTATTTCAGAGAAGACTATGAATTTATAGCGCATCCTGGTCAATTAGATTATTTAGATGCACATAACGGAAGACTCTGCAAAACACCTGAGTATCCAAATGGAATATATTGTTACTTCTGCACAGTAGATAGTAATTGGAATTCAGCATATCCTTATGCCGTAGGACCAACATTCTACGGAGTATATGCTAATAGAAAAGTTACTACTATAACAGAGCCAACAACAGTTTACACACCAACTACAGGCGTTACAAGCATAAATACAAACGACTTCAAAACAACTATTTTCCCAAATCCTACCAATGATTTTATTGCTGTACAAGTGATGGGATTAAATAAAGAAAATTTAAAAGTAGAATTATTTGATGAAACGGGAAAGTTGGTTCAACAATCAACTATTACGGCAGGAGCGACCAACACCTACCTCGACACTCGCACACTTTATAGCGGAAATTACCTCGTAAAAATCAGCGGGAGCGAAACTTTAACAACGAAGAAAGTGGTGGTGCAGAAATAGAATTTTGTTAAGTATTTTTCGAAAGCCCTGTATTGAAGAGATGCAGGGCTTTTTTATTGGTTGGAGGATAAGCCTCGGTAGAAGAGAGTTTGAAATGGCCGTAGATAACGCAGAGAATTATGATCAAATATGTTTTATTCATCAATAACCTATAATTTTCTCAATGGCCATATAAAGTGCGTTAGCCTTTAATCTACCTCCGCCAACGCCGGATCAGCGTCTCGTCTCTACTCCGCTATTTACCCATTGAAACGCTTCGCCCCCATCAAAATCAATTTAATAGTATCTTTGTCGCCTTAAGCTTAAGTCATGAAAAAAGGAAAATTAATTTATGTAGCATCGGCAATTATTTTTATTTCTGTTGCGATAATCTATAGCGGATGTAAAAAATCATCGGATCCTACAGCGGCAGCGGCACAATTAACTACCGTTTCACAGGATAAATTGTTTTTGTCGAATTCTATGACAGATATCTCTCAATGTATGTCAACTTTGAATTCTGGTGATTTAGCAACGGCATTTTATGGCTTCACGGGATTGAGCAATGGTACTGCAAATAATAAAGTATGGATGGAAACACTGAGAGATAAACTCGACAACTTGGTTGATTTTACTTCTATTTATACTCCATGGAAATTGAATTTCTCACAATCGTACGGTACTTATACATGGAACCAGGGTTCACAAACGTGGACAAAAACAGCGCTCTCGAATCAAATCGTTATTAACTTCCCTTCGTCGCCGGCACAGAGCTTCAACGATTGTCAAATGCAATTAACACAGTACTCCGACAATTTATATTTTATCAATAACGATTCGGTGTATCTTCCAACAAATTTAAATTGTACTTTAAAGCGAAATCAAAATACACTTTTCAGTTTAGCGTTGCAAGGATCATACAATCCGACAGGATTTCCTTGTCCACAAAATTTGGTGGTCGATATGTTCTGCTCACCATTCAATTATCATTTCACTGTTACGCAATTAACACCAACACAATTTAAAGCAACAGGAAGTCTTCAATCCTTAACCGGATGCGAAACAACATTCAATGTAAAAGCTTCCTTTGCAAACAACGATTTCGAGCAATTTGATGTAAAGCAAGATTTAAACAACGTGATTTTCGATGCAACGAAAGGAGATTTATCGGTAAGCGGTTCTTGGGATGCACACAGTTATTATTCGTTCATTAATCCTTCTTCTACGCAGTTAAACAGCACCATTAATTTCGAAGTGTTTTATCAATCGGTTAAAATCGGAGATCTCCGATTTGCGAATGTAGGAAACGGAAATGAGTTGTTTGTATTCTATAAAGATGGAACTTCTGAAAACTCGTCCATTTATCACTCGCCATTAGTAAGTGATATTAAAGCGATGTTGACGCCATATTGGGGAGCCTTATGAGAAAATTGCTGATTCTAATCGTTTGTCTGTTTGTGGTGACTACATTACATGCGCAAGACTCTACGCACACCGACGCTCGCTATTCAAAAAATGAAGTTGATATTGATGTTACTAGTATTCTCACGTTTCTAAAGAAGGACGTGCAATCGTATGCTATTTATTATCGACGATCACTATCACCGAAGTTTCGTTTTCGCACTGCATTAAATTTTGCAGTGTCCGACGATAACGATAAAGGAAGGTATATAGATTTATCTTTAGGTATCGACAAGTCGATTTTAAAAGCAAATACCTATAAAGTTTATTATGGAACTGATTTCTTCGGAAGTTATTCTAAAGGAAATTTTCAACCCAACCAAAACTACAAAGTAGGAGCAGGGTTGTTTATTGGTGCTACGTATTTCCTCTCAAAACGATTATCGATCTCTACAGAGCCTCGCTTAAACTTCACCTATTTCATCTACCGCAATCCATCTTCTTTCGACCCTTCAGCAAACAATGAAACATATGAAATCGGTTTAGGAACCATCGGGTTGTTAATTATCGGATTTCATTTTTAGGGGGCCTCATCTCGACTCATCTCGACTTCGCTCGATGACCAAGACTCGATATTTCAGTAAGCTCAATAACATAGACCACTGTTAGACCAAAACGCGTCAGCCAATCCAAAATACTCTGCACTAGAGTCGATCAATACTCAGATCAAAAAAACAAAAACAATACGACACACTGCAGGGCTTCGCCCCAATTCAAAATTAAACACCCATGAAATTCAAATTCTTCTTCCTCTTCCTACTATTCTCAACAACGATATTTGCTCAAACCCCTTTCGATGCTTCAACCAAAGGGTTCATGATAACAGGTAAAGTAATGGCAGAGAAAGCCATTACTTTATCAGATTTAAAAAATTATAATAACATCGAGCTACAAGACATCAACGTAAGTTGCACGCCCCGCAAAGAAGACAAAGCGAAAGCGGTGAAAGGCGTGCTAGTGAAGAGTATTCTGGATAGCGTGGCATTTCAGTATGAATACTCGCGTCAACTGGGGCAATATTATTTTTTGTTTGTGGCCAGCGACGGATATAAAATTGTGTTTTCGTTTAACGAAGTGTACAATACCGAAATTGGAAATAATTTATATATCGTAACTGAAATCGACGGAAAAGAAGCGAGCGAAACATCCAACAAAACACTACTACTCTCTACAAAAGACATTAAAGGTGGAAGCAGAAATGTAAGGTGGTTATCGAAGATTGTGATTTGTGATGGGGGAGGGGAGAATTAGCACCCTAGAAATATCGGATAGTTTTTATTGCGCCGACTTGTTTAAGATTATAGATGACAGAAAACAGACTATCGAAGAAAGAGAATCTACCATTGCTTTTTTCAATTGAAACGAAACCTAAATATCTATTGTCTTTTGCCGATAACAAAACAACTTAAATGTATGAGTCGATCATAAAAAGATTAAAGTAATAATTTACTTACTACCCTTCTCTACATTCAATCAATCATATTCTCGTTATGAAATATTTTAAGTTTTTAACATTATTTATATTTGCTTTAACATTATTTTCTTGTAAGGAACAAAAAAGTCAAGACACTAATACTTCTTTCGCAAGCTCAACTATGAATGTTGACAATGAATTGAAAAATATAGATTTTAAAATTGCGAAAAACTATTTCGTAAATAATACAATCGATTCAATTTCGAATCCTTTAATAGAAACGCAATCAACGTTCGACAGTATCTTCGGTATGGCAACGGTGATGGGCGAAGATGGAAAACCAACAGCAATCGATTTTTCTAAGCAAGTTGTAATTGCAGTAATGGTTCCAGAAACAGAATTCATCACGAGCATTATTCCTTCGCGCATTTCGAAAAATAAAGAAGACAAAATCATTTTTTCATACATCATCGAACAAGGCCAAAAAACAACTTACACCATGGTTCCGTCATGTATTCTAATCATCAGCAAAGATGACAAAGGAGAAGTGATTTTAAACGAAGTGGTAATGGAAAAGTAATTTTAATTAGCACAAAGATATTGGCGGAGAATAAGCCGCACATGTGGCTGATTATTATGAAGGGTTGTGACGGTCGTTTTATTATTTTGATGAACTATAAATGGTATAGGCCAGCTAATACCCAATACCAGATTTATATGTTAAATTCGCTGATAAAAATTTTATTGAAGCAAGTCTTTCATAAGTCATATCATGTATCAAATTATTCCAATAATTATAAAAGATAAAGTCTTATCGAAAGAAGAGGCAGCGTTCAATGATTTACTATTAAAAATCGGGACGGCAAATGACTCTTTTGAAAATACGAAGTCAATGCTTGAGAGTAAAAGAAAGTTAGCAGATTCTCAATTGCGACCAATCGTAGATAATCAAATAGCGATTAGTCTTAAATTGTTTTATATTTATTGGGAAGCTTATAACGATAAGAAAGGGAATAAGAGGGATGTATATTTTGCTCATTTTTTAATAAAGGAGTACGGCGAAATTAAAAAACTAGGAGAAAATTTATCAGAGAAAGAGCATTCCTATTTGAATAGTATTTACGACGAATTGCTATTGGAGCATTATGGAGAAAAAAGCGATAATAAAGAAGATGAAGAATCAGATCAAGAAGAATTTGAAGAGTGTTTATCCGATCTCAAGCGACAGTACTTGAAAATTGGTCTCGATGTTGATATTAGTAATTTAAGTTTTTACATGTGTGAAGAAGAATTAAAAGCGCAGCTAAATGACAGACTCAACCAAGCGAAACAAAAAGCGCACTTCGACGGAACTGGTCCAAAGAAAAGCAAAAAGGAATTAAAAAAAGAAGCAGCGCAAAAAGAGATCGAAGCAGCGAAAAAGAAAAGTGTAAGTACGATATTCAAATGTTTAGCAAAGCTGGTACATCCCGATTTAGAACTTGATGAAACAGAGCGAATAAAGAAAGAAGAGTTCATGAAAAAGGTAAATCAAGCCTATAACGAGAAAGATCTTTTCACTTTGCTGGCATTAGAACAAGAATTGATGGCCGATAGTTCAGAGAGGCTCAATGAACTTTCCGATGCGCAATTAAAAATTTACATCAAAGTTTTCAAAGAACAACTAGATGAAATAAAAACCAAAGAAGCGAAACTGTTTTACCAACCCGAATACAACTTCTTAAGAAACTATGTCGACAATGCCTTTTCATTAAAAATCTGGAAGCCCGAAAACCAAGTTCAAATTAGTATCAACGATCTCAAAAAAGTCGAAAGGACTTTACAGCAACTCAACAAACCGAAAAGGGAGAGAGATGCTTTTATTAAAGCAATAGTTTCGAGTTTCAGATTCGAGCTACAAAGACGTTATTATTAGTAATTGAGGAATTTTTTAGCTGATAATTAAACCAAAATAATACACAGCACGCAAAGCTTCTCTTATAATATGAAAAACATCTTCAAGAAGAGAATATATTCATACTCACTTCTGCTTTCTCCAATCCAAAACCCTAACAATCAAACAGCTTACCTTTTTCAAAACGATTCTATATTCACTAACGATATTCCTTAAATTTTAAAAACCCCGCCGGCCCAAAACCGGGCTCAAAAGTGAGGGGGGATCTCTAACGGCGGGTTTAATTTTAATGGGGGCAACCTACATCTGGTCAGATAGCTTTGTTTATCACTACATTAACTATTTTTACGCCAGAAAACGTATGTCCAATAGATATCACATATAAATTTCAGATAGTTGATAGAGACAAAGAAACTTTTATTAATAGAATAAATAAAAAAACTGCAAGGTTGCAGTTTCTATGATGTCGTAGGTTTTTGTGGCATTTTGGCAGATTCATTCGCCATATTATGCAATACGCGCTATTTCTATACGTTTCTAACGTTTCTTTATTAATTTCACTATTAATATCAGTTATTATTATGGCGCAAGTTGAAATGTATAAGAGGAAAAGATTGGTATTTGTACCGGCTACAGATTATTTTTGGATACAATACGAGGGGTATATTTATAATCAAGAAACTCGACCTGATTTAACAGATCAAAAAATTCATAAGAAAAGAATTAAACGTAAGTTAACCCATGAATCACGATGGCCGCAGGTGCTTCATATTATTATTATTATTCCTGTTTTGTTAATGATGTTGCCATTTTTATTGTTGGTCAAATTAATTTCAATCGGGAAATTTGAAGTTTTTGAATTTATTGAAGACACAAACTCTTTTTATTTTAAACTGGTTCCATGGCAAGTAGAATCGTTTGAATTTGAAAACGTGAAAGAGAAATATAAAAATGCCGTTGAAGAGTCGTTCATTGATTTTTACGCATCCGTTAAAAAGAGACGATTTAAGTTGGTGCTTTATGGTACCGCACCAATTGATAGTGAAAGGCAAGCGCTATTAGATCGACTGACTTCAGAGGGGAAAGTAGATTATTGGTTCCCTGAATGGAATAAAGCGTTTGAGCAATTTGTTAAAGAGGATACTGATTTTAAAAACGCCCTATTTATTACAGATAATAAAAACAATATTGATAAATTAGAGGAACAAGGCTTTCCGAATGAAAAAGGAATAAATTATCGAAAAATAATTCATTGGAATCCTTACGTAGATCAAAAAGTGGTTAATGATCGAAATTCGGGAATTGTCAATGTCCTTAAGGATGTTTTTTTTCGTTCTTATGCTACTAATTATCCTCAAGGAATTCAAAATGATACTTTAGATTGCTCAACTGTTTATTATATCGGAACGAAGGGTGACGAGCAAATGCGTTCGTATATTCACGAGCATTATAGTGATATCGTAACAGGATTTTCGAATCAGGGCTACAAATTCGTTTTTTTAGATCAAGAGGTAAACGCATTTAATACTGAAATCAGCGAAAATTTATTAATTTGGTTGCATTCATTCTTTCCTTCCCTTCGTCAAGTTAACGAAAATGATTTGCATAAGGCTCTTACTTACATTTTTCTTTCTAAAGAGAAGTATGAAATAGAGAATTATTTATTGCGTTCTTTGGAGGTTCCCGTATACGACTATCCGATTTTATTAAGAAAACTTAGCGATCACGATAATTTTCAGCATGATGAATATACATTTTTGCCGCTGAATTTAATTCCTCCCGAAAACCTAGCGGTTAAACTAAACGATTATTTTAATCAACTAAACTTAAGTTCACGTGGTGCCCCCGCGTATTCAAAAGTAAATTTACATAAAGGATTCTGGGATGCCGATAGATATTTCTATGAATTAATAACCCCTATTTATCCATCAGACGATAACGATCCACATGCTGAAGAACTCAACGCCATTTCCGAACAATTAGATCGTATTAACAATAACAAACACGCACCTACCGTAGCTGGATTGATGGAGTTGTTGGCCGAAAAACTGAAGGCAGATTACCCCGAGGTGGCGAATGATATTTTAGTTTTGTTGAAAAAGCATTTAGCGGCCCCTCGACTCAGTCGAATAGTAATCGACCCGGATTATAAAATTTCATTACCTGATTATAAGATCGCTGATATTCCTATGTATCCCTTAGCCAAAATATTATTTCTACTTTTCTTAGATCATCCTGAAGGGATTCTTTTTAAAAATTTAACCGATCACAGAAAACAATTATTCTTTTTGTATACTGCAGTTACTGGAAGAGAACCAACCATTGCTGTGCGTCAATCAATCGAAGATTTAATTGATAGCACCAATCCTTCAGTAAATCAAAAAGCAGCACGTATTCGCGCTTCATTTCGTACTTTCTTACCCGAAGAAATAGCGAAGTATTATTATATTACAGGAGAGAATGCTGAACCGAAGAAGATTGTGATTCCAAGAGAAAAGGTAAAACTTTTTCCTCCTTTGAAAAAGTAAAAGCACTCGTTTAAAGAATAAAATTGTTTTATGATTGTATATAAGTAAGTATTAAAAAAAATAAACATGAAAAAAGAAATAAAAAGGCTTGTTTTAATGACTACGCTGCTTGCATTAATAACAACGTTATTAACCAGTTGTTCCAATATTGGGTTGATGTCGAACAATAATAAATACCTGCCTACTGATATTGATGGTTTTGGAGATTTTATGCAAGTGTTTTTTGTATTGCAAATATCGATGTTAATAGTGGCGCTAGTATTAGGATTTTTTATTGGGGGTGCTGGCGGATATGTCTCAGGTGCTTTACACTTTATCTGGATAGTTAGTAACCGTGATTATGGATTTATGACAGTACTCGCCTTGTTCTTTTTCCTTCAGCTTGTATTAATGTTGATAATCCCAGCAATATTAGCGTTATTCGGAAAAAAATAATGGGTAATTCCACAAAACGATCCTTCTAGTTACTTTAATTTTTTATTAAATAATGAAAACAGATAAATTTATTTAACTTCATACCCGTAACCACGAATACCATAAACAAAGCATGTAAAAGGGGATTTCTTTGTGGATTTGTTTTAATTTAAACTGATAGAATGAAATTTGGATTCCGTATTCCCTCGCTTACTAAACGTATTGCCGCACGTACTAGTTTTAAAAGATATTTAAGGCATTCTGTTGGGTTAAAAGCGCCTCGAGGATGGGGATGGTTAACCGATCCTAAAAAAGCGGCTTACAATAGAGTGTACAACAGAACTAGTAAAGGGTGTGTGGTAACGCTCATCGTCTTTCTTGCAATTCCAATTGGAATGATGATAGCACTAATTTTCTTTATCAGATAAGCAGAACAAAATAAATCTTATTTTTTTGCTAAAGATTGATAGAATTCAACTCCTTTTATGATAAAGGAGATATTATTTGCGATTAAAATGGAGGTTCCTCCATCCAATCTTCCTATAGTACTTATGGACGAGTTGTACGAGGCCATTTTATTTACAAAAGCTATTTACATACCTTTTTTAAAATTTGAATTTACAGATGAGACTCCTGTTTTGCTCGTTGGTTAATTTTCAAACAGATTTCTTTATAAAGCAGAATAAGGGATGACTAAAAATTAATTCGGATAAATAATAAAGCACAAGTCAAAAATAAGAGACGTAAAGAGAACAATCCGCTATTCTTAAATTGTAATAGCTATAATGAACTTTACCTTTATAGGAATTACAAAATAGTGAACTATACTAAAGGGCTTAGAAAAAATAAAGTAGAAAATCCCTTTCCCTTTTTAATTTTCCTCCTTTACCAACGCTCTATCTAATTCAATCTTTTTGATTTCGCCGTTAGGGCCTTTAATGATGTAGTGCTCGGCCATTTCGTCGCCGAGAAGGTCTCTGAATTTGCGTCGGATGCGAGAGATCTTTTCGCTGAGAGAGTTGCTGTTGTAGGCACAGAGTTCATCAACCCCAGAATTAATAACCGCTAAGTCGCTGTTGCGTGAGACGATATTCAAAATGCTTTTCAGCTCTTCTTTGTGATCGCTCATCTCGGCTAAGCGTATGCCTTCAGGGTGATTTATAAACAACAAATAAATGGATCGCTCCATTGGACTTAAGTTGATCTGCAGGTTGCCTAAATCGGGAATATATAACTTGCGCATATATCCTTTTATCACTAAGGGTAGTGCAGTGCGAAGTACAGCAAATCGTTCACGGAATAATAACATCTTGCGAATGTCTTCCATCATCTCTATTGTGTATCGCGTCAATGCAAAAGGGATGGATCGCTCCGCAATTAATTGCTGACAATTACGGCAAATGTCGGCCGTGCGCATCTTCAATGTGATTTCTGTTTTATCACGACAAAAATCCATAATACACCCTTTGCTAACGCTATGAAAATTGGCCATTAGTTCTTTCGGCGTCGAAAACAACTTTGTTTTTAGTAATAACGTTGCAATTAAATACGCTATAGGGTAACGTGCATCATTCTCTAAATAGTGCTCCCAATTCTCAACATGCACAAAATAATTATTTACTTGCTCTTCATCGTAACCAATAAACCAGTTAGAGTGATTACCATATTCAGTTAATAAAATAACTATATCATCTTGCGGTATTCCTTTCTTAATGCGATACTGATGACAAGTATTAAATAAGTCGCTCCATGATATCGTTTTAATTGGGTTAAAATACATCGGCGAACTTTCTTTTACCATATTAATTGATTTGATATGAAACTCCGGATCTTCTGGCAACAACATTCTCATTTCATCATTAATGGTGATTTCTCGACGTTCTTTTTCAGAAAGAAAATTTACGGGCCCTGTAATATGTTGTAAATATTCAATAACCCCGTAATAGAGGTCGTTGGTTACATTTTTACTGCGTATAAGATGTACGTTCATTGAGATAAAGATATTAAAAATGGGCGAAGCTCCCAAAAATTGATTTTAATGGTTGCCCCCATAAATACGAACTGTATTTGATATTTACGGGGGCAACAACATTATTTTTTAAATAATCCTTTATTCTTCAACCCACTTTCTTTATTTGTTAAATATTCTGAAAGGCTTTCATTCACGGTATTGAAGGTATCGCGAATTTCACTTTTATTAAAACTTACCACCTCCTCTTTTTCAATATTTAAGTTGCGCGCCATCTGCCATGCATCAATATCGGCACCTAAGAAAGAGAATGTCCAGCGTTCGGTTTGTTTTAATCGCGCTATAGTTTCTGCCACCTGAGGGTAATTAAAGCTCTGTGAGGCGTTTTCTTCGCCATCGGTAATAATTACTAGAACCACATCATCGGAACTGCCAATAGAACGCTCTAAATCTACGATACGCATTCCTAATGCATCAAGCAACGCTGTATTACCATTAGGAGTGTACTGATTCATGGTAAGCAATGGGAGTTGCTGAGGTGAAAGACTATTAAAGATGGTTTTAACACTTGTATTAAAAACACACAGTGATGTTTGAATTTCTTGATTAGGGTGCTCAAGTGCAGATTTACGAATGGATTCAATTTGCGCATTTACAGCATTTAATGTGTCGAAACGGGCCGAACCCATGCTGCCACTCATGTCGAGGATCAGCTGATAATGTGTAATAGATTTCATATTCTGTTTTTTAAAATTGTATGCTACAAATATGTAGTGGAAAAGGAGGGAAGTGAAATTGCTGCAACCTTGCAGAAACGAATTTTGGATTTTGGATTAGGGCAGTGTGCCGCATAGTATTTTTTTTTGATCTGAAAAAATTCGTTTCTGCTGTAGGGAATTGGCCGGCATTTTTTTAATTGGCTACGGATGAAGCTGGTTTTGCGGATTTCCGATGAACAAAGAGTTATTATGATATCGTTTGCGACCATGGGCTGACGAAAATTGAAATTTCGAATTGATGTTTAGCGGACTTTTGATTATGAATGAATAAAATATAATTTATCTTTTACTTCTTCGCAATCTGCTGCCTCTCGTAAACCCAGCAGTAGAGCAGAAAAAGCACACTTTAGGATAAACCGTAAACCGCGTTAGCGCAAAAGGCACCAGCCTCTATCGCCAATAATCTATAGTCAAAAAAAAAGGGTTCGCTGTTACGCGAACCCCAACTATAGAAAAAACCTAATAATTAATTTCCAGCAAATCCTTTATAGATAGCAGTTGCTCCGTTTACTTTTAATTTAATTAAATAAACGGATCCGCTGCCGAAGTTAACAGGAATGAAACTATTCACAGGAACATTTCCTGTTGTTGAATAAATGGTTCTTCCTAATACATCCATTATTTCTAATTCATCAGCGTGATTGAATTCTGATGATAGAATTCGAACACCATCATTTTGCATTACTACTTTTACATCGGCATTGCTTAATTCATTTACTCCAACTGTTGAACAGACACTACATGTTGCCCAAATTGAACAGATGGTTGAGTCGCTTGTACCGGTAGTTAAAATACGGTTCGTGTATTGCGAATTTCCGTTTGTACATGGCCACGATGGATCTAATAATTCTTTGGTTGGAGTAGTTCCGCCATTCACATATAAAAATTCGTAACTATTGTTTTCTGTTAAAGAAATCGTTGCTTCGTACATATTATTTCCAATCGATGTCATTAATGTTCCTGGCCAGTTACTCCATCCGCTCCAACTACCAAATACAAATACGGGTACTGAATCAGGATTTTGAACACGGAAAGTATAATTTACTGCTGCAGGAGGATTACCACCGAATTCTACATCATCGAAATAGTAAATTTTAGTTCCTGCAGTAGCTCCGTCAATTCCGAAGTTGAAGAATACACTTAGCTTCTGATACACATTAGCGAAGTTGATCGCCGCTGTTCCGTTTGCTTGATTGGCAAAATTGAATTCTAAGGTTTCCCATGCATTTGCAGTAGTAGTAGTAGCTTCAGTTTCTACACTGATTGTAGGGTTCGAAGGGTCTTCTGTTTTCATACGGATTTGAATTCCGCTATCAGGAGAGTAAACACGCATTCTTATTTTTGTTGCGCCAGACGCAAAAGGAATTACATGATAAAAACCAATGCTTCCTCCAATTGTAGTCCCTGCCCATGTTTGTGCAGTATTTGTTTTTTCCACGCGAGCAACGGTGTTTGATGCTCCTGTAGGATCAGCAACGATAGTACTGCTGTTTCCGCCGAAATCGGTTAATCCATAAACAGTATTGATGTCTTCGAATGTTACAGGTAAATCAACGGGAACTGTTACTACCACGTTACATGAATTACAGGTATTCCAAATAGAACAAAGGGTAGTATCAGTTACTCCGGTGTTGATTACACGATTAGTGTATTGCGTATTTCCGTTAGTACAAGGATCATTTGGATTTAATGCTTCTTTTGTAGGTGTGCTACCGTTAACAAATAAATACTCGTAGTTGGTCGATGCATTTAAAGGAATAGTCGCAGAGTATGTTCCGTTACCAACAGAACTCATCAAATCTCCAGGCCAATTGCTCCATCCACTCCAGCTACCAAAGAGATACACTGGTGTTGAATCAGGATTTTGAACTTGGAAGGATACGTTAATCGTTGATGGGCCAGGAGGCATCATTTGAATATCGTCGAAGTAATAGGTTTTTGTTCCTACAGAAGCCCCAGGAATTCCGAAGTTGAAGAATACAGAAATCATTTGGTAAACATTAGCGAAGTTAATAGCTGCCGTTCCGTTTGCTTGATTAGCGAAATTAAATTCTAATGTTTCCCAAGCATTTGATGTTGTAGTAGTCGCTTCTGTTTCTACACTAATTGTTGGGTTCGCAGGGTCTTCTGCTTTCATGCGTACTTGAATACCAGCATCAGGTGAAAATACGCGCATCGAAATTTTAGTTGAATTTGCTGCAAATGGAATTTTTGTAGCTAATCCCGCAGGACCACCTACCGTTGTTCCTGCCCATAACTGCGCTGAGTTTGATTTAACAATTTTACATACGTTGTTTGAACCTCCAGCAGGGTCAGTCTCAATATTGCTTGCATTTCCGCCAAAATCAACTAATGCATAATTGGTAGTAGTATCTTCAAATGTTACGGGAAGGTCAATTTGCTTCACGGTAAATTGAACATCGTCGAAGTAATAGGTTTTAGTTCCTGCAGTTGTGCCGTCAATACCGAAGTTGAAGAATACAGAAATCATTTGGTAAACATTATTGTAGTTAATAACCGCCGTTCCATTTGCCTGATTAGCGAAATCAAATACTAATGTTTCCCATGCATTTGATGTTGTAGTAGTCGCTTCTGTTTCTACACTAATTCCTGCGTTTGTAGGATCTTCTGCTTTCATGCGTATTTGAATACCTGCATCAGGTGAAAATACACGCATCGAAATTTTAGTAGCATTTGCCGAAAAAGGAATAGCATTCGCTAATCCTACAGGACCACCAACTGTTGTTCCTGCCCATAACTGCGCTGTGTTCGATTTAACAACTTTACATACGTTGTTTGATCCACCAGAAGGGTCAGGCTCGATAGTGCTTGCATTTCCGCCAAAATCAACTAATGCATAATTCGTAGTGGCATCGTCGAAGGTTATAGGAAGATCAACTTGTGTAGTAACTACTACGCCACATGAATTACATGTATTCCAAATAGAACAAATTGTTGTATCTGTTGATCCCGTATTAATCACGCGGTTGGTGTATTGCGTGTTACCATTCGTACATGGATCTGTAGGATTTAACACTTCTTTGGTTGGTGTTGTTCCTCCGTTTACGAATAAGTATTCGTAGTTGCTTGCAGGAGTCAATGTAATATCGGCTGTATACGTATTATTTCCTACCGATGTCATTAATGTTCCAGGCCAATTGCTCCAGCCACTCCAACTTCCGAAAATAAATACAGGTGTTGAATCAGGATTTTGTACTTGGAATGTTATCGTGATTGGTAAGATAACAGCAGGTAAAAATTCGATATCATCGGCATAATATGTTTTTGCTCCTGCAGTAGCACCGTCAACTCCGAAGTTAAAGAACATCGAAAGCTTTTGATAGTTATTGTTGTAGTTAATAGCGGCGGTTCCGTTTGCTTGATTCGCAAAATTAAATTCTAGTGTTTCCCACGCATTCGCAGTGGTGGTGGTGGCTTCCGTTTCTACGCTGATTGTAGGGTTTGTAGGATCTTCCGCTTTTAATCGCACTTGAATTCCTGCATCCGGTGAGTAAACGCGCATAGAGATACGTGTTGTGCCCGATACAAATGGAATTGAATTCGCAAAACCTGCAGTTCCACCAATGGTAGTTCCTGCCCACAATGCTGCTGTATTCGATTTGTTGATTTGGACTACGAGATTGGTACCTCCTGTCGGATCAGTTACAATATTAGAGGCGTTGCCTCCGAAATCGACGAGGTTGTATGCCACGTTTGAGTCATCGAAGCTTACAGGCAGATCTACTGCAGTTTGTCCGAAACTGAAAACCGACACAAGCACACCAAGTAGTGTACTAAGTAATTTTGTTTTCATTTGATTTTAGTTATTTAGGTGTTTTTAAGTTTATTCGGTGATGATGGCTTTAAATGTTGCCGGTTCGCCATTGATATTGCAACGTATGAGATACATTTCTCCCGTTTTTAGTGATATTGGAATTGTGTTGTTGATAGCTACCGGCTTTTCTTGCTTGTAAATACATCTTCCAGCAACGTCGAAAATTTGCAGCGAAGCGGTTTCACTATATTGCGAACTCGTAAAGCGAATTCCTTTTTTATTCACGATTACTTTTACATCATTGTTGTTGATGCTTGTAATTCCTGATGTTGAACAGTTGCTACATGTTGACCATATTGCACAAATCGTTGTATCACTTCCTCCCGGAATAAATACACGGTTGGTGTATTGTGAATTTCCATTAGTACAACTCCACGCAGGATTTAATATTTCTTTGGTAGGGCCATTTCCATTAACAAATAAATATTCATAGGGCGTCGATGAGGTTAAGGGTAATGTTACTTCATACGTATTTCCAGAAACAGGTGTCATTAAGTCTCCAGGCCAATTGCTCCAATTGCTCCAATTGCCGAATAAAAACACCGGCAATGAATCAGGGCTCTGTACTCTAAATGTTATATTTACTGTTGTTGACGCTACCGCACAAGTGTTACATGATTTCCATACATTGCAAACTGAAGTGTCGGCACTGCCTAATGTTAGCACACGATTGGTGTATTGTCCATTGCCATTTGTGCAAGGCCAAGCAGGATCTAATACTTCTTTCGTAGGTCCAACACCGTTAGTATAAAGATATTCGTACACCGTGCTCGATGGTAAATACAATGTAGTAGCATAATATCCGTTGCCAATCGATGACATTAAATCGCCAGGCCAGTTTTGCCATCCACTCCAACTTCCGAAAACATAAACTGGTGTTGAGTCAGGTTGAAATACTTGAAAAGTTACTGCTACATTACTTGCTGGTGCCGAACAGGTATTACACGATTGCCAGTCATTGCAAACCGTTGTGTCGGTAGCGCCAAGTGTTAATACACGATTGGTGTATTGTCCATTGCCATTTGTGCAAGGCCATGTAGGATCTAAAATTTCTTTTGTTGAACCAACACCATTTACAAATAAAAATTCATGCGTAGCACTTGCCGGAATGGATAACGACTTTATATAATATCCATTGCCAATGTCTGTCATTAAATCGCCGGGCCAGTTCGTCCAGTTGCTCCAACTTCCAAATACATAAACTGGTGTTGAATCTGGACTGTGTACTTGAAATGTCACATTTACATTTTGTGCTTGGCCAATCGACCATCCTAAACTAATGAGTAGAATGAGTAATAGTTTTTTCATCGGATTTATTTAAGTTTCTGTTATAGGGTGTTTTTAAAGGGGAATGTAACGGAATGATTTAATCACTACTTCCGATTCAGTTCCGTTGCTCGGCGCTTGTCCGTTTAATAACCATAGGTTTAAACGGACATTAGTGCTGTCGTCTGGTGCAGGAATAATAATCGGTGCAGAAGTAATTCCCCCTTCGATTTTTGTTCGTGCAGGATTCGTTTTATCGAATGCCCATGAAGCGAGCAAATTGATTCCAGGATAATTACTTCCTTCGTATGATTTCCACGTGACGGAGTCCGGTGTCCAACGAAAGACATGTGTACTTGTCGTTTTTAATTTATTTACTTGCATTTGCGGCCTACGCGTACGTTCGGCATAAGGAGAGGCATTATCGAACCAAACGGGCTGAACACTATACGTTAATAGTAACGAATCATTGGCATTGTTCCATCGCGCAAATTCAATATCTACTTCGCTATTTCCTTGATTATAGAAAGAATAGTCGTTCCATGAAAATAATCCGAAAATTGATTTTTCATTTAGTGTTGTTAAGTCACTTTGTGTAGTGAAGATGAACGTGCCGTAACCGAATTCTTTTGTAGAAATTACTTCACTGCAATACCAAAGACCGTTGCGCTTCGTGATTTTTAAATGCAACATACTATCTTGATCTAACCAAATATTGTCGCTACTCGATGAAAATAAATTCGGGCCGGGACCTACTTGATTTCCACTACTGTTTTTGTATTTCCAATCGTAACCAGAGAATGAAAAATCTCCTTTCTCCGAAGTATTGGGGGTTGGAGGGTCTGATTGTTTACATGAAAACAATAGTCCTGCGCTTAAGGCTAACAACCATCGGGTTAAATTGCTAATCGACATAGAATGATGTTTTGAAATTGGCAAGCAGAAGATCAAACATGCCGGGTTCGGTGACGCGCTGCAACGACTTATTAATAAATGAAAGATCAGCTGCACGAATCGTAAATTCTACTCTTTGCGATTCTCCTGCTTGCAATGAAATCTTCTTAAAAGCTAATAATTTCTTTACCGAAGGAGTAATCGATGCGACTTGATCGTGGTAGTATAATTGTACTGTTTCAGCCCCTTGAAACGCACTTGTGTTTTTTACAAGCACCGATACCATTAATGAATCATAGGTTAATAGGGTGTCATTAGAAACGCTAAAATTCGAATAAGCAAATGTGCTATATGATAATCCATAGCCAAAATCAAATTCGGGACGATAAGCATTGTTTGAAAAGTCGATATCTAATTCTTCTGATGATTTATGGTCGTAATGCATAAAGGCATTTACTGCTGAAGGATAGGTGAATGGTAATTTCCCTGACGGATTAATTTTTCCATTGATAACATCAGCAATCGCCCTTCCGCCTTCATCGCCCGGTAGGTAACCGTAAATTATGGCGTCTACATTTTTGCTGATGGAATGAATTATTTGAGGACGATTAAAACAGCAAACCAAAATAATCGGTTTTTTTAATTCGAGTAAGGCATTTACTAATTCTTGTTGCGCCGAGGTTAATGATAAGTCATTAATGTTACCCGGAATTTCAGTGGAAGGCTTTTCTCCTAGGCAAACAATTATTTTGTCGGCAGTAAGTGCTTTGTTAATGCAATCTGATATATCAACCAGCGAATCTAATGAAGCACCTTTCGCATATTCTAACATGTTGTTAGGCATGTTTTGTTTCAACGCCTCATAGATGGTTAGTTTCCCTTTTGTATTGAAACGATCATCAACACCTTGCCATGTATGCGTCCATGCTCCGTTTAATAGATTTAGCGATTGAGCCGCCGGTCCACAAACAAGAATTTTTTGTCCTTCGTTGCTTAACGGTAATACGCTATTATCATTTTTCAATAAGGTAATAGACTCGCCAGCGATGCGGTAACTTAAAGCGCTATTTTCTTTACTTCCAAAATTAGTATACTGTGAAGCAGGGTAAATAGTGTTTTTAAACAATCCGAGTTCTGCTTTTAGTATAAGAATTCGTCGAACGGATGCGTCTATACGCGACATTGGAATACTTCCTTCTTTGATGAGCGCAATTAAGCAATCGGTATATTCGTAGTCGTTAGGTGTCATGCTCATGTCGATACCCGCCATGATAGCCATTTTAACTGATTCCTTCTTGGTAGCAGCTACATGATGAACATTTACCAGCTTATAGATGTCTTCCCAATCGGTAACAGCAACACCTTTAAATCCGAGTTCATTGCGAAGCAAAGTAGTTAAGATATCATAATTCGCATGAACGGGAGTGCCATTAATTTCTCCCGAATTAATCATGATTGTTTTAGCCCCAGCGTTAATAGCCGTTTGAAATGTGGGCACGAAATATTCTCTTAATTCTCGATCGCTTATCCACGCAGGTGTGCGATCATGTCCGCTTAAAGGGAAACTGTATCCTAAGAAATGCTTCATGCAACCTGCTACATGGGTAGCGTTATTCACATCATTTCCTTGCATACCAATAATGGCTGCTTTCGCCATGCTTGATGCTAACGTCACATCTTCGCCATAAGTCTCGAAGAACCTCGACCATAAAGGCTGTCGCCCGATATCGAGTACAGGTGAAAAATTCCAAGGTATTCCGTTTGCGCGTGTTTCATACGCTGTTACTGCATTCAATTGTTGTATTAGCGATGGATTCCATGTCGCAGCTTGTCCTATTTCTTGTGGAAATAAAGTAGCTCCCATCGAATAATTAGCGCCATGAATAGCATCAACGCCATATATAACAGGAACTTCATTATTATACGAAGTATTAGCAGCATGAATGCCGGAAATGATCGAACGCCAATTGTCAACAGCAATAGTTCCACTGCCACAACCAACATTTAAAACTGATCCTACTTTATAATCAGATAGTGCGCGCTTTAATTTAACCTTATCGAGTTGTTGAGGGTTTTTTAGATTACAAATATCACCAACAGCAATAACACCTAAATCAATTTGCGTCATTTGCCCCGCCTTTTCTTCTACCGTCATTTTGCTGATGAGCGCATCAATGTCAATGCCATTGACTTTTTGAGCCAACGTTTGACCAAAGAATAAAATAGCAAAAAAAAGGAGCGATATTTTTCTCATGTTTAACTTAATTCTTTACTATTCGAATATCATCAATATATACTTCGCCATCCGCTTCTAATTGAATAACGAATTGTTTTATTTTTCCCATATCCGCACCGTTAGCAATGAACGAAAAGTCTTTTAGCGGAATAGTTAATGTGGTCCACGATTTATCATTAAATAAACCCGATGCTTGCTTTACTTGGAATCCGCAGAACGACTGTACGCCGGTATAGTCTTCGAAGGCAAAGGCTACAGGGAAATTAGCGAAGGAGCCTTTTACGGCACGAACTTTTAATTGTACCGATGCTTGATCGATTAATCCAGTCATGTCTTTCGCTAACCATTCATTCCAGCCAAAACCGATACCAATCCATTTGCATCCTCCTGTGATTTTATCCCACTTCACATGCAATGAATTTTGTCCTTTTAATACCACCGATTTTTCTTTGCTCATCGTCACGCAATTCGTTTCAGGCGAGGCCCAAACTTCCGAGCCCATGTCTTCATCAAAAATTTGGACTTGTTTAAATCCATTTACTGCAAGCGAATCGCCATCACGATCTTTTTCATAAAGACCTTGATGTTTCACATGAATAAAAGAATTCTCTTGCGCCACACATTGAGTAATGGTAGCACAGAAGAAGAGTCCGATGAAGAAACGTTTATTCATTATGGTTCTAGTGGCGCATCGGTGAAGATGATATAATCAAGTTTGCTACTTGCAAAACCATTTGAAGGATTTGCTAAATGAAGCATTGAGATTTTCGCAAGTTTATTGGGGTTGTGAATGCTATTGCCATGCGGTGTTGTAGGCTGTCCGTTGCTTAAGCTTACTAAGTCGCTGTATTTAATACTAATCAATTTCCATCCACTCCAATTCACTGTAATTTGATAATCGTATTGATCGTCGGTAGTTGCATTGTTATAAGTTCCGTTGCCGTCTTCGTCTTCTTTGAATTGAAATAATATAATAGACTCATTCGTATTCGGTACGCCGTATATTAAGCAGTTGAAATAAACGTTATCTGGGTTAGTATTTAAAGGGAAGGTTTTAGCAGTGCCATAAGCAGTTGCAGGAAAATCGATTAATCCAATAAGATAATCCCAGTTTACGGTACCCGCCATCTTCAAATATTTCGCGCCTTGCGGACAAAGTGAATCAGATTTTATATTGAAGTCCATGTTGGCTCCCGACTGCACAAATTTTGTCCATGCTGGATTAAATCCGTTTTCGAAATCGGCTATAACAAATCCTGGATTCACTTTCAAAGTTTTTATATTCGTTGATACTGTGAAAGAATCCACCACATTTTCAATTTTTAGCAGCGCAACGCAATGTTCTTTTGTGAACATAGGGAAGTCGGTAGTAGAACCATTCCATTTTCCGTTACTGATATCGATCGTCTTCGACTGACCAGTGATGATTTTCCTGGCTTTCGAAGTTTGTCCTGTTATAGTGATAGTCCAATTAACGGGTTTATTAAACTTCGCCGAAAAAGTAGCATTCTCGCCATTGGCGAAATCGACGCTATCTTTATCTACCTTAAAATTATCGAGCAATAAAAAATCACTATAGAGCTCTTGTATACTCACACCTTCATACGTATCCTTTTCTTTCCGACAAGCAGTAAGAGATAAAGTAATGAAAACAAGGAAGAAATATTTTTTCATGATTAAAAGGTCATGTTATAGATGAGACTGAATTGGTCAACGGCATAGTCAACATTTGTATGGAAGCCATCGGCATACTTCGTATGCTGGAATAATCCGCAGATATAAATTTTACTATCGAAGCGATAACGGATACCGTAAGCAGTAAATGATTGATTCAATTTGTATTCTACTTTGTTGAAATAATCGGCAACAGTGTAAATGTTTCGTTCGGCGATGAACTCATTTCCTTTTGAACTCAAACTCACTATACCGAAAAGAAGATCCAATCCTTTCGATACTTCAACTTCTGCTCCTACTTGGTGTTTTGTAGTTTTTAAATCCACATCTTCTAAAGAAATATTTCCTATACGGACACTTGTCATATACGTAGATCCACCTTGCACTTTAATCGTGTTCTTTAAGTTCAAAAATTTATTCACCTCTACACATGCATTCAATTCGGTAGAAGTAAAATCTTTTAAACTGGTAGTTCCTTGTCCTCTGATTTCATTTAACTTAAAATGTGTTGCTGTTATATAAAATCCGTTTGGATGAGAATAATTCAAGCCTACAAATCCCCCTACTCGGTTGAAAGTGGCGATACCATAAGGCATCACATTATTCACGCTTGCATCAATGTGTGCAGTTTCAGTCGAAATCTCGGTATTATAAATAGCATCATTATTCAGCAAATCATATAAGCTATAAGGACGAAGACTTTGACTATTGGTATAACGCTCATAATAATTTGTAAGCGCCGAATAATTCACGTCTTTACTTTGCGCACCAATACTTCTGAAATCGGGACCTACATTTAAATATCCCCCGTTGATAGAAAGATGTTTGGCTTTCCAATTGATTTCACCTTTCACATAAATGAAGTAATCAATGAGGTCTGCTGTATCAGGGGCTTCGCTGTAAGCATAATTACTTTCGCCAGCTTCACCGCTGATTTTCCAATCAAAGGCGCCAATAGTTGCTCCGTAAGAAGTGTTGAACGTATTTACGGTATTATGAAAATTATTAGTAGCGGTGGCCGTTCCTTTTACGTCGAATACAGTTGCCAAATTGTAATTTATTTCGAAATGATTGCTTTGAACAACGTTAACGGTAGCTCCAGAAAATAAACGATCGGGAATCGTGCTGAAGTTAGAAGCTTTTAAACGAGTAGTATAAGCATTAAAATTTATTTCTTCAAGCCCTCTAGAGAAAGAAAATCCGAAATTAACATTGGCACCTTGCGAACGCCATGTATTATTTGAATAAAAATGTTCGTAACGAACGATGTCATTTTGTAAGGAGAAAATCGAAGGCAACGAATCAAATCTATCGGCATGATGATTATAAAACGTAAACGGCGTTTGTTTAAGATTCAAATCTCCTACTTGATAACGTACGATATTTCCTATAATACCTTTCAACCATAATTCACGTACATCAACAGTAACACCGGCGCCCCAAAATCCTCCGTAATTGTTACGGATACGGAAAGTTCCTAAAATTTCTGTCGTGCTATTCGGGCGAATATTCACTCCTAAATCGATTAAAGCATAACCTCCTGTATTTCTTTTAACGGTAGAAGTATCAGCAAGCGAGTCGCGCACTAATAACTGATTATTAGTCATGATGGATCTAGCTCCGCCCACGAAATCAACCATACGTTGTTGCTGTGCTACTGCGGAATTCAGAATGAAAACCGATGCCAGTAAAGCAAAGCTTCTTTTCAAGTTCATCATTAAAAGAATATTTTTATTTCAACTGTTGATTCATAACCATTGTATCGATCTTTTTGAAATGAAGTATCTTTATAATTCATCCAACGATGACGTAAATACAAGCCAGCATTTTTACTCATGCGAATATCAACTCCAGTTGCGATACCGATTCCGGTTTGATTTTTCGGGCGTTTCGTTACTACATCAGTTTCTGTTTTATAATTCGCAATAATTCGTTCATAGCCAAGGTAGCTACACCAAACGATGCTACGAGTTAACTTGATATAACTTTCGAATTGATGATAATATGTACGCAAATACGCTTTTTCGTTAAACACAGTAATAGCAGAGGCCTCCGGCTGAGCCGAACTATATTGACCTAGATAATACAAATAGCAATCTTTGCCGAATACCGATGTTTTATATTTCATGTTTAGCTCAAGGCTATTAAAATATTTTTTACTGATTGGCAATAAAGTTGAAGCATCGGTTTGGGTGATATGAACAGTTTCGTAAACTGAACGATAGATCTTAGATAAGTTGTTATAGGGCCCTACGTTACTCGGAAAATCCCATCGCCAAAAATGCGCTAGCGCTAAACTGTTAATTGGATGACTATATGTGATCGAAGAAGAAATATTTTCGAGCTCGGCAGAAGTAGTGTAGCCAATAGAAGTTTTTACGCGTCCGATATTTATTTGTCCGTTAAGATCTATTCCTTGACGATTATTGGTTAATTGCCCTACAGGTACCATAGCGCTAGCTACAGCAGGCAAAACAGGTTGCGTGCCTAGCGAAGTAACATCATTAGCAGAAAGGTCATTAGAAGTATTTATAAATGATCCGCTGTTATTTATGACCTTGTCACTTATGCGATATACATGTATTTCAACAGGAACAAGTGAAGCAATTTCGGTTAAAGCTTTCACAGAAAACAATTCTCCCCAATCGTTATAAACATCTTTAATAAATGTTCTTCCTGTTCCTACTTCGCCTTTAAACGTAAATTTACCAAGCAATTGTTTAAACTCGATGGTTGCAATATTAAATCCTGAAAATTCTTTTTGAGTAGAGTCATAATAGCTGGTGTTATTGAAAGTGTTGAAACTAATAAAATTCTTCCCGTATTCTTTTTTAATTTTACCCCCGTATGAATTGTTGGGCAAAGGAGAAAGCCCTCCATTCAATTGAGTTTTACCATACATTAGCACACCCGAAAAACCGTTTGCTAATTTTTTTGCTTCGAGAATTAATCCTTGAAACGCTTGTTGTCCCCAACGCTCATCTTGGTTAATCGCTCCTGAATTATAGAAAGTAGCGTAGCGATCATCTACATTCTTAGTAGCAGGATCCCAAGGGTTGCGTTCGAAGATACTATAGCGATCATATCCTTTATTGGTTTGAAAAGTAAACGGCGACAATGAGTACCAATTAATACCACCAGTTCGAACTGTAAATTCACCGGCATCATTAACATATGTTCCATATAAGCTTACTCCAAGATTTAATCCTTTCACATTTTCTTTCTGACCGGCACCAGTAAGCGGCGTCCACATATACAAATCGGTACCAAACGAAGTCTTTTTTGAAACGCTGCCGCTAATGTTTAATGATAACTGAGGAATCTGACTATCATCACCAACAAAAATGGTATTCGGAGTTGAAGCCAAATGAGAATATGACTCATCAAGATGGCGATAATTCGTTACAAAGCGATAATAGCCCGTAACTGAAAAGTCGCGCAATACCGAGCGTGCCTGCTTTGGGAAATCTCCGAATTCACGAATACGACCTACATAATCGATATGTTGATTTGAAGAATCGGTATTAATAACATTTTGAGCCGCACCCTGAAGTGAAGTTAATCCCGATAGGATTAGCAAGAGACAGAAGCGCAAAAATGTTTTTTTCATTAGTGAAACGAATCCATTGACTGACGTTTAAACTCAATAAACCGCGACTGACCATCGGCTTCTGTTCTTTTATCGGCATAGAAGGGAATATTTGCATAAGCGACTTTCCCATTCAAATAAACATAAACAAACAAACGATAAGTCCCTTCAGTTTCGGGAATACGAAAAAAAACATTGCTCGAATTCGTATTCGAGAAACCACCATCTACTTCTGTGGCCTCCTCTTCCTTATCGCCGCCACTTTTTTTATCGCTGCTTTCCTTTAGGATTTTCCAATGGAAAGAAAGCGTGTGCGAAGAATCAGAAAAGGAGCGCTTCATGTTTACCGAAATGGCAGCCAATACTTGAGCGCTATATTTATTTCCTGCTTTCAAGTGAATATTATCCTTTGCCGCTTTACCATCTAATAATATACTTTCGATTGTAGGTCCGGCGGTAGCAGGATCTTTGCCCGTAAAAAGAGATTCAAGCGCATCAACGGGTTCAGTTGGGAGATTATCTTTCGAAAATAATCCAAACCATGTTTCGGTATACTCCTGTTTAGAGCCCCACAAAAAAGCATAAGAACCTAAGCATTTATATTTAGAAGCTGCAATGTAATTATTATAACGATCATAAAACACCTGCTTTTTTTCGGTGCTTGTTTGCTCAATAGAAACTTTCCAAGCAGTGGTTGGCGATTCCCAATATCCATTGCATCCCCACTCAGTAATCATATACGGCCCATGCCACCCGAACTTATCGATATTAGCCGGCACATTCGCGATATCGCCGTAAGTGTTTACGCAATATACATCGATATCGGGAGCATGCTCAGAGATTAGGCGCACTTCACTGGAGTCGAGTCCTGCGGTAACAGTAGAGGTAGGATGATTAGGATCATTCTCGTGAATGAACTTAGCAAGATCTTGCACGGCATACCATACATTCGTATTGGTGTATTGAAGATCGAGCTCATTCCCAATGCCCCACATTAGCAAGGCTGGATGGTCTTTGTATTTTAGTACGATCGACTTATAAAAATCAAATTGCTTCCGAACCTTAGCTGAATCGTTATAGTCGAACCCATGACGTTCATGCTGAAGCCACATGCCAAGCATTACAGTTAAACCCCTTTTTTGTGCCTCATCTAAAACGGCTTGAGCGTTTTCTGTCCCCCAAGTACGAATGGAGTTAGCTCCAATAGCAACTGCTTTATCGAGATTTACTTCACCCCCAACACCCTTTACATAATATGGACTACCATTACGAATAAAGGAATATCCATTAGCCGTTTTTTCAACGGACGTTTGAGCGAACGAAAAAGAAACAAAGCAACAAACCCCGATTAAGAGTAACGTTCGTCGGATAGAAAAATAACTTAGTGTAATAAATACAATAACCTTTGTCATAGTTGCAAATATCGGAATAAATGCGATTAGATTATAATAAAGCATAAACAATTGAAATACAGAAATATATGCACTAAAATTCGGTGTAATCACCTCGATTGACTACTAATTTGTTATAAACAGCTCAAATAAAGGGATTGTTAACAAAAAAGAGCTTTAATGCGAGTTTAAAAAGCCCTTAGCCAATGACTAGAAAGACTGTTTTATGAATAAAAAAAGAATAGCCTGAAAGATAAAAAAAGAGAATGAAAAACCCGATGGTTATAAAAAAATCCTTGAAGTGTGTTTCAACAAACGTACTTCAAGGATACTTTTAAAAGCAGAACAGTTTTAGTGCAGAAAAACCAATAAATACCACGACCAATTAAGCTCCTCTGTTAATAGAAAAACATACTCAAACCCCTATTCCTTTTGTCGTTCGTTCTGCAATAAAAACAATTGCAATTTAACTAATCGATTCAAGGCATCGTAGGTTTTATAGTCTTTGTCATTTGGCGACTCGATGTCAATACGATGAATGCCTAACCCTTCTTTCGTATATTTCATGTTGTAATCTTTGGCGGCTATTTTAAGCGCTTCGTAAACGGTGCTAACACTAGGATAATCAGCAATAATTTGGTGGAAATCGGTGAGGCCTATCATTTGCTGTGATGTATTTAAATTCGGATCTATTTTTTTCTTTCCGGTTTCAATAAATATAATTTCCTCCTTCATTTTTTCACACATAGTAAACACCTTTTCCGCGGACGAATCTGCCAGAAGAGGATCAGTCGCTGCATGTTTATTCAATAAAATCAGTTCAGTTTTCAGGATATTATCCATCATTAAATAATCTGCAGTAATTTGTGCTTCCATAATTTTGGTCCCTTGTGGAGAACGAACCAAGGTTAGAATTAAGCCGCATGCAGTTATAATAAGCACTGCATTCACGATTGTATTTGTTTTAGTATCGGGATTCCGAATACCGGAGAAGAAGTAAACCGGTAAATACAGAAACATCAAAAATGCTAGTGCTATAATTGATAGCATATTTGCACCCGGCCAATGCATCACTTTAAAGAGCACACCTAAGGTTAAGCATATTGCTGAGAGCGTACCTAATCCGGTAAGAGCTTTATCTTTTAACTGATTTTGTTCTTTAATTTTAAGTAAGAACATTAAAGGAAGAAAGACTAAACTTATAATGCTTACGCCCAATACAATGCAAGCTCCAGCACCGGGCCAATGTTGAAACTTAAGAACGATGCCTATCGTCATTAAGGCAACGGAAACTATTCCGCTAATTATCATTATTTTTTTCATCATGTAATAGTTTTTGTAAGTCATCAGAGATATTGTTTCCTCTTCTATTTCTTTAAGATGATGTTTATAAAACATTTTTCTGGTGGAGAAATAAAATTGCTCGAAGTCTCCGTTATCCTCGAGATTCTGCTCTATGATGCAACAAATATGATCCAGGAGGTTTGACCGCAGGTCCTCCAGCTCTACGCCATTACGTCTAATGTCGTTGAGTATAAAATCAATTTGAGTATCCGAGAGCGTATACATTTATGCAATGCCGGTTTTAATGTCGAGTAAAAATTTCATTGTATTGATGAAATCAGCAAACTCGTTTACTTTTTCGTCCGAAACTTTATTTCCTTCGCTGCTTAGCGAGTAATATTTTCGTACACGTTTTCCGATATATTCAGTTTCGGTGGTGAGAATACCATCCGCTTCTAAGGCATGAAGTGTAGGATATAAAGCGCCTTCGGTTAGTTGAATTTTACCCGCTGTTAGGTCCTTTACCTTTTGTGTGATTTCATAACCGTACATGCGGCTATTATCCTTTAGCAACTTGAGGATGATGGTTTTTAAAGTGCCTTTTATAAGCTCAGAAGAGTAATTCATGATCAGAATTTAAATACATAACGCAATAATACATCAGAAACTTATGTATTGATGCCTTTTCGAATTAATAATTTTATAATATATTGAAAATCAAAACTAAAAACAGTATAAGAGTGTAGAGTTAGTACATTATCCCATTAGCAGACCGGCACATTATCCCCTTATATTGTTTTAAATTAAAACGAATTGCGGCATGAAGCCTTGTTTCCGTTTATCACACAATCAGCCATTCATCACCTCAATCATTGTTTTTTAGCTAGCCCCCACTAATTTTATTAATGAAGCCTTTGTGGGTAGGTATAGTTTATACTCCTTGGCAAAAATTGTTTTATTAGTTTTTGGCAACGTGATTTCAACCATTGAATTATTTTTATTCTTACAAATGATAATCCCTATGGTTGCTCGCTCGTTCCTTTCCTTTACAAAGCGGTCGAAGTAATTCACGTACATCTGCATTTGTCCAATATCTTGATGACGAAGCTTACCGATCTTTAGTTCTATCAATACAAAACATTTTAGAATTCTGTTATATAATACAAGGTCAACATAAAAATTATCAGATTCATTTCTTAGCCTTAATTGCCTTCCTTGAAATAAACCCCCTTTTCCCATTTCTAGTAAAAACTGCTCAATTCTACCTATAATAGCACATTCAAGATCCGATTCATTATACACCGATTTCTCATTAAGGCCTAAAAAATCTAATATATAATGTGATTTTATTAACTCTTCAGGTTTCTGTATTATTTGTCCTTTTTTAGCAAGTGCCTTTACTTGCTTTTTATCTTTACTTAAAATAAATCTTTCAAATAATCCAGAGTCGATTTGTCTTTGCAGTTCTCTCACACTCCAATTTCCTTGTTTCGTTTCTATTTCATAGAAGGATCTTTCATCATCATTTTTTATTCGTAACAATAAACCATAAATTGACCATGATAACGGCATTCGATTTACAAATAACTTAAATGTATTTACTATGGCTACTTTATTATTTTCAAATTGCGCAGACAGTGTCTGCGCAATTGCTTTTTCTGTTTTTCTAGCTCTATATGTTACGTAAAAAAGCCGCATTAATTCAAGGTTTCTTTTCGAGTATCCATTTCCAAATTTGCGTGTTAATTTTTTGCTCAATTGTATAATAGTTTCATCTCCATTTATTGCCTTTTGATTTCCATTTTGTTCCGAATCTATTATTATTTTACCTAAATAATAGTAGGTAAAAACAATTATACTATTCGTTTGCTTGTAAACCTGATTTTTTGCAGCATTAATTAAATTTACTGCATTTTGAAAAAGTACAGTTGATGAGTTTTGCTTTCGTTTTACCATTAATCGTATAAATTTTATGGGCAAATCTCTTGAATACTCAATTCATTATACATTTGCAATTATTTAATATCGGATATTTAATTTTTTAGAAAAGCATTTTTTTGAAAACAGAATGATACCTTCGTAGGCTTTTGAAAAGCAATTCGAAACGATCATAGGTTTCGCTTGTTATGGAAGAAAGCACCTCGCTAAATGAAAATTTCTTCTAACGATCTTTCCCGCTACGATCGTTTTTACCGAGCCAATCTGATCAACTCTCTCAGTGGCTTTAAGAGTGTAAGTTTAATTGGCTCTATCAGTCATTTAAAACAGACAAATCTAGCTATCTTCTCAAATATTGTCCATTTAGGTGCCGATCCGGCGCTTATTGGGTTTATCAATCGGCCCTTAGCTGCAGCCCCACATACTATCGCTAACATCCAAGCTTCTGGCTTTTTTACCATCAATCACATCCACTCCGAACTCATAGATGCTGCACACCATACTAGCGCAAAATACCCCAAAGATGTGAGTGAGTTTGATGCCGCGCAGCTAACGCCTGAATATTCTGAAACTTTTCCAGCTCCTTATGTGAAAGAAAGTAGAATAAAGTATGGATGTACTTTTAAAGAAATTATTCCTATTCGAATGAATGATACGTTTTTAGTGATTGGTGAAATCACCGAAATTCATTTGAATGAAAAAATAATCTCTGCTGATGGTTTTCTTCGGATAGACGAAGCCGATAGCTTATGTAGTTTAGGCATTGATGGTTATTATAAAACCGAGCTCATCAAACGCCTTCCTCACGCAAAATGTAATCCTTAATATTTCCAAATAAAATTAACAAATCCATTGCCTTTATTTATCCCCATAAATTTAGCTGGAATAGTGTTTTGATTCGCCACTCCAATATGGAACAGATTTCTATTAATGCAGGAAGGGGATTTTTAAATTTCAAGACTAACCTTAGGTTTTTTCTTACGATAACCTTTAACTTTGACCCATTCAAAAAATAGAAATTATGTCACTTTATATTGGTTCCGATCACGCAGGTTTCGAGATGAAAACCGCTCTTCTCGAATATTTAAAAAAGCACGGCTATGATTGTGAGGATAAGGGTACTTTTAGTAATGATAGTGTTGATTATCCCGATTATGCACATGCCGTAGCTACAGCAGTGGAAGCTCATCATGGTTCGTTGGGTGTTTTGTTGTGCGGTAGCGCTAACGGAGTTTGTATTGCTGCCAATAAGCATCAGCAAATTCGCGCTGCCTTATGTTGGACCCCCGAGATTTCACAATTGGCGAGACAACACAATGATGCTAATATCGTATGTCTTCCTGCTCGTTTTGTTACTATTGCAAATGCCATTTTGATTTTAGATTCATTTTTAAAATCGACTTTTGAAGGCGGCCGACACCAGAATCGCGTTGATAAAATTGCTCGCCTTTAACCTAAAATGATAACGGTCCCGTCCCATTGGGCCGAGACCGTTATTCGGTCAACACTTGTTTTGGTTTACTGTACAATTATTTTCAGACGACGAACATGCTTTGAAAGAGAGGATATTTCAACCGTATAGTATCCTGCCATTAAATCCTGCAACGACAACTTCAAATCTGCGCCCCCGTCATAATGGTTAATTTGCATTAACTGACCAGTAACACTCCATATTCTTACGTCTTCAATAAGTTCCTCGCTGCTATGAATCATCAATTCATCATTCGCAGGATTAGGGTATGCTTGAAGGTGGTTAATTGTTTGTGGGTCTTTAATTCCAACGGTTAAGTCGTTATACCAGATATTTACAATAGTGGAAGTATAGGTAACAAGTTGAGACGAATACGGCCATACTACTACCACATTATTCCCTTGGCGGAAAAAGGTGGAGTCGACATAGAACCCCAATGAGCTAACTAACGAAATAGTATCATTCGGCAGGATCAAAATAGGGGTGTTGTTAAAATATAGAAATGTGGTAGTTCCCCACGCCCCCATTGCTATTTGAAGTGGGCCCTGATAAGGGGTGTTCCCAACATTATAAACAATTACATGAACTGGAATATAGTCGCCAGTGCTTACTGTATCAGGAAAATTAACAAGCGCATATATCTGTAAATTAGCCATTTGCCCTTTAGACGTTATAGAACACATAACGAATAAAAGTAGAATTAATAGTTGTTTTAGGCGACGTATCATAAAGGGCGAGTCTTGGTCAAAATCAAAACTAATGAGAAAAATACTTCGCGCGAAATGATTTTTTTAGTAATCTTACGTATTCAAAATAATACAAATGGATCATTTAGCTAAATTGATCAAAGGTCTTTCGAAGGAACAGGTTCGCTATTATAAGTTGTTTGCTGGCCGCACCACTCACGAACATGACAGAAAGGACCTTAAATTATTCGATGCTTATCGCAAATCTAAAGTCGACGAGCCTAATGAAGATGATTTGTCACAGATGCTATATCCTAGTGCAGGTAAAAATCCTTGGTACCGGTTAAAGAATCGCTTGTTGAAGGAGGTAAACAAAGCGCTTTCGACGTTGCATTATGAGGAAGATGCATTTATTCATGCCTGTCATATGATGGCTTTATATCGATACTTTTCCAGCCGTAATATGTTACAAGAAGCTCGTTACTATTTGCGCCGGGCTGAAAAAGACACCGAATCAATCGAGCATTTCGAACTCCTTGATATTATTTATGGTGAGTATATCAAGCATAGCCATGAAACCCTCAATGTTAACCCCGAGTTCTATATCGAAAAGCGGCGTAAAAACAAAGTAGAACAAGAAGCGATAAGGGCTATCGACGATTTGTTAGCTGTGGTTTCTTATCGATTAAAAACAACACAGAATTTTTCAACCGACGAAAACCCGGTACTCGATTTATTAAAGAGTACCATCGATGATTTTATCAAAGATCGAGATCTGAAAAACAGTCCTGTTTTACGTTTTCGTATCTACGCCGCCGTTAGTCAAATTTTATTGCAACGCCACGAATATAAATCACTCGAACTATACCTCTTAAAAACCTACAAAGAATTTGAACGTGATAAGCTCTTTAATCGCAATAATCACGATACCAAATTACAAATGCTCACTTATATAGTAAACTCACTTTTCAAAAATAAAAAGATGTTGCAGAGTTTGCAGTGGGCCGATAAATTAAAGACGGCGATGGAAGAGTTTCACCAGTTGTTATTTGATAAATATTTCTTCTTCTATTATAATGCTTTGGTGATCAACTACTCTCTGATTAATCCAGTACAAGCCATTGAGATTCTCGAAAATTTGCGTGAAAATAATACGATCAAATCGAACTCCTTTTATCAACTCTTCGTGTACCTTAATTTGGCGGTCTTGCGCTTTGATGCTCAAGAATACAAAGAATCGATTCGTCACTTTTCTCGTATCGCCCTCCTTGATGGGTACAAAAATGCTGATGCCTCACTAAGGATGAAAATCAATATCTGTGAAGTCATCACTCGTTATGAGCTCAATCAGTATGACGTATTAGAGTATAAGCTGTCGCAGGTACGTAAGGATTACAAACTGCTCTTAAGTCAAGAGTCACATACGGCCGAAAAGCAGCTTTTAAGTATTATTAAAGATTTGCAGAACACAATTGGAATTAAAAACGACAAGACATTACAAGTTAAAATCTTCCAATTTATTGATTGGATGCGTAATAATACTGAAAGTGATAATGTAATTATTGATTATCCAAATTGGCTTGAAAGAATTTTAATAAGAAATAAAATCGTACGTTAAGTATATCTAACCAAGCTGTAAAAATGAAAAATGGATGCGTAAGAATATCAAATAATAAGTAACTGATATTCCCATCCTTATAATACATTTGTATCGTCCTAAATCTAAAGGCAAATAAAAAATAGTATGAAACCAAAATTTATCTCCCAGCTATTAATGCTCTTCATGGTAATCATGTTGTCGGCATCAAATCAAGCTCAAGCGTGCACAGCAACATTTACTGCGAGCTCAAACCCCACTAACGGTGTAACTTTCACAAACACAAGTGGCGGTTTCTTTTACAATTCTACATGGTCGTTTGGCGATGGTTCTAGTTCAAATCAAATGAGTCCGTTTCATCAGTATGCGGCTTCAGGACCTTACACCGTATGTTTAACTATTTGGGATTCTACAGGATGTCAATCGACGTATTGTGATTCAATTTTTGTAACAGGGATAGGCGGAACAGGATGTACTATTAATTTGTACACTCAACCAACAGGGCTTAGTGTTTACTTCGGCTCGGGAAGTAATTCTGGAACGGTAAGCAATTACTATTGGTCGTTTGGCGACGGAAGCACAAGTAACTTGCAAAACCCGCAACATACTTACGCTACTTCAGGAACATATAACGCATGTTTAATAGCCAACTTTGTTGGAGGATGCGTAGACACTGTATGTACTACGCTAACTATTATAAGCGCATCTGCATGCAATGCAAGCTACGCGTATACACAAGGGTCAAATGGAACGGTTAGTTTTATTAACAATTCTACAACAGGTACGTTTGTTAATTACAGTTGGAACTTTGGTGATGGTACTTATTCTTCGTTAATAAATCCAAATCATGTTTTTACAACTAATGGTACGTATAATGTTTGTCTTTATGTGATTGATTCAATGAATAATTGCTGGAATACTTACTGTCATAATATCATTATTACAAACGTAAATAGCGGTGGTTGCAACGCAACATTTACAACTTATGATTCATTGGGAGTATATTATTTTATTCCAAATATGACTTCAGGTGCGACATACACCTGGAATTTCGGCGATGGTTCAACCTCTAATCAGATTATGCCAACGCACTTGTATGCTAACCCCGGAACCTATGGACCTTGCTTAACGATCGCTTACCAAGGCATAACATGTACGAATTGCGATACTCTCGTGATAGGAGGAACACCAAATTGTAATGCATACTTCTCTTCATTAGTTGATCCTTCAGGAAATGTATCGTTTACAAATCTTTCGAGCGGATTATTCACTAATTCATACTGGTATTTCGGTGACGGTAATAGCTCAACGTTAGCAAATCCTAATCATACTTATACTTCTGCTGGAACATATTTAGTTTGCTTAACAGTTTACAATAACACAGGTTGCCAAGCTTCTTATTGCGATTCAATTACTATCGGAAACGGTGCTGGTCCTTGTACTCCGGTATTCTACGCGTATCCAGATTCAACAATCGGTAATGGTGTAGTTTATTTCGGATTAATTAACACCTGTACTTTTGCTAACTGGCAATACATCTGGAACTTCGGCGACAGCACTACAGCTACAGGCGCATATCCTGTTCACGTTTACAATGCTAGCGGATGGTTCTATGTATGTGTTACAGCATTCGACAATAACGGCAACGTACTTACTTGGTGCGATAGCGTAAACGGTAACCGTATGGGTTCTGTAGGTGTATTTGAAACAACAAACAAAACACAATTAGTAGCGTACCCTAATCCTGCAAATGAGCAGTTTACGGTAAAATATTATACAAGTAGTTCTTCTCAAGATATTTTAGAGGTGTACAGTACAGAGGGTAAAAGCTTTTATAGTTCTAAGTTAATTGGAAAGCAAGAAGTGATTCTGAACACAGCAGAATGGCCTGCAGGTCTGTATCTCGTTCAATTGAGAAATGGGGATAAATTATCCTCAAAAAGGATCTCGGTACAGCACTAATAGCCTGCCGTTGATCGATTTTATCGAAAGCATCCCGTGAATGGCGGGATGCTTTTTTTATTTATGACGTTTTGCATGCGATTTTCCATTTATTTTGCAGTATCGCTTATGGTCCGCATATCTGCCGCAATTATTACTTTTAACGAGGAACTAAACCTACGCCGTTGCCTGCAAAGTCTGCAAAAGGTAGCCGACGAGATTGTGGTGGTAGATTCACTTTCTACTGATACTACTATAGCCATCGCAGGTGAATTTGGTGCGAAGGTGGTATTACAACCTTTTCTTGGGTATATCGAACAAAAAAATTTCGCCCTCAATCAATGCACAAACAATTGGGTGATTTCGCTCGATGCAGACGAGGCGCTTTCAAACGAGTTGGTAGAAAGTATACTGGCAGTAAAAAATAATACTAACGTTAACGCCTATACTATGTCTAGGTTAACGAGTTATTGTGGACAATGGATTAAACACGGTGGGTGGTATCCAGATCGTAAAGTCCGCCTCTTTGATCGTTCCATTTCACAATGGGCTGGAGTTAATCCCCATGATAAAATCGAGTTGCAGTCGGGAGCTAAATGCGGATTATTGAAAGGTGATATTCTTCATTATACCTATAATGATTTGGGTGAGCATATTCGTCAAGCCGATAAGTTTTCAGCCATCATAGCTGCTGATTTATTCCATCGCGGCAAGAAAACTTCGTTAATCAAAATTGTATTTAAGCCTTGTATTCGTTTTTTCCGCGATTATATTTTTAAAGCTGGATGGATGGACGGCTACTACGGATTTGTGATTGCCAAAATCTCCGCGCACGCTGTTTTTTTACGTGAAACACGACTTAAAGAGCATCATGATAAAAAATCCTAAACATATAATTGTTAGCAGGACCGATGCTATTGGTGATGTAGTGCTTACTTTGCCTTTGGCGATGGAGCTAAGAAAACAATTCCCGAATTGTAAAATTACATGGTTTGGAAAGACCTATACACATGATATTATTAAGGCTGCTCCGTATGTCGACGGGTTTATTAATTTTGACGACTGGATGTTGTTATCCGAAAAAGATCGCATTGCTCAATTAAAATCCATACACGCAGATGCAATCGTACATGTTTTTCCGCGGAAAGAAATTGCGAATGCTGCCAAACAAGCAGGAATAAAAAACAGAATAGGAACATCGCATCGCATATTTCATTGGCTCAATTGTAATCGGCTAATAAATCTCGGTCGAAAAAACAGCAGCTTACACGAGGTGCAACTCAATATTCAATTACTTTATCCTTTCGGAATAAAAACACCTTCAGTAAGTGTATTAAAATTAGCAGGAGCGTATTTATTTCCTTCAATTTTTTTTTCTTTTGATGAATTATCTACTGAAAAAGTGAAAGTTATTTTACATCCGTGTAGCAGAGGTTCTGGAAGAGAATGGGGATTAAAAAATTTTAGAAAGCTGATCGATTTATTGCCAGTTGATAAGTATGCTGTATTTATTACAGGAACACAAGAAGAAGCCGCAACTATGATAGATTTTTTAAATGAGCTACCTTCTCACATAATAAACATGACAGGAAAATTATCGTTGGCAGAGTATATTTCGTTTATTCAACAAAGCACAGGATTAGTTGCTGCCGGAACAGGTCCTTTGCATATTGCTGCAGCATTGGGAGCAAATGCACTTGGTTTATTCCCTCCAATTCGTCCGATACATCCTGGGCGCTGGGAGCCGATTGGCCCGCGCGCCAATTACCTTTGCCTCGATAAGAAATGTAACGACTGTAAGAGCGACGTAGCAGGTTGTAAGTGCATTACTGAGATCACTCCGATGATGGTTTTTGCAGCAATACAACAATGGAAGTAAAGTCTCAGCACCTTAAAAATGTCCTTGAAGTACTTCCTGATAATCCCGGGGTATATCAATATTTTTCGGCTGAAGGACAATTATTATACATAGGGAAAGCAAAGAGTTTACGTAAACGCGTTTTTAGTTATTTTAATAAAGTACATGATTCTGCACGCACTAATATAATGGTGCGACAAATTGCGGACATCAAATACATTGTAGTAGAAACCGAATACGATGCTTTGTTGTTAGAAAATAATCTTATAAAAAAACATCAACCGAAATACAATGTCAATTTAAAAGATGATAAAACATATCCTTGGATTGTCATTAAGAATGAACCTTTCCCTCGATTATTTCCGACGCGTAGATTTATAAAAGACGGTTCGCTTTATTTTGGCCCCTATGCCTCTGGAACCATGATGCATACGTTACTTGATTTAATCAATCAATTGTATAAGTTGCGAACGTGCTCATTGAGCCTTACCGATGATAATATTGCTAAGAAAAAGTTTAGACTTTGCCTTGAATATCATATCGGTAATTGCAAAGGACCATGTGAGGCCTATCAATCACAACAAGAGTATAATGCTTCAATTTCCGCTATAAAAGAAATTCTGAAAGGGAATATCAATACTGTTATCGGTCACCTAGAAACACAGATGAAAGAACATGCGGCGAAGTATGAATATGAGATAGCGCATCAGTACAAAGAAAAGATCGATCTATTAGAGCGTTATAAAGGAAAGAGTGTAGTGGTGAATCCGAATATTCACAATGTAGATGTGTTTTCATTTGTGGAGGAATCGAATTCTGCTTACATCAATTATATGAAAGTGATGAGCGGATCGATAGTACAATCGCAAACCCTCGAACTGAAAAAGAAACTCGACGAATCTCCTGCCGAACTCCTCGGATTAGCAATTGCGGAAATGCGTGAACGTTATCATAGCGATGCACGAGAGTTCTTAGTACCCTTTGAGCCAGAAATTGAAATTCCTTGGGTAACATTTGTTGTCCCTAAGATCGGCGATAAAAAGCAACTACTCGATTTAAGTGAGAAGAATGCGAAGTACTTTATGAAAGATCGATTAGATCAAGCTGATAAATTAAATCCGGAACATCGTATTGAGCGTCTGATGGAGTTGATGCAAAAAGATTTGCGATTACCAGAGAAGCCATATCATATTGAATGTTTCGATAACTCGAACTTCCAAGGAGATTATGCTGTATCGGCTATGAGTGTATTCAAAAATGGTCGTCCTTCGAAAAGCGATTATCGCCATTATAATATAAAAACCGTAGAAGGTCCCGATGACTTTGCTTCAATGGAAGAAGTTATATACAGGCGATACAAACGACTTTTAGAAGAAAATCAACCTTTGCCTCAACTCATCGTAATTGATGGTGGGAAAGGGCAATTGGGAGCAGCTTTAAATAGTTTGCAAAAACTCGACCTTAGAGGAAAGATCAGCATCATCGGAATTGCTAAGAAGCTAGAAGAAATTTATTATCCGGGTGATCCTTTGCCAATGTATCTCGATAAAAAAAGTGAGACCTTAAAAATCATTCAGCAATTGCGCGATGAAGTGCATCGTTTCGGTATCACTCATCATCGTAATAAACGAAGTAAAGGCGTTATCAAAACAGAGCTGAGCGAAATTCCCGGTGTAGGGGAAGCAACTTCTCAATCGTTACTTCGTCATTTTAAATCGGTAAAACGTGTGCGTGAAGCCTCCTTGGCAGAGTTGACGGCGCTTTTAGGAGCTGCAAAAGCGAAAGTGGTAAGTGATTATTTTCAAGAAAAGGCAAAAGATAAAAAGGAGGATAGCGAATAAAATCAATATTTAGCGCACGCATATACCCAATATAGGGTATGTAAATTACCCGTTGATACGTATATCAATAGTTAGCAATAACAAATAGATTTGTAAAGATGAGAATGGTAGTTTGACTATAAAAAGTCATACAACAGTTCTACGAAATATTGAAATTTGGAATACCGTTACTTTTTGTGATTCACCTCACTCATTCCCACCTCGTCCTGAACTTTTCGGGTAGAGGTTTTTTATGATAATAGGGCTAATGAATTCCTATCGCATTTAACTCATCAATCGAAATTGTAGGTGGCATTACTTTATTTAAGAGCTTCCTTTTTACTAATGCACCTGCATTTTGGGCGTCACTTTCGGAATTAAATCCTCGGTTGCCGGTTACCGCAGGAATGTTTGGTTGATGGATCATTTTCTTACCATTAACCATTATATCATATCCGTAACCGTTAGTAGCGACATCATTTTTAAAAACGATAACTTGAATTTGAGCTTGTGTGTCGGAGGAAACAGTAGCGACAGTATCAATATGAACAGATAAACTATCTGATGAAACAATCACCGAATCCGCATCAATGGCTACTACATTTGATTCATTTTTAGAACCGCAAGCGCAACAAAAGAAAAGGCAAATCGATAGCAATGATTTTTTCATACAACAAGTATAAATAAAAAAAGGAATCTTATTAGGATTCCTTTTCGATTTATTTTATTTAGTTAGATTTTTGAAAGTTCGTTTTTCAAATAGTCGATCACATTTACTTCGGTAGCATCGATATTTTTAATTTCCGCAATATACCAGCTTACCCAATCTCCCAAGTGAAGAAGATAAATGGAGCGTTGTAATTGACTCGTTCCTTTTGAATGGATTTCTATATAACCTGGAGCATATTTTTGGAATACTTCTGCACATATATCCATACGTTTTTGAGTACGTACATAATCATCTTTACTTCTTAGCATTAACACAACTGTATCAGGGTGAGATTCTGTCCAGCCTACTAATTCATTATGGTTCATCTCAGGCAATACATGATGCCAGCACAACATTTTACTGTTTTCGTTGATCTGCTGGCGTAATCGAATAGCAACCCCTTCATAACGTGCTTCGCAATAAATAATAGGTAATTTACCAATTAAACGTTCAGCAATGCTATACGCTTCTATGTGAATAGCCTCTTGTTCTGTTTCAAGTAAGGTAATCGTATTTTGAAGATCGGCACGGAAAGTACTCCCAAGTAATCCGTACCCTTCAAATGCATAAAACAACTGCGTGAAGGAATATCCGAAGCAAGAACGAGGAGGCATTCCTCCTGGTATTGTGATGGTATCACAATTATTTTCTTTCGCCATTGAAGCAATTTTGCCACCAGAAGTGATGCAACAGATTTTTGCACTTTTCTTCAAAGCAGCTTGCATAGCTTGTACTGTTTCTTCTGTATTACCCGAATAGGAGCAAATCATTACTAGTGTATGAGAATCAACAAACTCAGGTATAAAATAATCTTTGTTTACAGTCACTGGAACTTTTAATTCTTTGTCGGTTACCTGAGCCATGATGGACCCTCCGATTCCTGATCCCCCTAGGCCTGTAATTAAAATATTACGGATTGGTTGAGCAGAAGGAGTTAATTTTGCAGTTTCTCCAATGGAAATAGCCTCTTTCATTTGGTTCATGAAGTTGGCAATTAGATCTTTCATTAACATTTTAAAATGGTTCTTTAATTTCGATGAGGCAAATATACGTGTGTTAGTATCTATACGTTACAGTAAAACCATAATTTATATACGATTTTATGAATAGGTTCCGGTTGATAATCCTTTTGTAGGCAGCAACGCTTTAATGGCTTGTTTCACGTTCTGCGGGGGATTCAATGTTTTTGACATATAGGCAGTGTTAAATCGACGCGAGAAAGTAATAATTGAGTGTTAATTGTAATAATGAGCCTACTGTAACCTATGTATTTAGCAAGTGAAGTGAGTAAAAAAACCCTAGAGGACGAAGAAAAAAGAGATAAAGAATAAACGAAAAATCAAAAAGCTACCGGTGTAGCTAGATTCAGGAGATTACTGGAGGCGCGAATGAAAAGGGATCTGAAGAAAAGGGGGTGGAGTCAAACTTACGCGAAAGGGATCGGCTTAAGGAAAATGAAGAGAGCGCACTTTTTGTTGATGTTGGTAAAACACCCCCAGTAATACTTCCTGCCTGAATTGCAAATGGCTATTGTAATCAGGATCGAAAAAAATTTTAGTATCGAAGCGCAGCTCAATGAACTTTAAAAAGCGAACTGCAATTCGATTATTAACATCAATATGAACGCCACTTTTGTTAAATGCGTTTGCGAATACTCTCGACTGATGCCGCCAAACTATAAGATCTTTAAAATAACTTTCATTGATTAATAATTGAAGACTCATACCATATTCACTTTGAATATAACTGTGCTTAGTTACTAATAAATTTTTTTCTTTTGCTTGAATATATAATTCGTTGCGAGGAATAGAACTAATTTTTATAGAGGCAAGTGATCCAGAAAAAGAAGAACATTTCCAAAAAGAGTTATTCCAACCATATGAAAATTCGAAGCGCGCAGGATTTAAAAAGCCTTCCAGCCATTTGTTTCGCTGTTCACCATCAATATATACGTTCTCATATTTATTTAGCCAACGCGAGGATAAATAGAAAGCCCATGTGTTTTCCCATTTTTTGTTGGTTGATTTATTCCATTGTAATAATAGTTTGAAATAATCACTGCTAATAATCCATGTGCTGTCTATATAATGCAGATAACTTATTTCAGATTTAAATACATGTTGATAAGAATAGTTATTACTGAGCTTTCCTTTATATATTATATCGGAAAACCCTTGAAAAGCTAATGTGGAATAGTGATTATTTTTGCCGTTATCCTCCTGAGCATAGGCTGCGGTTACGCTTCCAGAAAGCCATAAATCGGAAGAGTCCTGTATCATTTGCGAAACTGAGTCAACAGGGAGCAAGATTAGGAACAAGATAAACAGCAGAGATGCTTTCATTCGCTTTAGATTAATCAGTGCATTATAGGTATAAGAATTCCAGACCCTATAAGAGAGTTGTTTTCCCAAGGCAAAAATTCAGCTGCCCCAGAATAAAGAAGAATTAAACTGCTTTAAATAGTCCTTATAGTGAAAGACTAATTAGTAGCTTCATTGTCGTTAACAAACGACTAACTAAGTGCTATACCATCAACGTTAATTTTTGATGCTATACTAGAGCAGGTTGGGTAACGGAAGAGGCCTTCTTCGCGTTAGTAATACATGTCCGTCTTACAATACGGAAATAGTTAATAGAGTTTGTTAATTATAAAATAACATTTAAAAACGAATAGAACTTTAAGTAGCGAATATATATTGTTTAGTAGGTGAATACAACTATTTGCCTCAATGATTTTAAACATATTGTTGAAAAGTGTGGAAAAAATAAACACAGTCTAAACTTGGTTCGAAGGATGATATAATTAGAGGATGAAATTTATTTCATATTTCAATTAAATAGATGATTGTTCTACATATTGTAATTTCGACTTCAAGGTGGCTTTGACATTGAAGTCGAAAAAAATTAAATGAAAGATCATTTGAACGTGATTAATTAATTACAATATCTAACACTGCTTAATAATGAGCGGTATTGTTACTGCATAAAACGAAAAAAGGCGCCTCCCAAAGAAGCGCCTTTCAATTAGAAATCAATAGTATTATAATTTAATAACTTTAATTGCGTGTGATTGTCCTTTTTCTTTCACAAAATATACGCCTTTGGATAGGGAACGGATATTGATATTTGTTGCCCCAGCTGTTATTTGTTGTTGCAATAAAATTTTGCCTTCTATGTTCATTAGTTCAATAGTTACTTCTTTTTTACAGGATACAATAATGAAATCATTCGCGGGATTAGGATAAATAGTACGGATGCTACTTTCTTCAGTTGGGCTTAATCCTGATATTACGGTTACGGGTTTTAATAGAATCATTTCTATATCCTCATTTACGGCTGATGATACTACGGCTGTGCCGTTAATAAAAATTCTACCGTCAGGTAGCAATAACATATTATTCGCTTCATCGGCAACATTCCCTGTAGCAACAGGAACTTGAACATAACCTGTAGTGTTAAAAGTTAAATCTACAGCACCTGTTGAATCGAGTCGTGCAGCATAAAAATTTAATCCCGTGGAGCTATTAAGAATAGCACCTCCAAACACAATTTTGCCGCTGGGAGCCAATGCCATTCCTGTAACCGTTGTGGTTAAACCTGCAACCATATAAATTTTGCTTCCAATTAAATTAAAGCTAGAATCTAATGCTCCATTTGGCAAGATACGAACAATAGCTGCAGATGTTGCAGCCGAGGTTCCGCCTAAAATAATTCTATTAAGGCTATCAAGTGTTAAGCAATACATATCAGAACTTGACCCAATGGTTGATAACACGCGATAACCAACGGTATTAAAAGTAGGATCGTAAGCTCCTGTACTGTCGATGCGCGCCACAAACATTTTTCCGCCTGCTGTTCCTCCGAATACAATTTTTCCGTCAGGTTGAACCGCTATGCCGGTACCAAATTCTGCAGTAGCTGTTGGGTTATATAATTTTTTGCCGTCCGTATCAAACGAAGGATCTAACTGTCCTGAAGAATTTACTTTTACGATTGCAAAGTCGTTATCAAGTGGAGAGCCAGCTGTTCTTGTGGCTCCTGTCAAATAGATATTTCCGCTTGCATCAAAAGTGAAAGCGTTGGCTTCATCAGGTTGAGAACCTGCCCCTGTCATATCTACAAACAACACTCCAGTGGTATGAAAAGAAGTATCAATATGTCCGGTAGAATCAAGTCGGCATACCATTAAATCTTGGCTAGATCCTGTTGCTGATCTTCCTGTATTTATAGCTACAAAACGACCTTGAGCGTCTTGTTTAACCACGGGCGTTTGCCCACCAATTGAACCTTGGTTTCCCATGCTTACTTTCGTTACTCCGTTAGTACCGAAAGTACTGTCAATTACGCCATTGATTCTGAAACGCGCAAAGCATAATTCGAATGAACCAGATGTATTGTTTTTACTTAAACCAACAATAACAATTTTCTCATCAGCTTGTACAAGTGAACCATAACTACGGTCGATGTTGTTGTAGAAATTATAGGTTTTTTTACCTGTTAAATTAAAAGTAGAATCGAGAACATACGATTGTGATTTTCCGATTGTCACAATTAATAATAAGAGCACTAAGCATAAATATTTTTTCATAGTAGGGTTGGGTTTTATTTTAACATATCATCAATGGTTTGCATCGTTACGGCATGATATCCTGAACGTGCTTTGGCATAAATTACTTTCGCCATTTCTTTTCCTTGTGGAGTTTTAATCATCGCTTCGAATAATGGCTTTACAAATTTTCTTCGTCCTACATGACATAAAAATTCGTCGAGCGCATTATATCCTTCTTTGTAATGACTATTGATTGTATGCAACAACCAATCGCATTTTATTTCTGCATTTCCTGATTCCGTAAAATGGAATGTTGCATCAAGCTCTTTCATTTTTTCCCCCTCCATATTTTCAGGAAGCTGACGAAGAAAATATAACCATTGATGTGTATTCCATCCTTCAACAATTAATTTTTTTGCAGGGATTCCCTTTTTAAATTGATCAGCAGCGGACCCAGCCATGTCGAGGGCTTTTGATGTTATTACCGGACAATTATTGGGCAATCCAGGACCATAAACCCATGCCTCAATATTTATTTTATTTTTTAATACCGCATCATCTTTAATCAACTCCTTATTCAGGTAAGCAAGGAATACATCAGTTGTGATACTTTGAAAAGCATGTTCAGCGAAATATTTTTTAAGAAACGCGTCCCATTTTTCACGACCTATCGCCATTTCGATAGTAGCAAGAAAAAATCTTCCTTTTTCGTAAGCAATATCGCTCATTCCGTCATCTGGATCACGACCTTTTAAGTTTAAGTATAAATGTGAATCAGGATTTGTATTGCCTAAATCTTTAATTGTATTTTCAAGTTCTCCTTTGCTTAGTACAGTGAGCATGTCGGCATAATCTTTCCCATATAATTTCTCCATGATACGCGTTTCAAAGTAAACCGTAAATCCTTCGTTTAACCAGAAATCGTCCCATGTGGCGTTAGTAACTAAATTACCACTCCAGCTATGTGCTAATTCATGTGCGATTAATGAAACCAACGAACGATCGCCTGCAAGAATAGTTGGAGTGGCAAAAGTAATACGTGGATTTTCCATCCCTCCAAAAGGGAAGCTTGGAGGCAATACCAATACATCGTATCGTCCCCACGCATAAGGGCCATATAATTCTTCTGCAGCCGCAATCATTTTAGGTAAATCGATAAATTCATTCGCGGCCTTATCTAACGTTACTGGCTCTGCGAAAACCCCGCTTCTTGTATCGTAAGCATGAAATTTAAAATTTCCAACTGCCAATGCCATCAAATACGATGGGATTGCTTGTGGCATATTGAAAATATATTTTCCATCTGGATGTAAAACCGTATCATTTTCAGCACTCATCACCGCCATTAAATTAGGAGGACAAGTGATGGTTGCATTATAGGTAAAACGAATTCCAGGGCTGTCTTGAAGAGGAATCCATGAACGCGCCAGAATAGCTTGGCTTTGTGTGAACAGGAAGGGTGTTTTTCCTCCAGCGGTTTGTTCAGGGCTCAACCATTGAACAGCAGCAGCGTTGGGAGAAGTAGAATATTTTATCTTAACTTTTTTTGTAGTGGGCTTAATTGCGATTGCTAAATCACTACCTAAAAATTCAACAGGATTACCTAATTCAAATGAGGTTGGCATATCATTTTCAAGCCAAATGGAATCAATTGTTAACTCACGTGTATCGAGGTGGAGGGTGCTTCCTTTCCCAATATTATCAATCGATAACTCAGCATAACCCGATAGCTTCTTGTTGGAGAAGTCAACATTTAGGTCGAGCTTCAAATGTTTTACTATCGCTTCTTCTGGCTTCGCAAAAGAATGATGATCGATGTTATGCATGGTTTTTTCTACTTTTTTTTGGTTGGATTGGCAGGAAAAAAACACACTTATCACAAGCGCCGACGATAATATGGATTTGAACATTGTAGTGTTTACAGGTTGAGTGTAAAACTAAATAGAATACCGTTTCAAACCTTTAAGTTCGTAACTGTAAAGAATAATTTTCCTCCACAGCCTCTTGTTAATGAAAAACCAATTTGTAGATCGTGCAAAAATAATCCTTAAAAGGGTATTGTTTACAGCAGGGCTTTTCTTTTTTCTAATTTTAGGCTTCGCTTTTACAACAGGGCCTTTTTACCTATATAATTGGCTGGGTCAGTCAGTTAGCGAATATCATTTCAAACCTATGCACATCATTATTATGGGCGGTTCGGGGTATCCAAGCGAGTCGGCGATGATGCGAAGTTATTATGCAGCTAAGTTGGCGAAGCAATTTCCAGAGAGTGATCTGTATATTACGCAACCTGCAGCCGATTATGTGGAGATGGTTAAAACAGACGCCTATGGGATAATGACCGATTTAATAGAGCGCGACATTGATAGTAACCGCATCTTCCTCGAAATTAAAGGTAAAAACACAAGAGAAGAAGTGTTGAATATTAAAACAATGCGTCCTCAATTATTGAATGAGCCATGTGTGATCGTAACAAGTCCTGAGCATATGCGTCGATCTATTCTCACTTTCCGGAAGGCAGGTTATAAACTATTGGGCGGGCAGTCGACCTTTAACGAATCGGGGCCTCAACAACTCGAATACCACGACAAAAATTTAGGTGGAAGAAATATTCCGTTGCCTGAAGTAGGCAAAAGTATTCAACTTCGCTATCAGTTTTGGAACCATTTGAGATACCAAGTAATCTGCTACAGAGAGCTTTTTGCCTTGTTCTGGTACAAAGTGAGGGGTTGGGTATAGATTTGACTTACCTTTGTACTATCTTAGTAATCCGTTCCGAAATTCAGATGACGAAACTCTTCAAATTATTAATTTTCCCAGTGCTGCTTGTTCTTGTTATTACAGGATGCGTAAAAGACAAATACGAGCCTAAAGTTACAAATGACCAGTGCGACACGACCTTTTATTATCGTGAAATAAAACCAATCATTGTTGGCAATTGTGCTATTAGTGGTTGTCATGATGGGCATCAATTAACGCCCAATTACAATAACTACATTGAACTAAAGGCTGTTATTGAAGATGACGGCCATGGTCAATCAGAATTGCTTTATCGATTGGATCTTCCACTTAATGATCCGAAGCATATGCCTGTTAATGCCAAACTAACAAATGATGAGCAGGATAAGATTGAGCAATGGATTGACAACGGATATGTTGGTTGCTAAGAAGTTTTTGCAGACTTTTATGGCGTAAATTATCATTTTGAAAAAGCAATCATATTCTTTCTTAAAGTTTACTTTGATGATCCTAATATTTGGGATGTCAACGAGTGCAATGGCACAAGAGGAGTTGTTAAAAATACTTCAGCAAGGCGATAGTTCTTCTTTTAGTAAGCCTGTTGGGGCTGCTTTTAAAACCACTAAAATTATTAACCTTCAAACGGCCGAATTGCTAGGTAAGAAGTTAATGGACTTACGCATTTCTCATCGTTTTGGTGCAATTGGAACTGCTGCCAACGGAAAAAGTTCGTATCATAATTTATGGGGTTTTGATGAGTCGAGTGATATAAGAATAGGGTTCGACTTTGGCATTACAAATAATTTGAATCTTGGCGTTGCTCGTTCTAAAAATCATGAAAACTGGGAGCTTTCTGGGAAATACAAGTTTATGCATCAGCGGCGAAATAATCATATTCCGTTTACGGCGGCATTGTTTGGGAATATCACTTATTCATCAAGAAAAGATTTGCGATTGACGTATGATGCCCCTTCTGCTAGCAAAGAATTTCCCCGACATTTTGCGTATTCCTCTCAATTAATATTACAACGTAAATTCTCCAAACAACTTTCATTAGAATTGGTTCCAGGTTCAGTGTATCATAGCTTTGTTGAGGGGTATGATGAAAATCTATCGCTATACTGTGGAATAGGAGGAAAAATCAGAATTACAAGTAGTATGTCGTTGATAGGCGATTATGTTTTTAATTTTGGAAAGGTAAGGGCAAATGATAACAAATATGGCTTCTATAATCCTTTGGGATTAGGTTTTGAATTTGAAACAGGGGGCCATGTTTTTTCCTTGATGTTTACCAATGCTTCTGTAATAACTGAAACAGAATACATCACCAATACTGTTGATACTTGGAGCAAAGGAGGAGTGCGATTTAGTTTTTCTATTTCCAGATCTTTTTATCTTGGAAAACATCGCTTGGAAGCCGCTAACTCTAAATAAGTATTGGGAGGAATAAGAAACCATATTTTAATAGGTAATAACTTATTGGTAGGTTTGTAGCAACGAATATTCTTGAATGTCACAACAATTACCGGTAACAACATTAACACAGCAAACAACAGATACACTGTTGCCTTCTGATACATTGTTGCATACAGGAGGTCGACCATTTCGTTTTCAGGATAATGATAGCACCATAATAGAGGAGGCCGATACCGCGTATATCGATAATCTGCCGCTCAATGGCCCCGGGATTTTTAAAGGACATGCTTTAAAGCCTCAGCACCCCAATGCTCGTCCTTTAAATGATATTGTAAGCGATTGGTTTACGATCTCATTAATTGCACTTGTTGGATTTTTTACTTGGTTTAGGTATTTCTACTATCGAATATTTAAACAATTACTCTCAGCTTACTTCAATATTACTGCTACTAACCAAATTGTACGCGATGAAAGTGTGCTTTTGCAGAGAGCCTCTTTAGTGCTTTCGACCATTGCTTATTTGTTAGCAGGATTATACCTGTATCAACTTAGTGTTCATTATAATTGGCAAATTATATGGCTTCAAAAAGGACTTATTCGATTTGTATTGCTCGCCGTTGCCGTTGCTTTGGCATATTCCTCTAAAATGGTGACGCTTAGAATATTAAGCTCTCTTTTTAATCAAGAACGGCCAGTTGCATTGTATATATTCAATATCTTTTTAATGGTGATGATGGTTGGGCTGATACTCTTGCCTGTGAACATCATTTTAGCATATTCACCCACGGTGGTAAGAGAAATTACTATTCAAATTTCTCTCTTCATTATTGCCGCCATGTTCTTTTATAGACTTGTTAGAGCAGTGGGCATTTGGATAGGAATACCCGGCTTCTCCTTTTTCTATTTGTTTTTGTACCTTTGCGCATTCGAAATCGCCCCTCTACTGATTATCTGGAAGCTAAGTACGCTATAGAGGGCGGTCATAGAAATATCCCGGTAACACCACTCGTGTTCACATAATCCTTCGGCAGCCCTTGAAAGTTAAATCTATACTCGTTACTCAACCGAAACCGGAAACTGAAAAGTCGCCATATTATGATCTGGCTAAAAAGTATTCTTTAAAGATTGACTTCAGGCCATTTATTCATGTTGAAGGGATTCAGGCAAAGGATTTTCGGAAAGATCGTATTAATATCACCGAGCATACGGCTATTATTTTGACTAGTCGCCATGCGGTAGATCATTTTTTTCGTCTTTGTCAAGAGATGCGTATTACTAATATGGAAGAGCTGAAATATTTTTGTATTTCAGAGGCAACAGCATTCTATCTTCAGAAGTATATTACTTTCCGTAAGCGTAAAATATTCTACGGGAAACAGAATATCAACGATTTATTAGAAGTATTAAAAAAGCATAAGAAAGATAAATTTTTGGTGCCTTGTTCCGATATTGCGAAACAAGAAATCACCGATACTTTAGGCGCTCACGGTTTCGAGTACACCAAAGCAACGATGTATAAGACTGTTTGTAGCGATCTAAACGATTTAGCAGATGTGAAGTATGATATGTTGGTCTTCTTTAGCCCAGCAGGAATTGCTTCTCTTTACAAAAACTTCCCTGACTTTCAACAGAATACAACCTTGATTGCTGCTTTCGGTCAAACTACTTCTCAAGCTGTTCTCGAAGCAGGTTTACGTCTCGATATTCAAGCTCCTATTCCGGAAGCACCATCAATGACGATGAGTATTGAGAATTACTTAAAAAAGAACAAATAATTTTTACTAAAAAAAATATCGTCAGAAGCCCGCGTTCATCGTGGGCTTTTGTATTTTTCGGAATTCATAACATGGTATCCCCTATAAAACCTCAAAAGCAATTTTCCTTGCCGGCCTCTGCTCGTATCAAGAGCAAGAAGGTAATGGATCGCCTTTTTGAAAAAGGGTCAGGTTTATGGCAATCCCCTTTCCGAATGGTTTTCTCTACAATACCGTACAATGAAGAGCAGCCCGTAAAGGTGGCAGTGTCGGCGCCTAAGCGTAAAATGAAAAAGGCAGTCGACCGAAATCGTATGAAACGCCTTATGCGCGAAGCGTTTCGTCTTAATAAGCAACCTATTCTCGATTTTTGCCGTCAACACCAAACTGGATTTGCAATATTGTTCATTTCTCAGTGTAATACCCTCCTCTCTTTTCGTAAAACCGAAGAGAAAATAATAATACTTTTACGACGTTTAACTACAGAAAATGCGCCGACTGCTAAGCTCACTGATGATCGGAATGATCAGGTTCTATAAAGGAGCTATCTCTCCGCACCTTGGTAAAGCATGCAGATATACACCTACTTGCTCGGAGTACGGACTACAGGCCATCAAAAAACACGGTCCGCTGAAAGGTGGCTGGCTTACACTAAAAAGGATTTTATCCTGTCACCCTTGGGGTGGACATGGTTATGATCCAGTTCCCTAAAATTGACAAGATTTATCTATGCTATCACGCTTAAAAAACTGTTTTCGTCGTTTAAAACTATGGATGATTGTACTGCTTACTGGTACTATTTTCCTGTCATTTAAAGCGGTTGATGATAATTACTTCGAGATTAATCGCAATCTTGATATCTATACTTCTGTGCTACGAGAATTATCCGTGTACTATGTAGATCCTATCAATACTGAAGCAATGGTACGCGAAAGCATCGACGATATGCTCGATGGACTCGACCCTTATACCACATTTATTCCTGAATCAGAAGCCGACGATTATCGTTTCCTAACAACTGGTCAGTACGGAGGTATCGGAGCGTTAATCGGTCAACGCGACAATGATGTGATTATTACTGATCCGTACGAAGGATTTCCTGCGCAAAAATCAGGATTAATGGCAGGAGATGTGATTGTTTCTATTAACGGGAAAAAGACGAAAGGACTTCGTTATGATGAAGTAAGTAAATTGTTAAAAGGGTCGGCAAAAACAGCAATCAATATTGTTCTTTCACGACCTACATTAACAGGAAGTGAAACCATTAATAAAACATTAACGCGTGAAGAAATTCAAATTAAAAATGTTTCTTATTACGGAGTTATTGAAAATAATGTAGGGTATATTCGATTGTCGAGTTTTACTGATGATGCCGGTCAAGAAGTGAAAGATGCAGTGAAGGAGTTAACAGAAATTAAAAAAGTAACGGGATTAATACTTGATTTGAGAGGAAATCCAGGAGGATTGCTCAACGAAGCAATCAATATCGTGAATGTATTTGTAGATAAAGGGCAAGAAGTAGTTAGTACCCGAGGTAAAGTGAAAGATTGGGACAAAGTATATCGTACATTAAACAATCCTATCGACACAAAGACACCTTTAATTGTAATTGTAAACAGCGGCTCTGCTTCTGCATCTGAAATCGTAAGTGGTTCGCTACAAGATTTTGATCGTGCAGCAATTGTTGGCCAACGAACATTTGGAAAAGGATTAGTTCAAACCACTCGCCCATTAACCTACAATGCGCAGTTAAAAGTAACTACTGCAAAATATTATATTCCTAGCGGAAGATGTATTCAGGCACTTGATTATACGCATCGAAATGCAGATGGTAGTGTAGGGAAAGTGCCCGATTCTTTAATGTCGGAGTTTAAAACGAAAGGAGGAAGAAAGGTTTTTGATGGTGGAGGAATTAATCCTGATTATACAACAGGAATAACAATGTATAGCAGTATAGCTCAAACGTTGGCATTGAAGTACATGTATTTTGATTATGCTACGTTGTATCATTTAAAAAATCCTACTATAAAACTAGCTAAAGATTTTGTATTGTCGGAGGCCGATTACAACGATTTTATTAGTTGGCTGAATAATAAAGAATACGACTATGTAACAGATAGCGAACGACAGTTAGAAATTTTGAAGGAGAAAGCGGAGAAAGAAAAATATTTCGACGCTATTAAATCTGATTACGATGCGGTGAAAAATAAATTGAAAGGAGATAAAAACACCGACCTTCAATTGCATAAACAAGAAATTAAATGGCTGCTTGAAAACGAAATTGTTTCACGCTACTATTATCAAAATGGAAGAACAGAAAACAGCTTTCTTTCGGATCCCGAAATAAAAACGGCCGTTCGTGCATTAAAAGATCCCGCCATTTATACTTCTATATTGAATCGTTCGTTTAAAGAGTAATTACTAACGATTGATGTAACGCTTGAAATCAGCTACCTCCATTTCAAAATTCGGAAATTCGGCTTTCTTTGTCGGCATTATGCTGATGGCGGCCTCCATGTCATTGTCGAAATTTGGAATGAGTATGGGACAGTTTTTTATGGCTGGAGGTTGGTTGCTGAGTGGTGATTTTCAAGGCAAGAAAGAGCGGTTCAAAGAATATAGAATTGTTTTTTGGGTGCTTAGCGGGCTCTTCTTTATTCATATTGTTGGATTATGGAATACCGAAAACTTCATCTATGCATGGAACGACATTCGCATCAAAGTTCCTTTGCTTTTAATGCCTTTATTTTTTCTAACCATGCCAATACTAACGGTTACGAAGTACCGAAATGTATTAAAAGTAGTATTGAGTGCAGTTTTGTTTTCTACTTTTATCAGTCTTGGCATTTATCTTGGTTTTAGTAAACGTGTTGTTCATGACATTAGAGATGTCTCCCCATTTATCTCTCATATTCGATTAGCATTATTGGTTTGTGCATCAATAACAATTGCAATTTACTTTATACTCAAATCAAAACGTAAATTATTCAAAGTTTTATTGTTTATTGTTTTAATTTGGTTTCTTTATTTTTTAGTACTTATAGAATCCATTACCGGTTTATTAATAATAGCTTCTGCCCTTTTGTTATTTTTGATGATGCAATTGTTTAGTAATAAAGTATCAGTAGTACTAAAATGTGCAATGATAGTTCTTCTTATTTGTGGAGGATGGATGTCGGTGCAATTGTATAATTTTTTGTTTGTTGCATCTATTCAACCCATCAACTTTGAAAAAGTGACAATGTTGGATGTAACTGCTCAAGGCCATAAATACAATCAGTATAAAAATCGACAAGATCTTGAAAATGGTAATGCTGTTTGGGTGAATGTATGCGAATATGAAATTGATGGGGCATGGCATCAGCGTACCGGAACATCTTTGTATGATTATAATAAAAAGGGGTACCAGCATTTGTATTCGTTGGTTCGTTTTCTAACATCTAAAGGATGGAATAAGGATGCGGCGGCTGTGAATAAGTTATCGGATGACGAAATCAAGGCTATTGAAGCGGGCATGGCTAACGTAAATCGCATGCATAAGGGTGGCGGAGTAAAACAACGATTAGACGATTTGGCCTGGGAGTTTCGTAGTTATCATTATAATGGAAATGCAACAGGGCAATCGCTTACGCAGCGTTTGGAGTTTTGGAAAACGGCCAAGTTTATTTTTAGAAAACATCCATTAACTGGTGTTGGTACTGGCGATATAAATGAAGAATTTACTTCAGCCTATAAAGAGCTTCACACTAAATTAGATGATAAAGACAGACTAAGATCGCACAATCAATATATCAGTTTTGCTGTCACTTTTGGCATTTTCGGTCTGTTTTACCTCGTTTTCGGTCTGCTTTACCCATTTTTTACCCTAAACATGCGAGAAAGCTATTTATATTCAGCTTTTCTATTTATTGCTGTTTTTTCAATGCTATCGGAAGATACCCTAGAAACGCAAGCCGGGGTTACTTTCTTTGCTTTTCTGAACTGTTTTCTACTTCGAAATGCAGCATTAGAATCAGAAGAGAAAATTAAGTCCTATTAATCCCTGATTTTACCCCATATTAAAGGGTTTTCGCCACCTTCGAATGATAAATCGCCTTTTGTATGACGTATCTTGTTACGGTCAGGAAATATTATATCCTGTAAAATGATAGAAGCAGCCGATAATCAAATACTGAAAGCCCAACATTTGCTTGTAGAGGGTAAGGTAGAGGAATGTCTGCAGGAATTGTCGCTCGTTCTGGCTCGTCAGCCTGAAAACGGTCGCGCACAAGCACTGCTTGGACATCTCCGGCTTCGTTATTTCCAGAATTTTAATGCCGCTGAGGAATCGTTTAAAATTGCGATGAGGCAGTCATCTAACTACCCTGATTTATATTACGATTACGCCGAGTTACTTATAATGCTCGAGCGTTTCACTGAAACAATAGCCGTGCTTAATAAAGGGATGGTTGTACCAGGAATTGAAAAAGATAAGTTGTATAGTTTATTTGGACGATTAAACGAGCGTCAAGAGAAATGGGACGACGCTATTGATTTTTATACGAAAGCGTTGTTATATACTTTTTCGGAGGAAATGTTTACAATATACAATGCTAACATCAACCGTTGTAATTTGAAAAAGCGAAGAGTATAAAAATCAGCTTCGCTGAAAGTCTTTTACAAAAGCATACAGATTGAAATTCTCTGCTGTAATGGCTTCTTTTAATAGTGAGGCAATATCATTAACTGAAATGCCTTTCATTTTGTCGTGTTGTATTAAACGATAAGCATGCTCGGCCATGAGGTGAACATTTAGTTGCGGAGGGTTAACTTCGTAATGACGGCTAACCGCATCCGTTAGTTCTATTACGCCTTCATTTCGCGATGCGACAGTCTTAATAATAGGAATACTCCATTTTTCATTGTACGGACGCTCATGTAATGTTTTGTGAATGCCAGCAACAAAGCGGTCGGCCCCTTCTCGATCTGATTTATTCACTACAAATACATCGGCAATTTCCATGATACCCGATTTTAAGGCTTGTATTTCATCGCCCCCTTCAGGAACCAAAACTACTACTGTTGTATTCGCCATTGATACAATTTCAACTTCCGATTGGCCTACTCCCACCGTTTCAATGAGGATATGATCGAACGATGCGGCTCTTAAAACATCAATTACTTCTAAGGTCTTTGCAGAAAGGCCACCCAAAGCTCCTCTGGTGGCTAGAGAACGAATAAATACATTCGGATTATTGAAATGGTCGTGCATGCGTAAGCGATCGCCTAGCAATGAACCATGCGTAAAAGGAGAGGTAGGATCAACAGCTACAACTGCCACTTGGTTGAAGTTGCCAGCTGCATTTTTACGAGATGTAAGCTCTTTAATAAGCGCGCTAATCAACGTACTCTTTCCTGCGCCCGGAGGACCAGTAATACCTGTTACGGGAACACTTCGGTTTACAGGTAGTTCGCTTAATAGTTGTTCGTACCCCGCCGATTGGTTCTCCACCAAAGTAATTGCGCGGGCTATTGCCCTGCGATCTCCTTGCAGAAAGGGTGTTAATATGGGGTGCGACATTCAAGCGCTAAATTACACGCTAATCGTTAAACAAAAAGCTATTTCGAGCGGTTTGTTGTATTTTCGCAGTATTAATGGTTTTCCACATGGGAAATTAAAAGGGAATCCGGTGTGAATCCGGAACAGTTCCCGCTGCTGTAAGTACTTTGCTGTTGCTTAGCAACAATAAATTTATCGGAAGCCACTGCGAAAACGGGAAGGACGATAAACAAAAAGTACAAGTCAGAAGACCTGCCGTTAATAACATCAGGCGCTTTCGGTGAAAAGGCGTGAGATACCAAGGCTTCGGCCCTGTTTCTTTCATTGGCTTTTGCCAAGTGCCTGTAATTATACAACCAATGAAAAAACAATTGCTGCTTTTATTCCTTTTTATTTCACCTCTAATAAAGGCTCAAGAGATTGATACTTTACATTGGTTGAAGCAAATTGATGTTAAAGGAAGCCGCATTACTTACCCCGATAAAAGTATTCCTCATCAAGTACTAGATACTGCGGTAGCTGCAAAAATTTTATCAGCCGATGTTGGGGCACAGCTGACGCGGGAATCGGGAGTATTTGTGAAATCTTACGGTCAAGGAGGGATTTCAACAATCACATCATCGGGAATGGGAGCTGCGCATACAGCATTGCTATGGAATGGAATTAAACTAAACAGTTCGATGTTGGGCTTGTATGATTTCTCATTGATGCCATCCTTTCTGCTAGATAAAGTAACAATGCAATACGGTGGATCAGGAGCATTACAAGGCAGTGGATCGGTAGGCGGTGCCGTGTTGCTCGAATCGGAAACGGCTGAAGGGTTTTCTGTTTCGGCAATGGCCGGGCTAAGTTCGTTCGGCGGACAACAAATGGGTATCCAAACCGGACTAACTAACGGTAACGTATCTACGAATAGTAGAGTGTATATGCGCAGAGCGAAGAATGACATTATTTATAAAAATCAATACGGTGAATCGGTCACTCAAAAAAATGCAAATAGTGAGCAGGAAGGCTTTTCGCAAGAACTAAAATTAGGGAAAGAACATAACAACTTAGCCTTGCATATTTGGTATTTAAAAAGTGATTATAAAATTCCGCCGCATATGTTGCAAGAGAAGTCCTATCAGCAACAAAAAGACGAAGCACAACGCTATGCACTCACTTGGAATTTCAAGAAAGAGAAATCGCTGTTCACGTTGAATGCCGGATTTGTACAAGATAAAATCAGATATATTGACTCAACAGCTTTGCTAGACGAAAGAAGCAGAGCAAGATCGTATCAAGCAGATGCGATGTATAGTATTTACCCTATACAAAATTGGCAATTCGATTTTAGAGTATCAGCAGAGAAATCGCAAGCAACTACCGATGCCTATCCGAAAGAAGAAAAGCTGAACCAAATTTCCGGAACGGTAAGGGTAGGATATAATAAAGGAAAAATAAATTCGAATGTTGCATTACGCAATGGGCTTACTCACGGAGATGCGTTACCGCTATTACCTTCTATCGGAATAAATTATCAAATCACCAAGGCTTTACGATTAAGAGCAGAAGGAGCTATGGTGTATCGCGTGCCGACACTTAACGATCAATACTGGCAACCGGGAGGTAATCCTTATTTACAGCCTGAAAAGGGAAGGGAAGCGAGTGGTGGACTCCTGCTAGAAAAAAAAGTAAAGCAAATATCGATAATAGCAGAAGCCGGTGTTTTTGATATACTTCTCGACGATGCGATAATATGGTTTCCGCAAACGGGAGGTGTTTACGGGGTAGAGAATATTGAGCAAATACACTCGAACGGAATCAACGGAAGTATTGGAATGAATGCAGGAAGAAAAAAATGGAAGGGAGAAATTCAGCTCCGACCACAATGGAATAACAGTATTATTACCAAAACCAATGCTGTGAATATCAGTTCGCTCAACAAGCAACAAATTTACACACCGAAAGTACTTTTTAAAGGAAAGGCAAGCATATCCTACCAAAAGATAAAAGTAAATTATTACATAAACTACTCGGGATATCGCTACACGTTAACAAACAACTCTAATTGGTTAGATCCTTATTTCATAAACGACCTAGCCATCAGTTACGAAAGAAATTTTCTTAGGTTAGGTGTAGTATTTACAGCGGCAGCCAACAATCTAAATAATGTCAATTACCAAGTAATCGCCAATAGAGCCATGCCTGGCAGAAATTATCAGTTGGGTATGCAGGTGAGGTTTTCGGGGAACCGGTAGGGTTGAGTATTAGTGTTTTTTTAATCCATTTTTGTAATATTTATGGCAATTTATTTGTCTTTTCAAATAATACAATATACTTACTTAAGCTTTTCAATTAGTAATGTATGGTAGACGTTCATTATAAATTGTTCAATTTAAAATTAACAAATATGAAAGAGTCCAAAATAGTAACCCTAATCCTCTTAAATCCTTTTCAAATCCATTTAGTCCCAAAGGGACGAATCAGCGTCCTAATTAAAAATCAATGTTGTAAAGAAACCAATGGGAGATAAATTCAAAATTCAAAATCAACAGTTCATAATTCAATCCTATCCGCCAACAACTTCATCTCTACTCGCGCGCTTATTTTTTCATACAAAATATTGTACACGGCATCGCAAATCGGAATCTGCGCTTTTAGTTGTTTGTTGATTTCGTGAATACATGCAGCAGCATAATATCCTTCAGCAACCATATTCATTTCGAGTTGTGCACTCTTCACCGAATAGCCTTTTCCTACCATCGATCCGAAGGTTCGGTTTCTGCTAAATTGAGAGTAAGCAGTAACTAATAAGTCGCCAAGGTAAGCGGAATCGTTAATGTCGCGATCGATAGGGTGTGCTGCCATGGTAAAGCGTTTCATCTCGCGAATAGCGCTCGAAATTAATACTGCTTGAAAGTTATCTCCGTATCCTAATCCGTGACAAATTCCGCTCGCAATAGCCATAATATTTTTTAATACGGCAGAATATTCTGTTCCAAAAATATCATCGGATGTAATCGTATTGATGTAACGGCATTTCAACATTGTAGCCATTGTGGAGGCGGTTTCTGTTGTAGGACAAGCAATCGTCAAATACGATAATTTTTCCATCGCCACTTCCTCTGCATGACAAGGACCTGTTATCACACCAATATTTTCGAAAGGAACTTCAAAATGAGTATTCATGTAATCGCCCACAATTTGAAACTTCTCGGGCACGATACCTTTAATTGCAGAAAACACCTTTTTGTTTTTAAAGTCGGATGCATTTAACTGCGATAAGGCGGTCGATAAAAAAGCTGCTGGAACCGCCAAGATGATAAATTCAGTATTCTCAATTACAGATTTTAAATCCGATGAAGGTTGAACAATATCAAGATTTAGCTCAACATCGCTTAAGTACGTCGGGTTGTGTTTGTAACGGCGAATAAAGCCAACAGTTTCTTCATTGCGTATCCACCAATGAACATTACTTAAATTGTTAGAAAGCATTTTTACTAGAGCTGTTGCCCAGCTTCCTCCTCCTATAACTGCTACCGAAGATGTATTCATAATATTGCGAAGATCAGTAAAAAACAAATCTCTTTTTTAAGTGCTGGTGCGATTAAAGATAGCATTCTTTTAAAACATTAAAATGATGCATTTGGTGTCCGGCAATCACAAAACCTATTGCCAATGCATTTATTTTTTTTCCGCTGGCGGTACCTTCAAATAGTAACATTTCAGTGGTAAACGACTTGTACATTAAAATGGTGGAACGACGAACTGTTTCCAGCTCATCAATCATTTCAGTTAATGATCTATTATTTGCTCCGCTTGCCTTAGCCAAGGCCTCCTCATCAAAAGAAGGAAGTGGAGTAGAATCCATTCGAGCAAAGCTTACGAGTTATCGTAATGCCTAAGTGGTGGGGAAAGCCTTCTTGCCCCAATAACTCGGTAAATGCCCTTTCTAATTTTTCTTCTGTGAATTTCATTTTTCAGTTACACTAAATGCCTTTGGCAACATTAATAAAAATGGAAGTGCTTTGCTGTAATCCAATTGCTCATAAAACATTCCCAACCTATTCAGGTTTTTGTAATAATCGTTTATATGTTTATAGTAGTTCAATTCGCTTTGCAGAAACCAAGCTTTGCTTCCAAGCATTTCAGAAATAAACCATTTTTCAAGCAACCTTCCTGCTCTGCCGTTTCCATCTTCAAACGGGTGAATATTTACAAACACGATATGAATAAATGCAGCGAAATAAAACACTTCCTGATGTGTGAGTTTTTCTTTTTTCAATGTGGCAATGTCTTTCCAAAGCAATTCAAATTGTTTTTTTACATCGCCTACGGGTGCTGCTTCGTATTGTATGCGTCCTTTGTTGTGTTCCATCACCACCATATTTCCTGTTCGCATTACACCTTGCTGTGCCTTTGGCAACAAATGTTTTGCAAGCAAGGTATGCGACTTTAAAAAATTGGCTTTGGTCAATGTGTTTTTTTGTGCAAACAAATAAGCGTTGTATAAATCGTTTGGTTTCTGAACAAGGTCGGGCTGATATTTTATGTTCAACATTTTGTGTTTGATGTAGCTGTCCACTTCCATTCTTTCCCCTTCAATTCGTGAAGAAGCAATGGCTGAAACTGAAGTATAAAAACTAAATGTCTTGGTTGATATTTCAGCATCTTTCAGTTTATCAAACTTGTTTGACAATTTTTTATCCACTTGCTTGCAATACTGATCAAGCAATACGGTGAGTATGATTTGAAGATTTATTTTCATTTTTTTATTCCTTTCTAATTTTTCT
>CAIRUC010000124.1 GCA_903881665.1 uncultured Bacteroidota bacterium | reverse complement strand
TATTAGAAACATAACTAATGAATAACTCCTGAGCTTAACCCAGTTTCTATCCAAAAAAGTTGCAACTATTCCGAAAAAACTCACTTTTTATAAAATCAAAGTTGCAACCACCTGTTACTTTTAAAAAAGGGTATTAAACTACTGATATATCAATACATTAGGACTTGATTAAAACAAAACAGGAGGTCAAAAATGACCTCCTGTCTATGAACGCTCCCTCTCCTGCCCCGATAGCTATCGGGGTCGAACCAAGGGACTATTCTAACTCTTTAATTTGATAATGATTTCAGGAAATGCTTTTAAATTTTGAATGTATTTTTTTGACTTCATTTTTTTAATCTGTCGTTCGATGTAATAAGCCTTTTCACTTAAAAGTCCATCTATTGAAAGATATAAAACCCATGGAACACCTCTCGATGTAAAGGCATTTTTATAATGGAAATTATTATGTTCTATAAGTCGATTGGGAACATCATCAGTTGTTCCGATATAAAATCTATCGAGTTTAGAAGAATAAAGTATATAAACAGAATAGTTCATACTTATTGAAAAAAGAAAGAGGTCAGTTATTAGCTGACCTCTCTACTTCACCGCTCCCTCTCCTGGACTCGAACCAGGGACCCCATGATTAACAGTCATGTGCTCTAACCAGCTGAGCTAAGAAGGAATAATCTTCACGCTGCTTTACAGGGTGAAGACCATCTTTTTTGCTCATGCCACCATGAAGTAAAGCGAAACTTACTTCATGACTAAAACACGTGTCATAGGATTTTGACAAGGAAACATTCCGTTGAATAGAGAAGAACGAGTATTTTTCTTCAACGGGTTGCAAAAATAAGCCGACTTTTTAAAATTACAAAACGAATTGAATTTAATTACTATACTATAAATCAGTTGTTTGTGTATTTAGTTCAAAAATTTATGTTAACAACCTCTTTTTGATACCCGTTTTTATGACGATCTGACCTTTTTTAGCTTTTTATTCCCTTCTCTGCTTTTTTTTAAATGAAAGGCCATTTAATCCGTATCTTTGAATCCCGGAATATGGTTCTTCCCGGTTTCCACATCTTTAAAATTACTGTATGAGCCTTCTCGTTATTGGTACGGTTGCTTTCGATGCAATCGAAACTCCTTTCGGCAAAACCGATAAAATTATTGGTGGTGCAGCTACATATATATCTGTGTCAGCTTCTTACTTCCATAAAAATATTAATCTCGTTTCTGTAGTAGGGGATGATTTCCCGAAACAAACGATCGAGATGCTTCAAAGTAAAGGTATCAGTACCGAAGGCCTTCAAGTGAAAGAGGGCGAGAAAACGTTTTTCTGGTCAGGTCGATATCATGAGGATATGAATTCTCGTGATACCTTAGATACTCAGTTAAATGTGCTTGCCGATTTTAATCCAATTATTCCTGAGGCGTACCAAGATTGCGAATTCTTAATGCTCGGGAACCTTAGCCCAGCCGTTCAACAACAGGTAATTAAAGGCTTGCGTAAACGTCCGAAGTTAATCGTGATGGATACTATGAACTTTTGGATGGATATCGCTTTGCCTGAGCTAACTGAAACAATCGGAATGGTGGATGTGCTTACCGTTAACGATGCAGAAGCTCGTCAGCTTACAGGGGAATATTCATTGATTAAAGCCGCACGTAAAATTTTGGCGATGGGGCCCAAATATTTGATCATTAAGAAAGGAGAACATGGCGCTTTGTTGTTTCAAGGCGATAATGTTTTTTATGCTCCAGCTTTACCGCTCGAAGATGTTTTTGATCCAACAGGCGCAGGTGATACGTTCGCAGGAGGATTTATTGGTTACTTAAGCTCTACTCATGATATTTCTTTCGAAAGTATGAAACGTGCTGTTATATATGGTTCGGCAATGGCTTCTTTTTGTGTTGAGAAATTCGGTCTCGAACGTATTCAAAATTTATCGCACGGTGAATTGGAAGAGCGTTTGCAAATGTTCGTTGATCTTGTTCAGTTCGAAATTGCTTTAGTATAATTAAAGTGTATAATGGGGTTTTTTAGGAGTCCTATTTTATAGAAAATCCCCGTAGTGATACGGGGATTTTTATTTTTTAAATTTTATTTCGCTAATTTTAATTGGTTACTTACCGTATCCCAATTGATAGTGTTAAACCATGCATCAATATAGTCAGCTCGCTTGTTTTGATATTTTAAATAGTAAGCATGTTCCCAAACATCTAAACATAAAATAGGCGTTCCTTTTAATTCGCAAACATCCATCAACGGATTTTCTTGATTCGCCGTCGACCCAATGCTTAATTTCCCATCTTTTGCTACTAACCATGTCCATCCCGATCCGAATCTTCCTTTCGATGTTTCAATAAATTTAGCTTTGAATTGATCGAAAGTTCCGAAACTAGCATTGACGGCATCATTTACGAATCCTGTCGGTAAGCCACCACCGTTAGCTTTCATCATCTTCCAAAATAAAGAGTGATTGTAATGTCCGCCTGCATTGTTTTTCACTCCTGCCGAATAGCTTCCTATTTTTGATAAAAGTACTTCTAACGATTTTTCTTGTATTCCTTCTTTCGCACAAAGCTTGTTTAAATTGTCAACATAGGCCTTGTGATGTCTGTCATGGTGAATCTCCATGGTAAGCGCATCAATATGCGGCTCCAGAGCTTTAAAATCGTAAGGAAGCGCCTCTAGCGCAAATAACGCTTCGCCTTCTAAGCTCATTGCAAAAGCGCTAACAGGCTTAATCTGACTTAAAGCAATTGTTCCTAAAGTGGCCATTCCCATCTGTTGGATGAATTTACGGCGATTGGTTTTTTTGTTCATGATTATGCCATTTGAATTAATAGTTCGTTTTTATCTACTGCCTGACCTTTTTTTACGACGATCTTTTTTACAATAGCATCGGCCATCGCTTTTAAGGCATTCTCCATTTTCATGGCTTCTAAGATTACAAGGGTATCACCTTTTTTTACTTCTTGTCCTTCAATAATTGGGATATCTACCACTAAGCCAGGCATCGGTGCTTTTAAGTCGCCGATCTTTTGTCCGGCAGTTGCATCAATTCCTAATTCTTTCAGTAATTCATCAAAACGGTCTTTTAATTCTACTTCTAAAATTTTCCCGTTAATTTTTAAGGTGTGTTTCTTTGTCTTTGCATCACTCAAAAGCACCTCTACATTGTAACTTTTGTCGTTTAAAATAAGATGGTACGTTCCGTCGTTAATATGCTTGATGTCGGCAGGAAATACTTTCCCGTTTATCGCTACTTTTCCGCCCTGTTGTGTCTCAAGCTTTAAGGTCGATTCTCCGTTAATAGTTGCTTTAATCATACAACAAAGGTAATTGTTCCTTTCATTAGTACGAAACGGGTTAAGCGAATTCATTTATGCCCACATGCCCTCGTTGAAAACTATTGAATAGCAATAAGATTTCATCTGTTTCTTAACCCTAATTTTAGCTCAATGAGTTTAAATCGGCGATTGTTGCGTTACCTGTTGTTTTCGGCAGGTCTGTTTATTCTTGCTTTTTCATTAAAGTTGAGAGAGAAAAATAATGCCCTCAACTTTGCTCAGGTAGCCGATAGAGCACAAGCTAATCTCATCCCACAAATCGATCATTTAAAGGCTTTGGTCGACTCTATTCATCCACTTCTGGATGGAATTTGGTTGAACGAGAGAGCCATTGCTGCTCGAATTAATGCTGAAAAATTATCTGATGCGTTTTCACTCTTTGTATATGATCATAACCGAATTAGATATTGGTCGGATAATAAAACATGGATCGATACTTCTTTAATCAAGAACGTTAAACCGAATATGGTTAATTTTCTTGGAAATGGGTGGTACTACGTAGCAGAGTCTGGATTGCAGTCGCGAAAAATAATCGGGCTTTTACTCATCAAAAATCAATATACGGTTCAAAATAAATATTTAGTTAATAATTTTAATCCTATTCTTGAATTATCAGATGATACTCGATTAATTAATTCAGATAGACCAGGAACGCGTGTAATAAATGACCGTAATGGAGAATTCCTTTTCTCGCTGTATTTTTCTCCTAACGTTGCCGCTACTCCAGATAGCCCGTTCATTGCAATTCTATATGGATTGGCCTTTATTGTTTTGTTCATAGCGGCTCTCGATTGGCTGATTTATTTAGGTAAACGAAGATCATTAGTAGGAATACTAGTGGTTGTGTTTTTGTGGACATTACGGTATTTGATGATCGCTTTTCGTTGGCCATCATCGTTGTATAGCATTGAGTTGTTTAGCCCAAAAGTATACGCAGTTTCTTTTCTGCTAAATTCTCCGGGCGATTTATTCCTTACTATTACTACTGCAGTTCTACTGATTGTTTATGTATACATGCTCTTTACTTCTTTCATGCTTCGTAAAGTAAGTAGTATAAATAAAACAATAGGGTCATTGTATGTGATGGGAATGTTGATGATTACATTTTTGAGTTCTGTAATTATCAATTATCTCATGAGCGGATTAATTATCTATTCTCAGATTTCATTCAATATTTCTAATGTGTTCGAACTTACTGGTTATAGTATGGTGGGGATACTTGTAATTGGGTTGATGTTGGTTGCATTGTATTTAATATGCGATGCTGGGGTGCAGTTTATTAAACGATCAGGATTTAGTATTCGCCATATTGTTATTCTGTTTTTAACATCACAGGGGTTTTTCCTTTTGTTGTTGAATGTATTTCGTTCGTCAGATTACTTTGTTAATTATGGCGTAAATGCTTTTTTACTAGCAAATTCGCTTATCCTTTTTATTGGATATATAAGAGTTACTGAGCAACAACGTTTTTCGTTTACAAGAAATATATTGGTGATACTTGTTTTTTCACTTTATGCTGCGCAAATAATTTATGTTTTTAATCAAGAGCGCGAAAAAGCTAAACGAATACAGTATGCTAGCAAATTAGAAATCGAACAAGATATTGTAGCAGAGTATCTTTTTGATGACATTGAACAAAAGCTAAAAGTGGATCCTGCACTAATCAGCTTTTTAACGCTTGCGCAACAGCAATTGTATGCAAATTCCGATTTTGAAGAGTCGGTGAGTAGGCAAATAATACATCAGTATTTTAACGGATATTTAGCTCGATATGAAGTAGGTTTCAAGTATTTTAATCCAGAGGGAATTCCATTAAATAAAAAAGGAGATCCTTCTTATAGCTTGGAGAATGTGAAAAAAATCATCAAAGAAAATTCACGGCCTACGAGCGCTGTCTCATTTAATTGTTTGGCCGATCCTACAGGCCGAATTTCGTATTTAGGGATTTTCCATGTTTTTCAGGATTCAATTTTAAAAGGGATTGTTGCAATTGAATTAAATAGTCGACATTTTCAGGAGGATAATGGTTTCCCGGATTTGCTGCTAGGCAATAAATGGAATTTTGATCATGATGTGAATCATTATTCGTATGCTAGATATCGACAGGGCAGATTGATTTCGCAAGCTGGAAATTATAATTATTTTCTTACTTCAGCCCCTTATGAAGAATATTATAAAAAAGGAAATGGTGAATATATTTCGTTTGATAATTATACGCATTATTTTTTACCCTATAGTAAAGATGGATTAATAGTGGTAAGTCTTCCTGCGCAGGGACTTTGGGTGTTTATAACCTTGTTTAGTTATTTATTTACCGTGTTTAGTTTAATTTTTTTAGTTAGCTTTTCAATTTTTAAACTCGTTATAAACCGATGGAAATTTGAAATTAATTTTAATAGTAAAATTCAAGTTACTATCGTAGCAATTGTTGTTAGCACCTTATTGCTTACAGGACTTTCTACTGTGATATACATTTACAAAAATTATGAACAAGCTCAAAAAACAAAAACACACGAGAAATTAAATAACATATTAAATTTAATAGAAAATCATGTTGGCAATCGCGAATTAAATGGCGCAAAAATCGATGATGATCTCGAGTTTTATCTGAATCAACTATCAACGGTGCTTACTACTGATTTTAATGTATATGCGTTAAATGGATTGATGTTGTTTTCTACGCAACCCAAAATCTATGAACAAGAATTAATTTCGCCTTTAATGAATCGTTCCGCCTTTGTAAAATTAACAGCGAATCAAAAGGCATTGTTTATGCAAGTGGAGCAAGTTGGAAAGTTAAGTTATATTGGAGCTTACGAGCCAATTCGTAATAGTGACAATAAAATTATTGGTTATTTAAATTTACCCTATTTTGCTAAAGAAACCGAACTCAAAAGAGACATCAGCACTTTTCTTGTAGCACTAATCAATATTTATGTATTACTATTTAGCTTAGCTATTCTCATTGCATTTTTAATTTCTAATCGCATTACGGAGCCGTTACGAATTATACAGCATTCGTTAAGTCGTACCAAATTGGGGGCATTCAATCAGCCTATTTTTTGGACGAGCCACGATGAAATAGGAGCGCTCATTAACGAATACAATAGGATGTTGGAAGAGCTTCAGCGTAGTGCCGAATTATTAGCAAAATCAGAGCGTGAAAGTGCATGGAGAGAGATGGCGAAGCAGGTAGCGCATGAGATTAAAAATCCTTTAACGCCAATGAAGCTAGGGATTCAGCATTTACAACGCGCGTGGAATGATAATCATCCTAATAAGGATGAAATGATACAGCGTATTAGCAATATGTTGATAGAACAAATTGAGACCTTATCAAATATTGCTAATGAGTTTGGTAATTTTGCAAAACTGCCTAGAGCTGAATTTGGAGTCGTGAATTTAACCTCAATTCTGCAAACTACTTTGGATTTATACAGCCAAACAGAAGCGATAAAAATGGCAATTAAAATACCAGAAGTTGAGGTGTTTATTAATGGCGATAAAGACCAGTTGCTTCGAATTTTTTCTAATCTAATAAAAAATGCCATTCAGTCAATTCCTGAAGGCCAAACCGGCGAAATAATAATGGAACTTTCTGATGATGTTGACCACTGGAAAGTGGATGTTTCCGATAATGGAAGTGGCATCCCCGAAACGTTAATCGATAAAATTTTTGTCCCTAATTTCACTACAAAATCTTCAGGAACCGGATTGGGATTAGCCATGGTAAAAAGCATGATTGAAGGCATGGAGGGGAGTATCATTTTTGAAACGAAATCAGGCGTTGGAACTGTTTTTTCGCTTCGATTTAGGAAATAAGGAGGATGAAATCATAACACAGCTTTCGTATTATGCTGTAAATCAGTCTAAAAATTAGATTTTGTTTTCTTCCCTACACGTTGTGTGATAAGAATTTTATAGATATTTTTACTAACCATTCAAAACTTAAAATCACTAATCCATAAATTTAATGAAGAAAATTTACGCCCTGCTTGCGGCGCTTGTACTTACTGTAGGTGCAGCTCAAGCTCAGTATTATTATTTGCCGTATGTAAGTGCGGCTACAAATCCAGGAGGAGTTAATACCGATTTAGAATACCCAGTCGCCGGAGGCCTTGATGCTTCTTGGTCTGTTGTTCAAGGACCTTCAGCAACACCTGTTTGGTCATCTGTTAATACTCTTCCGTTTGCATTCCAATTCAATGGCGCTCCGGTAACTGATTTCCTTGTATCCACAAGTGGAATTGTAACATTTACAACATCAGCAACTACGCTTCCTGCTTACGGTGCTGTTAACTTGCCAAATGCAGGTATTCCTAATAATTCTATCTGTATTACAGGAATTCGTGGAACGGGAACAAATGACAATGTTGTTGCTAAAACGTTCGGGACTTCTCCAAATCAACAATATTGGCTCATGTTTTCTTCTTATTCTACTGCAACTGCTAACGTGTATGCGTATTGGTCAATTGTATTAGAAGAAGGAACAAACAATATTTACATTGTTGACCAACGTCAAAATACAACTATTTCTGTATCTGCTGGTGTTCAGATAAACGCAACTACCGCAACTAAGGTAACTGGTTCTCCTGCGCTAGCTTCAACTGCAGGTACTGACCCCTCTTCTGCTGATAACTCATATTATCAATTTGTATATGGTACACAAGCGACCAATGCAGTTAAATTAAAAGCAGTAGCAGCTGATCAATATATTGTTGTTCCAGGAACTTCTACTGTTTCAGGAACGATCCAAAATCTAGGAGCGATGGCTATTACTACGGCGAATATTAAATATGAAGTAAATGGAACAACGTATCCACAAACATTAACAGGATTAAACATTGCTTCAGGTGCAACTTACAACTTTACGCATAATACGCCAATCAGTATTTCTAGTCCTTCGATGTACCCAGTAAAAGTTTGGGTTGATCTAGCGAATGATGCAGATCATACGGATGATACATTATCAACTTTTGTTTCTGGTTTAACATTCCTTCCTACTAAGCGTGTATTAGTTGAAGAAGCTACTGGTACATGGTGTGGATGGTGCCCTCGTGGTGCTGTTTATACGGAGAAAATTGATACTGTTCACTTAGGTTCTGCTATTGTAGTGGCGGTTCATGATGGTGATCCAATGACAAACACTGTTTATGACGGAGGTATGGCTGGATTAATTGGTGGTTACCCAAGTGGATGTATAGATCGTAAAAGTAACGACATCGATCCTACAGATTTTGAGGCTACGTATGCTGATCGTATTCTTGATGTGAGTCCAGCTGATGTTGGAATTAGCGCTACATTCAATAGCACAACTCGTCAAGTAGATGTTGCTGTATCGGCAACCTTCGCTGCTAATTTAACAGGAGATTATCGTTTAAATTGTATTCTTGTTGAAGATGATGTAACAGGAACATCTGCTACTTACGCTCAAACAAATTATTACAGTAGTGCTTCTAATAATATCGCTTTAGTAGGTGCTGGACATAACTGGCAAACTGAACCTGCAAGTGTTCCTGCAGCGTCAATGCATTATAACTTCGTAGGTCGTGATATCTTAGGTGGATTTGATGGAGAAGTAGGTTCTATTCCTGCAACAATCTCCGCTAACTCAACTTACACGTATAATTTCACAACTACAATTCCTGCAACTTGGGATGCTTCTCAAATGCGTGTTATCGGAGTATTACATAATGCTACAACAGGTAACGTGTTAAACGTGTTCCGTGGTTCTTATGGTATCACTACTTCAGTTCAACAAATTGCTGCGGATAATTTCTCAATGAGTTTATATCCAAACCCTTCAATGGATGCTTCTCAATTAGAGATCACCCTTAAGCGTTCTAGTAACTACACTGTGGAAATGTATGATATCTTAGGTCAAAATGTAATGAGCCGCAACTTCAACGGAGCTGCAGGTAAAAACAACATTACATTAAATGTAAGTGATTTTCGTACAGGAATGTACTTAGTAAAAGTAAATGTTAACGGTTCTGTATTAACTAGCCGTTTAATGGTGAAATAATTTTCACGAATACATAAATCCCCGAGTGATGGTGTAAAAACTTTCACTCGGGTTTTTTTTGAATTTAAAGTTTACGACAAATAAAAAAAGACCGACTTTATAAGGCCGGCCTTTGGGGGCATAGAAAAGTATAAAAAAGTTTTTTAGATTTTTTAATGTATTTTCAATTACTACATTCTTGAAATAAGTTTCTTGCTTCTAGTCTCAAACGATCAAATTGGTTGTGTAAATATACAACTTATGGGCATCACTTAGATCCTTGCCGCATTTTTTTATACCAATTCTTCATCATTTAAAATTTTATTTCTTTCCATCTTTCTCCTGGATAGTCTTACCTTACGATTTTAATTTAGTGAAATTTTGTTTTTTTAAATTAAAGTAGTAAAATTGACTTTGCTTCAAACTACTAATTTGTTGTGTTTTAAAACAATGTTAATTTCAAAATGTTTTACAACTTGCAGCGGGGAAATTATGGGCACAAAAGGCACAAATTTCGAAAACATATTAGTTACTGTTGGCGATAATATTAGACGATATCGAGCCAAACGCGGCTATACATTAGATCAATTGGGACTTGATATAGGTCTTGATAAATCGAATATGTATCGAATAGAACAGGGTAAAAACATTACTCTTTTAACTTTAATGAAAATTGCGGCAGTTTTAGAAGTAACTCCTGCTGATTTGCTACGTTCTGAAGTGAAGTTAAAACTAGAAGATGCCGAGGACTTTATGAAATCCAAATCAAAGAAATAGAGTGTAGCAGCAGACTCTTTTTTACAAAGCGGGTCATTCTTAAGCATTATTGAATTGATGTATGCTGAATGAAAAAGCATTTGCACCAATAAACTGCCTTCATCTTATTGAATTCCATTCGTTCCCAATAGATTAACCAGCTTTTTAGGGATGGGATTAATTCCAACATTTTTTCTCATTTTTGCAGTATGGAACGTCCAATACGTGTATTAATTGCGAAAGTAGGCTTAGATGGCCACGACAGAGGTGCAAAGGTGATTGCTTCTTTTTTACGTGATGCTGGTATGGAAGTTATTTATACTGGGTTACGTCAAACACCAGAAATGGTAGTGAATGCTGCATTGCAAGAGGATGTTGATGTTATTGGAGTAAGTATTCTTTCAGGGGCACATATGACTGTATTTCCGAAAATTCTTTCGCTTATGAAAGAAAAAAAATTGGATGATGTATTGTTGACAGGAGGCGGTATAATTCCTGACGGCGATATGAAGAAGTTGGTGCAGTTGGGTTGTGGTACTTTATTTCCTCCCGGCACCGATACCAAAGACATTATTAGTTATATTTCCGAATGGGTTCAAATGAATCGTAAAGCTTAACAACTGAAATTATGTATCAGAATATACTTGCTGATGTTGCAGAAGGAATTATGACGATTACTATTAATCGCCCCGATAAATTAAATGCACTCAATAAACAAACAATTGCAGAGGTAGGAATGGCGATTGAATCCGCCGAAAATGACATAGCTGTTAGAGGAATAATTTTAACGGGCTCGGGTACCAAAGCATTTATTGCTGGAGCCGATATTAGCGAGTTTGCCTCGTTTTCGATAGAGGAGGGGAGTGCTCTTTCCGCTCACGGTCATCGTGTATTTAATAGCGTTGAAAATTGCACTAAACCTGTTATAGCTGCGGTGAATGGTTTTGCTTTAGGTGGAGGTTGCGAATTAGCTATGGCTTGTCATATGCGGGTAGCTGCTGAAAATGCAAAATTTGGTCAGCCGGAGGTGAAATTAGGGTTAATCCCAGGTTATGGCGGCACACAACGATTACCAATGCTTATTGGGAAAAGTAAAGCCATTGAGTTGTTAATGACTGCCGATATGGTAGATGCGCATGAAGCCTATCGACTAGGATTGGTAAATTATGTTGTTCCGCAAGAACAATTAATGGATAAGTGTCGCGAAATATTGGATAAAATTAAAGCGCAAGCACCACTTGCAATTGCCGAAATTACGCGAACAGTGAATGCGCATTATGATTATAAAACCAATGGATATCAAGAGGAGATCAATCGCTTTGGTGCTTGTTTCGGTACAGAAGACTTTACCGAAGGAACACAGGCCTTTCTGAATAAACGTAAACCTGAGTTTAAAGCAAAGTAATGTCAGAACCGATTTTGAGATTTATTAAAGCAAGAGTTCACGGTAAAGTACAAGGTGTATTTTATCGCGTAACCACACAGGAGCAAGCAATGAAACTCGGGTTAAAAGGATTCGTTATGAACTTGCCCGATGGATCAGTTTATTTTGAGGCCGGAGGTTCCAATGAGCTCGTTGAACAGCTAATCACTTGGTGCTATATTGGCCCGCCACACGCAATAGTTTTGGAGGTAGACCTAGAAGAGGTTGAGTATCTCGAATTGCCTGAGCGGTTCGAAATTAGACAGTAAAACGTTCGTTCATTAAGAATCGAACCTTTTTAAATTGTATACGTAAATAGTAGGGCTTGATTATTGGTATGTGAAAAAAGAAATTTTAAAGTGCTTATTTAATTCTCCGCTCTTCTTAATGTTTAATTCGCCATCAGTTAAAATGCATTCACCTAAATTAGAATCATTATCCAATTTCCTAGACTACTTTTGCATTAAATAATTTTTGTATTATGTTGAGCATTACCCTTGCCTGTTTAATCGCATTCGTTATCACCTTCTTGGCGATTCCATCGATTATACGTGTTTCGGTAATCAAAAATCTTTTTGACGAACCTACCGATCGCAAAACGCACGCTCCCAGCATTCCAACATTAGGGGGGTTGGCCATATTCGCAGGCGTTGTGTTTTCATATACATTTTGCTCAGCCGGACTTGAAAATACAGCAACGCAATATATTATAGCGGCCATCATTATTATGTTTTTTATCGGAATTAAAGATGATATCGTTGAATTAACTGCACATAAAAAACTATACGGACAGCTATTAGCGGCCATCATTATTGTGTTCTTTGCCGATATTCGAATTACTAGTTTATGTGGCATTTTCGGCATCTATCAAATACCTTATTGGTTCAGTACTTTATTAAGCATATTTACCATTCTTGTAATTATTAATGCCTACAATCTTATCGATGGTATCGATGGTTTAGCTGGAGGGATTGGAGCCATCGCTGCATTTACTTTCGGGCTTTGGTTTTATAATTATAATAACATGGCGCTTTGCATACTTTCGTTTGCTCTCTTTAGCTCGTTACTTGCATTTCTAGTGTATAATTTTTCTCCTGCAAATATTTTTATGGGAGATACGGGTTCACTTGTAGTAGGATTAATATTGGCCGTATTAAGTATTCATTTTATTGAATTAAGTTTTGATTCACTGCCGTATGCCTTTCCATTCCGATCAAGTCCGGCAATGGCTATTGCTATACTAATTATTCCTTTAGCCGATACGCTCAGGATTTTTACAGTTAGAATTATAAATGGGAAGTCGCCTTTTCAAGCAGATAGAAACCACATTCATCATCAATTGCTAGATCTAGGATTATCGCATCGCGAAGCAGCATTAACGCTGTACTTGGTTAATATTGGATTTATTCTCACCGCATTAGCATTAAGAAACATCTCTAGCTTGTTACTATTGTACGTTTTGGTAGGTCTTGCAATGGTTCTTGGAACAGTGCCTTCACTTCTTCGCTATTTTAATAAGTCAAAAGCAATTGATATTAAGGCGGTTAAGTAAATTGCATCTTCATTGCCGTTTCACTCACTATTTCATTGATTATTAGTAAATTTGCGATCCTACAGGAAAATATCTTTCCATTTGGAACGTTACTATCTATTAGTGACATCTGAGTAATGACTGAGCTATCCCTTTTAGCGGTAGTCAAAAAAATCGAGTAAATACAAACTGCATGAAAGCGCGGCCTTTCCTCTGCAGAACGAATCGCGAGAGTTATAAATTTCCCGCGTTGAAAAGTGTTGTAAGACGGATTCCTTCCTTCTGCTTCCTTTTAGTATATTGGCCGTATCTAGATAAGTGTAAACCAGACCCTTAAACCAGATTTAATGAAGTTAACCCGTACCGTTGGTCTAATAGCAATGATAGGTATGTTTGCCTCTGTTTCTTCGATAGAAGTTCAGGCGCAAATAGAATCTGTTGCTCCGGCTGCCGAGGTAACATACGACCCGATCGTATCTATGCTCGATAGCTTGGTGACCCTCAATCACGTGGTTCGGTTTAATAGCCTAGAGGCCAATTGTTACGACAACAAAATGGCAGTTCCTGGTTCCGTTCCAACGTTTTCTGAAGATGTTTACAAAGAGAGAATGGCGAAGATTTCTTCGCCTATTCCACTTTCGTATAACCAGTATGTAAGAGGATATATTGATTTATATGCTAATCGTAAACGCGGATTAACGCAACGTGCGATGGGCTTATCGAATTTATATTTTCCTATGATGGAAGAAGTGCTCGATAAAGAAGGCCTTCCGTTAGAGTTTAAATACTTATCAATTGTTGAATCTGCATTGAATCCAATTGCGGTATCTCCTGTAGGAGCTACTGGTATTTGGCAGTTTATGTATGCAACAGGCTTGGTATACGATTTAAAGGTAAACTCCTACACCGACCAACGTCGCGATCCATTGAAAGCTACTTACGGTGCTTGTCAATATTTCAAGGATATGTATCGCATTTATGGCGATTGGTTACTTGTTATTGCGGCCTATAACTGCGGAGCGGGTAATGTAAATAAAGCCATTAAGCGTTCAGGGGGTAAAACGAATTTCTGGGAAATTATGCAATATCTTCCTGCTGAAACAAGAGGATATGTACCAGCCTTCATCGCAGTTACTTATGTCATGAATTACGCTCATGAACATAATCTTTATCCCGTTTCTCCTGCATATTCCTATTTTCAAGTAGACACAATTATAGTAGATCATCAGATTAATTTCCATGTATTAGCGAATCAAATTGATTTGCCTATGGATGTTATCTCCTTCTTAAATCCTATCTACAAGAAGAATTATATTCCTGATACTGAAGAAGAATATACGTTACGCTTGCCAACGAATAAAATTGCGTTATTCATGGCCAATCAGGAGCAGATTTTTGCAATGTCGCAGCCTCCTCCACGTCCAATATTACCTGAAAACTTTGCATCACGATCACGACTACGCGATCGTGATGATGAAGAAGTGGTCTCTGCTTCTGGAATTCACTATGAAACCATTGTTAAGCGAATAAAAAAGACACATGTGGTTAGAAGAGGCGAAACACTTTCTGCAATTGCCGATAAATATGAGATGTCGAATTCAGAGGTGAAGAAGTTGAATAAATTACATTCTTCTTCAGTGAAAAAAGGACAGCGTTTACAAGTCATTGCAATTGTAAAAACCAAAGTAGCGGTAAAAGATCCAGGAACGACAGTGGCTGTTAAGAAAGACACAGGAAACACTCAATCGGTAGCAGTAATTGTTGAAAAAACAGATTCTGCTGATCAAAAAATAGCTGTTCAAAAGGCAGATAGTTCTAATGAAGTACAATCTGTGTCAAGTAATAATCAACAAGATAAAAGCCCTAAATATGTATATCACCTGGTTCAGCCCGGTGATACCCTTTGGAACATAGCAAGGCGTTACGGCGGTGTTACCGTTGAAATGATAAAAGACATCAATAATCTGCACGACGCCAATATAAAGCCCGGCACAAGGCTAAAAGTGATTGTGAACGGATAAACGAAGTGGCTAAATTATTTTTTTAGCAAAAAAAGTTTATCTTTGCGCTCGCGAAAGCAGATTGACCGATGGTGTAATGGTAACACTGTAGATTTTGGTTCTGCCTTTCAAGGTTCGAATCCTTGTCGGTCAACTCTTTAAAGAGCCCCCTTATTTGTAAGTGGGCTCTTTTTTATTTCCCCGTTTTGTTGAAATAGGCTTTTACACATACTAAAATAGAGAAGCTTTTCGTTTAGTCTGCTCAACCCTTATTCAATGAACAAATTCATGCCGGGACTACTGCTTTGCAGCGTTCTGTTAACCATTGGAACAAAAGCAGCAACCCGATATTCATTTGCATTGGCTTCACGACAGAAGTTGATCACGTACACTATTTCAGGAGTAGAAGTGGCATCAATCCCCAAACAAAATGCACTTTTTAATACCGGACATTATGGTCCTTGTTTGAAAATAACCATTCATAATAATTCGAATAATTCCATAGAATTGATAATGCCTACTGGGACAACTTTATTCCCTGACCAGGCACCGTATCAACAAATGATTGTTACAGAAGAGTACACGGCGGAATTGGTGGCCAAAGGAAATACTTCTGATCGAATTTTTGCGATGTGTATACAGCCCTTCAAGTTATCGCCTGATGTAAAAGCCGCATATAAAGTAGGTGAAATTGCTGAAAAGAAAACAGAGAGTATTGCAAAGATTATTGATGATATGGATTTGCAAAATGGATTAGGACAAGAACTGCTTTGGTCAACTGTTGACCCTACCTACTTGGCTAAATTTCGTTCAGATATTAATAATGATCCGCCAACTGCTTTTATGGCATTAGCCCTTAATAAAGTGGGTGTGATCTCGTCTAAAGAATTGCTGAGGTATTTACCATTTCATCCCGATACGATCGCTATAAGCATTACAAAGCGTGATACTATTCATCATTCGTTTGTAATGACCGATACCATTCATGATAAAATTGTGATGCGCGATACGGCATGGGAAAAATCTACAATAAATCACATGAATTATTTATTAAAACAAAAAGAAGAGGAGGCGAAACAAAAAACGGAATCAGATTTGACTTCAGGATTTATTACAGGATTAAGTTTGTTAACGGTTGCGGCTGGTATTAGTGGATTTGTAATTGGTCGTGTTTCCTATAGAAATCGAAAAAGTAATGCGCAAGAAGAAGAAGATTGTTAAATAAATCAATTATGTAGTAGCATTTACATCTGCTTTATGGATGTAATTTTCCTCTGAATGATTCTCCCCATTTTCGAACATTGTGCGCCAATAAGTAATGGGGTATTGCATAACCGAATAAAAATCTTAACAGGAAATTCCTATTGGTTTTAACGGCAGTATTCCTAATTATAATGGAATAGGTTATCAATTAAATAGGCATCACAAATTTAAAATTATTTCTTCCATCTCTTTCGCTAATCCAAAGCCCGCCATTCGCCACACTTGTTTTCTTTTTCTAAAAATCATTAGTGTAGGAACACTCATAATAGTAAACTCTTTTTGTAAAGCAGGATGTTCGTCGATGTCGAGTTTTACAAAGCGCGTAGTCGTTGCTACTCTCGGTGCTAATTCTTCTAGTATCTCATCAAGGAATTTACAAGGCTCGCACCAAGTAGCGAAAAAATCTACAAATACTAATTGGTTTTCGTCGGTTACTAATTTATAAAATGCTTCTACCGATAAATCTTTTTCAGGATGTATTTGCATAAAATCAAATGTTAATTTTTAAGTCTTTATTCGACTTTAGTACTTTCCACATCGCGCTTATATACACCAACAATAAGAGCGTTTTTATACCTTGTAACATCATAAAACTTAATCCTGCATATTGATGAATCATTAAGCTGATCATCCACATGCCAAAGGCTCCAACTGTATAAACAAAAAAGTCTTTTACATGGTAGGGAATAGGATAGTATTTCTGTCCATAAAAATAGGAGATCACCATCATCGATGCATAACATATAAATGTTGCCCACGCAGCTCCAGTATAACCCATTTTAGGAATTAGCCATAGGTTAAATAAGATAGTAATGATTGCTCCTACAACCGAGAACCATGCGCCATAACGAGTTTGTCCGGAGAGTTTATACCACATACTTAAATTGAGATATACTCCTAAAAACAGATTCGCAAATAATAAAATCGGAACTACATTCAGCCCTTCGTGAAATTTACTTCCAATAAATATTTTAACGATATCGATATACAGCATAACTACTAAAAAAATCGTACTGCAAATCAAAACAAAGTAGTTCATAACTGTGGCGTAAAGTGCTCGACTGTTTTGTTTATCGCGTTGCGAAAAGAAAAAAGGCTCAGCAGCATAGCGATAGGTTTGAACGAATAGTGTCATTAATATACTCAACTTATAACAGGCACTGTAAATCCCCAATTGATGCATTGCCGATGCTTTATCAGTAACAAGATATTTTAAGATCGCTCTGTCTAATGTTTCATTAATCATTCCTGCAAATCCTGCAATCAATAATGGGAACGCATAAATAAGCATGCTTTTTACGATTGAAAGATCTACAGGGAAACGAACAAATTTAAAGTGTTTTGCTAAGCACAATAAGGTTACTCCACTTGATATTAGATTCGATAGAAATACATATCCTACGCCCATTGTTGGATTGTATATGGCATCTGCCCAATTGCCTGGCGAAACCAATTTCGGCAACAATGCTAGGAAGAATAGATTTAGTCCAATATTGATAAGGATATTCAGGATCTTCAATCCTGCAAATGTGGTGGCATTATTTTGCTGACGTAGGCGCGAAAAAGGCAATGCCGTTAATGCATCGAAGGCAAGGATTAAAGCAAACCAAATAATGAATTCAGGATTATTCGGATAGCCGAGCCCGTTAGCAATAGGCCCAGCGAAAAGAATTAATAATCCAGAGAACAGCCCCGTACTAACTAGCAAGGTACTTAGCCCTGTACCATAAATCTTGTTTTTATCTTCGTTTCCTGTTGAAAAATGGAAAAAGGCGGTTTCCATTCCATAGGTATAGGCCACAATAAGAAACGTTACATATGCATAAAATTCAGACACTACCCCATATGCATTCGGATCGAAGATGCGTGTGTAAAAGGGAACCAGTAAATAATTCAGTAAACGTCCAACAATGCTGCTCAATCCGTAGATAGCAGTTTGTGCGGCAAGTTTTTTTAGCTGACTCAATGGGGAATTATTAGTACTTTAAAATTCGTTATTTACAATTAAACTACAGCTGTATTTTTGCTTTCTTAGAAGTCGTAATAGCGATTAAATAATTGGGTTTTTAAACCGCCTTGAAATAACATAGTATTATCTGATTTCACCACGCTCTGATCATTTCTGATCGATGCTTCTATGAAAATACAGAAATGTGTAATCGGGTTAAATTCATAGCTCATACTAAGTGTAGACCACATAATTTTATGTTTTTCACCTTGTCCGATTTTATTTCCATACTCAAGTACTCTTGTTGTATAAGGCAGAAAAATGTTTTGTCCGAAATTAAACCCTGCTATATCATATCCTACTACGGCATAGCTTAATTTACCTTCTACCTTCCATTGGTGATAATTATAACGTGAGATCCCAATCAGTTCATAAAAATTAGCTCCTAGAGGATGCGCTAATGCTTGACGATAGTGCCCATAGTTGCCTGCTGTTTCACGATGTTGATAGGTGTATGGTCTAACGGCATTATACTCGCCTTGTACATATAAATTCTTTATGCCAAAAACATCGAAGCTTTTAAAGCCTAACTGCCAACCTTGTTTATTTGCCCACCAGCCATTGCCCGCTTTTACTTCTTTCAATAAAAATTCGTCGAGAAGTAGCTGAGCATACAATGTGTTTTTATTTTTTAATTTTAATTTTCCATTAAATCCTAGCAATACATTATCGGGTGAACCGATAGCAAATTCGACTGGTCGGAAGAAGATAAACGGATTCATATATCCTAAATCAAATCCACGTTGACCGGTTGAATCGCTATGCCATACAACAGTTTCGAATAGTCCTATAGAGGCTCGTTTACCTAAATTTAAATCGAGGTAATGCATCGAAACATATTTACGTTGAAATGGTTCGTTGTCTTGTAAATCGTAACGCGTTAAATCTTGCATCTCTGCGAAAATATTTACATAACGAATCTTCCAAATATCGGTAACGATTTTAAGACTAGGATAATTAAATGCATTGTCAGAAAGTAGTAAGGAACGATAGCCATCTCCGATAAAGTTTTTATCGTTACCAAATTGGAACATAAAATGTTTATTCAATTGGAAATTAATGGAGCCTGTAGCCCAAGCATAGTCGTAATCGTTTGCTCGTTTAATTCGTCCAGTACCTGGGACCACTCTGTTAAAGTTCACAACAGAGTCGAGATAATACGGAAACCTTGATTGGTTTTCATAAAACGTTGCATTAAATGAAAAACGTTTTCCAATTTCTCCTCCAATCCATGCTCCTCTTGAGTTAGTATAATAATTTTTGCTATGATTGGGGTCGCTGCCTCCTAAAAACTCGAATACTGGATTGAAGTAAAGCGAACAATCATCTTCTTCTACTTGCATTAAATGCTCTTTGAAAAGTTTTCTTCCAATTAATGTAGATGTAAATTTACATTTTTTGATGCTAGGTTTTTGAAGTGAATCATAATTTGTATTTTCAGAAAGATCTTTTATTAGAAAGGGTTTCATTGAAGTGTGAGCCCTGCTTTTGATAGAATTTAATTCTTTTTGAAATTTTTGCTCAGCCGCGTTGCTCAACGGTAAAAATCCTGTTTGCGCTTTTAAAGAAACGGCGAAAGCAAGAACACAGATTAATGTAAGTATATGTTTTTTTCTCATTGGGTTCAGTTAGTAAAATTTACCTTGATAATAAATTGTAGATGCGCCCTCTGCAGTTGTAAAGCGCAATATTTCTCCGTTCAATTCGTAATTATTGAATAGTTCAGTAGTTATTTGTTTCGATTTTCTATTGCTAAATAGATGTAAACGGTTGGCAGGATCAACCCAAGCAATATTGTCTTCGCTTATCTTATAACTTTTAGGCATGAACGTATCGAGTTCATAGCGCATATCGTTTTGTATCAATTGCAATTTATTATCGATAAAGAAGAGTACACTACGGTCTTTTACATCATAAAAGTCGGGCTTATACGATTCTGCTTTTACTAATTTACCATCTGCAAAAAGTTTGAAATAATTTTCATCCGTAACATAAGCTACTAAATCATCACCAGCAATAAACGATAAAGGAGTGATTTGTTCCAGGGTAAGAATTTTATTTTTGTAAAACACTTTTAAAGTTTGGTCGTTTCCATCTACATAGGCAACAATATTTTTCCCCGCCGAAACTTGCAATGGGTTTATATGATCGATTTCAAAGGTTTCGCCGTCGTGAAATATTTTGAAATAATTAGAACTATTGGTATAGGCCACTGTATTTTCTCCGGCAGCAAATGTTTCTAGCGAACCTATCAACGTATATTCAAGCTCCTCCACTTCTCCGTTAATATACATTTTTAATTCCCCTTGATTTCGATCTCTAAAAACTACCATCTTATCGGTGAGAATAAAATCCTGAATAAAATAGGTTAACCGTGTCGTTTTTCCTTTATCGAAAACTGCTAATACCTCATCTCGTTTATAGATCAGTAATTCGTTGCTGATATCGTATGTGGTATTAGTAGCATCTCCTAAATCGAATACTTCTGAATTATAATACACCTTTAAATTATTGCCCGAAGTAACATACGCAACATAAGGTCCTTTCGATTTGAACGACGAAACTGCTTGCGATTCAAGTTGATGAGGAGCGCCATTTTCGAATACAAACAAATACCCTCTGAAATCACGATATGATTGAACAAAAGAAGTTTGTGCCGCACTTGCGGTTACCCAAAATAAAACAACAAAAAATAATATTGATTTACGAAGTGATAACAACGCTTTTCGGAAATAAGCCATTATGTATTAGTGGAAAAGGTGCTTAATTAGTTTCAAGTACCTTTAAGATTTCATCCAATTTTGGAGTTAGGATTACCTCAATGCGACGATTTTTCTTTCGTCCTTCAGTGGTATTGGCTTTGTCGAGCGGAATAAATTCTCCTCTTCCTGCAGCAGTTAACCGCGCAGGACTCACTTTAGAGTTGCTGGTAATAATTTTAACTACCGATGTTGCTCGCATTACACTTAAATCCCAATTGTCTTTCATATCGCCAGTGCCCTTCATCGGAACATTATCGGTATGCCCTTCAATCAAGATATTAATATCAGGATTTTTTTCAAGCACTTTAGATAGATCTTTTAATGCCTCAATTCCTTTGGTATCAACAATAATACTTCCAGTTGCAAATAGTAAGCGCTCTTCTAACATCACGTATACTTTTCCATTTTTCATTTCAACCGTTAACCCTTTATCAGTATACCCTGACAATGCATTTACTAATGTGTTCTTTAATGCTTTTGCAGAAGAATCCTTTGCAGCTAAAATGTGTTCTAGTTCTTCTAAACGGTCGTCTTTCGCTTTCATTTCAGCCGTAAGTTGTTCTAGATTTTCTTTCTTTTCTTTCAATAATTTTTCTTTCGTAATTATTTCATCTTCCCGCTGCTGTAGATTTTCTTGCGTTTTTTGAAGATCGCGAATTAACTTTTTAGTAGCTTCTGAATTCGCAGCACTGTTAGGTCCGTCTTTTAAAAGTTGCTGGTAGTTTGCATTTACCTCGGTGTATTGTGACTTCAAGTTTCTCAGCTCGGTCGATAAACTAGCGGTATCGGCCGCCAGGCTCTCCACTTTCAAGTTTAGATCGTCGTTTTGGTAAGAAAGTTCGTTATTATGAGTAGTTAACTGTAAGTTTTGGGCTTTCAGGGAGTCGTTTTCTACGGCGCAACCTGCCTTTTTGGCCTTCATTTCGTTATATAAGCGGGCGGGCACGCAGGATACGGATAGTACTGCCACGACTGATAAGATAGAAAATAGTTTCTTCATCTGGGTTTTATTGAAGCGCCTAAGGTAGGTAGGTATCCTATGACTTTTGCAGGAATGAAAATGTAATATTCAACATAATTTTGTTAAAACAAGAACTGCGGATTATGGATATAAAAAGGGTGGAAAAGTGCTTTGCCGTGGCTTAAATGAAGTGACTTTAAAAATGAATTAGCATGGAAAATTTAAACGAGAATTGGTTAACGCAGGATCTTGTCGATTTTGAGTACAAAAAGTACATTTTATTAGCATATTTACAGCGAGTCAGTGAGTCGTTCGATGAAACTAGACTTTACCCAGCATTGAGTGAGCTAGTTAGTCACTATCGCAATGTAATCGCATTGCGAAATCAGAAGGTGCAACTGTATAATCAGTTTCCGGGGCGCATATCACAAGCCGACTTCAAAAACTTCAAGTTGATTTATGAAAAGATGTGCGAAGACGATAAATTGATGCAGGAATTGCAATCGATTATTGATTTTAGTATTTCTCGATTCCGCATTATGCTCGATGAAGGCAAAAAGATCTATGATTTTATAGAATCGCAAATCAATATTTTTCCAGTAGGCATTGTGCCTATTCGATACGATGAAGGGTATTTGTTTTTAAAAAGCGGGAAAGAGGCCTCTACAAGAGTATACGAATATCAAATTACTATTTTCGATCAACCCGACGATAAATACAGAGCTATTGCGATGCATTACATCACTTCATACGAAAAAACAATTTGCAATACGTATGAGAAAATTAAACAAGACTTGTTGATGTATAACCGTAATTTTCCTAATCCTGCAACTTATGTCATCGAAACGGAACTAGTATTGCCAATCGAAGACACCTTATTGCCGCTTGCAAAGCGTTCGTTAGTGAAGTACATCACGGCAATGGCTGGATAGTTTTAGGCCAACATTATTTCTAGTAATACTGGACAATGATCAGAGTGCTTGGCCTCAGCCAAAATATGGACATGCTTGAGTTGGCTTTTTAGATTTTCGGTGGCGAAGAGGTAGTCGATTCGCCATCCCAAGTTTTTCGCTCGAGCATTCGCTCTGAATGTCCACCATGTATATTGATGCGGTTCACTATTAAAAGCTCTAAATGTATCTATAAATCCTTTGTTCGTAAATTGATCTACCCATGCTCTTTCTTCAGGAAGGAACCCAGATGATTTTACATTGCTAATCGGATTATGAATATCGATTGCTTTATGGCAAATATTAACATCTCCACCAATGATCAACTTCTTTCTTTTTTTTGTCAGGTCGGTAATGTAACCGTCGAACCAATCGAGCCATTTCATTTTATATGCTTGACGTTCTTCACCGCTAGAGCCCGACGGAACATAAACACTCATTACAGATACATCTCCGAAATCGGCACGGATAATCCTTCCTTCTTTATCAATATCAGAATTTCCTGAGCCATATTCAACATGGTCGGGTTTGATTTTTGAAATCAATGCAACTCCGCTATATCCTTTCTTTTCGGCTGAGTGCCAAAAATGATGATATCCTAAAGCTTCCATCTCACTAAAATCGACTTGTGATTTTTCAGCTTTTGTCTCTTGTAGTAAAATAATATCGGGATTTACCGTTTTTATCCAATCAATCCATCCTTTGGTAATCGCTGCTCTGATTCCATTCACGTTATAGGTTATAATTTTAGCCACCTTAAAAAATTTATTTTACAAATGTATACCGTTTATCTGATTTATTTAAAATTTGGTTTATTGGTTTTTATTTGTTTATAAACCAATAAATGAGATGCGTATGGCTTTACGCTAATTCAATAAATTTACTGCTGCGTGAAAACTCTGGTTTCAAATATCGTATTGCTGCTTTTGCTACTGATTACATCGGATGGCAACGCGCAGGTATTGGGGATGGCCCGCAATAAAAAGATTTCGTGTGCAAGCGATACGGTTCATCTGGATACTTTAAGTATTGTTCCCGGAAGCATTTTTATATTTACGAGCGACTCCATCGTTTATTCGGTGGATGAGGTAAAGTCGTTGATAATTTTTAGTAATCCATTGAGAAACAGAAATGATTCCGTTGAATTGAGATATCGCGTTTTCCCTTTGTTGTTTGAAAAAGAAACGAGTTTAAGAGATCGTAAACTACTTGATCGCGGCAATGTTAAAATAGGAAATGATCCTTATTTTATTGAACGTCCAACCGAAAACAAGTCGGAGTTATTTGGTTTAGAGGGTCTAAATCGTTCGGGAAGTATTTCACGTGGAATAACGGTAGGCACGAATCAAGATGCAGTGGTGAGTTCTAGTTTAAACCTTCAGTTAGCAGGCAAAATAGGAGGAGGGATTGAAATTGTAGCAGCTATTACCGACGATAATATTCCTGTGCAAGCCGATGGAAATACACAACAGCTTCAAGAGTTCGATAAAGTATTTATTCAACTCAGTAATAAAAATCATAAACTTATTGCTGGCGATTTTGAAATACGAAATAGCGAAGGATATTTTTTGCGTTACTTTAAAAAAGGACAAGGGGGCTTGTATCGTTTTTCGAACGATTTTTCGAGGAAAAATGGGGTAAAGTGCATTTTTAATTTTATAGGTGGAGCAGCGGTATCGAAAGGTAAGTTCGCCCGACAAACTTTTCAAGGAATTGAAAGTAATCAAGGGCCCTATCGGTTACGCGGTGCCGAAAACGAAAGTTTTATAGTTGTGTTATCGGGATCGGAGCAAATTTATTTGGATGGAATTTTATTGCAGAGGGGACAAGATCGCGACTATGTAATCGATTATAATACTGCTGAAATCAAATTCACAGCAAAAAGAATCATCAATAAAGACTCGCGGATCATTGCCGAATTTCAATATTCTGATAAAAATTATGCTCGAACCATGTTAACGGGTGCCGCTTCATGGAAGAGTAAAAAATTATCTACATTCATTAATTATTTCAATGAACAAGATAGTAAGAATCAACCAGTGCAACAAGATTTGTCGAATGAGGATAAATCTATTTTAGCAAATGCAGGAGATCAACTCTCGCAAGCTATTGCATTAAATGTAGATAGCGTAGCGTTTAATAGCAATGATATACTTTATGCGAAACGAGATACGATAGTAAATGGTACTTCGTTTAGTCCTATTTATGTTTATTCTGCCAATAGTGATAGCGCTCGATACAGAGCAGGATTCAGCAATGTTGGTGCAAACAAAGGAAATTACATTCCAATTGATAATGTGGCGAATGGAAGAGTATATCAATGGGTGGCTCCTGTATTAAACATCCCACAAGGAAGCTACGAGCCTTATAGTTTACTCATTGCTCCTAAACAGCTTCAGTTAATAACTGCTGGCGCCGCATATCAGCTAAATACCTTCACTAAAATGTCGTTGGAATTAGCGACTAGTAAAAATGACATCAATAAATTTAGTTCGAAAGATAAAATCAACGATATAGGAACAGGAATAAAGTTCTCCCTCGAAAATGAGAAAGCAATTAGTTCAATTCGTGGTGGATGGAAATGGATCTCTGGTATGCAAGCGGAGTTTACCGACAAACACTTTGCTCCTGTAGAAAATTACAGAGCCGTTGAATTTACGCGCGATTGGAATACAGCAGCTGTTAGAGATACTGGTAACGAAATAATAACTTCGGTGCATACTGGCTTACATCATAATCAAAAAGGCGAGGTGCGCTATACGTTTAAGTCATATCAGCGAGGAGCTTCATATAGAGGATTAATGAATTCATTAACCGGCCAATTAAAACCTGGTAAGTTTACTATCAATGCCGATGGTTCGTATTTAACTACATCAGGTACATCAGTTAGTAGTTCGTATTTGCGTAACCGTGAGGATATATTTATTAAAACGGGAAGATGGGTGCCGGGAATAAAATTTGAGCAGGAGCGAAATGAAATATCTTCTCTAAGGAAAGACAGTTTGGCGATGGGTTCATTTAGTTGGAAAACGGGAGAAGCATATTTTCAACATGCCGATACTACAAAGTGGCCAATGAAAGTGAGTTTTAGTCGACGATATGAAGACGGAATACAAAATGGATTATTTAAAGCAGCTACCATAGCTGATATGGCTGGTTTTGGATTTTCGACGGTTGGTAAAAAACAAAAAATCGGATTGCAATTGAACTATAGAAATCTAAAAATTAAGGACTCACTTGTGTCGGTTTTAACAGGAGAAGAAAGTGCTTCAGGCAGATTAGATTACACCTTAAATGCAGTTAAGAATGCGATACAGATAAATGCCTATTATGAAGGAGGAACAGGAAGAGAGCCGAAGAAGCAATATTCGTATGTGCAAGTAGCAGCGGGAACGGGCGTTTACTCATGGAATGACTATAACGGAGATGCCATACCGCAACTTAACGAATTTGAAGTAGCGAGTTTTCAAGATCAGGCCAATTATATAAGAGTTTTTACAACAACAGATGAATATGTGAAAGTAGTATTTAATCAAATGAATTTTGTATTGAATATTAATCCTTCTAATGCTTTAAATGCAAATAAAAAATCTTTTATAAAAAAGTTTTCTGTCCTTTCAACAGTACGATTCGATAATCGCGTAAATGCAACAGGAGGTATTGAAAATTGGAACCCAATTTCTTCGGCAAATGCGGATAGTATGTTAGTAAGCACACAAACAAACGGGCGCCATAGTTTATTTTTTATGCGTTCTGATCCTAAATTCAGTGCCGACATTACGTATCAACATTTAGAAGTAAAGCAGCTATTAAGTAATGGAATTGAAGGCAGAAATGTTCAATCGGTAAGTCAAAATATACGATGGAATTTTAATCAGGAGATGGGTCTGCAAATGCAAACCGAATTTGGTCAGAAAAGCTCATCAGCGCAGGCGTATAGCAATCGTAATTATATTATTCAACGGTACGCATTATTGCCTAAATTAAATATTCAACCCGGAACAACATATAAAGTAACGGTTAGTTATCGTTACGAAAACAAACAAAATGTATTAGTAGAAAGTATAGGCGAGTTGGCTAATATACAAGATGCAGGATTTGAATGGCGCTATAGTACCGTTAAGAAAGGAGTAATAACAGCTAAGTTTAATTATGTAGATATTAAATATAATTCGGAGGCGAATTCTGCGATCGGATATGAGATGTTAGAAGGTTTAAAAACAGGAAGTAATTATACGTGGGGATTATCGATCCAGCGAAACTTAGGAAATAGTTTACAAATAGGGATTAACTACGATGGAAGAAAGCCAGCTGATGTAAGAATTATACATACCGGAGGAGCACAAGTTCGCGCTTACTTTTAAAAAAAGGCATAAAAAAAACCATCGATTGATGATCTTTTTTAAAAGTAATAGAGAAATTATTTCAACAGTAAAGAAGTGGATCCAATTTGATTTCCTTCGCAATACAATTCAATTATATATTTCCCTGGGTTATACGTATTTCCTTTTTCCCAATACACGCATAAATCAGTATTTCTGTTTTCATACATAATCGATTCTTTAGTAGTATACAAAGTTGCTTGTCCGTTGAAAATAAAAGTTTCACTTGAGGTTGACATTACAGCACCATCGGGACTTATAACACGCATGTAAATATCTTTAGGTCCTTTATCAACGACTAAGTTCTCCAAAATAGTAAAGCACGTTTTAATGCGGCCTGTACTTTTCGCTTTAGCTGTTTCAAGTTCTTTTCCATTGCTTTTATACCGTACTCCCGCTGCTTTCATATTCATCGTTTTCAAAACTGAAGCGATGGCTACCTTATTTGATAATACCGAATTCTGTTGGGTTAATTCTCCCACTTTAGAATTAACAGTTGAAAGATTTTGATTTAATGAAAGATTTTGGTCGGCAAGATCTCTATTAGCTCCTCTTAGCGAATCGAGTTGAGCAATATAACTGTTGTTTAACAACTTAAGGGCAGCCATTTCCTCCTTCGCCTTTCTTAGCTGTGCTGCATCACCTGAATTAATTAGGCGTTGAATTTCTGCTATTTTCTGACGAATTTCCTCGTCTTTCGACGAAAGTTGATTTTGCAATCCGGCATTTTCTTGGTTTAGCTTATCGTACTCGGTTTTAACACGCTGAAGTTCTGCGGAAAGAGATTCTTTCTCGGCCATAGTTGTATTCAGCTCTTTCTTCACTTGCTCTAGATGAGTTTTTTTATCGAAGAATTGCCATAGAAGCAAGCCATTGACGCCCAATAAAATAGAAATTACGATGATTACGATAACCTTTTTAGAGTCCTGGTCCTTGTGATCCTGTTCAGTTGTTGTCATTGTAGCTAGGTTGTACTTAAGGTAAAGATAAGGCCCGAAAGTAAATTATTTCTCCCGAATAAAGCCATTTGATGCATGGAGTTATAAACTGCAAATTGTTGCTAATTGACCATGTATTTTGGCCAGTTCGTCATAAATTGAAACAATTAGTAGGTAATAAGCACTTACTTAAAGGTTAATTATAGAGTAATGGAGGCTGTTAGAAGAAAAAAACTAATCCGCATGTCCCTTATTTAATAGAATAGTAACAGTGATTTGGAAGTTGAATCGTAACTTTGCACCGCCTAAGGCTGTTATCCTAAATACTAAATCGTTTAATTTGAGATCGCTATTCATTATATGTTGTTTTGTTTTTGCCGGGTTTATGGCGAATGGGCAAGTTGTAGGCGATTACAGATCAGCTTCATCAGGAGTTTGGTCAACGGCTGCTACTTGGCAATCTTGGAATGGGACGGCATGGGTTGCTGCGGGAAGTGCACCATCTTCGGCAAATAATGTAACTATTCAAAATGGACATACTGTTACTGTTGGAGCCTCACTTTTGCCATGTAATGATTTAATTGTAAACGCAGGAGGAAAACTTTATACTGGGTCAACAAGCACCAATTTTTATTTAAACATATTTGGGGATACATTGATTTGTAATGGAATGATAGGTAATTCTCCAACTTTTGATGGATTATCTTTTAATTTTGAGGGTCCAAATTGTAGAATAATGGGAAGTGGAGTATTTGACGCTTCAAGATTTAGAAAGACTTCAACTACATCTACAACATCAAATATCTCAATTGAGAGTAATGTTAAGCTTCGTTTTGGTGGAGGTCGGCAGACACAAATTTATAATAATGGTGGAGCTACTTGTCGATTTAATGTTACTGTTGCAGCTGGGGCAACATTAATGCTCGATTCTACTGTGTCGGCTGATTGCGCCTCAGCAACAGGAAGTAATGTTACTTCTTCATTGGTATGTAGTTATGCAACGGGCTCCACTACAGTTACTGTAAATGTTGGAAGCACGGCTGGTTTAGTAATTGGTCAATTAATTACAGGTTCTGGAATCCCAATTGGTGCAACGGTAGCCAGTATATTAACCGCAAATACATTTACCATCACACAAAATCCTTTTATTTTAGGTAGTGTTGTTACGTTGACTTTTGGAGGAAATGTTGTTAATACTACCGCAGCAATTAATAGCTATTTTGGATTATTCACAATTCCGGGCTCACTCATCGGATGTAGAGTATCAGGTCCAGGAATTTCTCCTAATGCAACAATTATTAATGCCATTCCTGCAGGATCTTTTTATACGCTATATTTAAGCATAGCTAATACCGGTACTGTATCTGGGCCAATTTCGTTTGTTTCGGATGGTAATGCCGCTATGGATGGAAATAATGGTTTGAGTGGGACTGCTTTGTCGGGTAATTATACAATTAATGGAACTATGATTGTGTCAGGGTTGGCCTATTTTACAACAAATAATCCGTTGCCTGCTGATAGTGTTTGTTGGACCGTCAATAATGGGGGCCTATTAAAAGTGGGGAATATACTTTTATCTGCAAGTGGACTTGCAAAAAATATTTTGAGAGTTATGCCGGGAGGTAAATTCGAAGTTTTTGGTTTGCCTGGGTTTTCGGGAAACATAATCGCAACTTCAAATGGATTAAATAATGTTTTTGATTTTCAGGCGGGTAGTTATGAAGAGTTTTCTGGCTTAGGAAGTCAAAATATTCCTGTAATCCCAACAGCGCCTAGCTCAACTTGGTATGGGAATTTAAAAATATCCGGATATGGAAATAAGACTGCATTATCCACTCCATTTCGAATTGCTAATAATTTTGATATAGTTAATTCGATGGGCGCGCCGGTTTTTAATGCTACCGCATCAACTAATTTCTTTGTCGGTGGTAATTGGAATAATTACCATGATTCTGCATTTATTGAAGCTACAAATACAGTGTATTTTAATGGAGGCAGTGGTGTTCAAACAATAACATGTCCATCAGGAGAAGTGTACGCTACTTTGCGTTACTCAAAGGCGGATGCCGCGGCCTTACAGATGAATTCAGATGTAAAGATTAAAACTCAATTTATTCTAACTACAAATGGCTTTTTAAATTTGAACGGGAATGCAATGACGCTTTATTCAAGTGCATCTAATTCAATTTTTGGAGGGAATGCTTTACGATATATTTACGGAGAAACACCGAATTTCACATCTAAAATCAAATGGTATATTGGTACACCGGGTGTTACTACGTCATATGGAGTTCCCTTTGCTAAAGCAGGAACTTTAGCCGACGCATCACCATTTGGTTTTAAAGTAAATGGCGGAGTTCAGGTGGATACATTGGTAGTTTCTACTTACGGAACTCCGGCCACAAATTTACCTTGGCCAGCAGCACCAGTTAACGTTACAAATCTTTATTCAACCACAGGATTAACTCCCGATAATCGCGATGCAACGGCTGATAGATTTTGGTATGTAAATTTTTCGGCACCAACTATTCCGGCTGTTGATATGGCGCTTTCGTATGCATCAGGAAGTGAATTGCCTGTAGCGCCATTTAATAACCCAACCAATATGCAAGCCCAATATTGGGATGCAGGAAGCGGTAGTTGGGCTTTGCCGCCAATGGGTTATGACTCTTCGTCGTTAGTTAATGTTGTAGTTGTGAGTAATCCTCCAATAAACGGAGTATGGACTTTGGTAAACAACCTTTCTCCTCTCGGTCCCATTCCATTACCAATCGAATTGCTTCAATTTAACGGCAATTATCATGATAACAATAGTCTTTTATATTGGCTAACAGCATCTGAAACCGACAATGATTATTTTATTGTTGAAAGAAGTAATGATGGTAGTCATTTTTATACTGTTGGTAAAGTAGAGGGAGCGGGGAATAGTTCCATTGTGCTTAATTATCACTTAAGAAACTATGAACCAATCGATAAGGTGGCCTATTTCCGATTAAAACAAGTTGATTTCAATGGTCACTTTACGTATAGCAAAACCATTGCTTTGAGAAATACAAAAGCTGCTGTAAATCAACACCTTAATCTCTACCCGCAGCCAGCCACAACCGATGTTTTTATTGAGCAGGGACTATTTGTAAACGGGCAGACATTTGCAACAGAAATTATCAACACTCAGGGTGCTTTAGTGCAAAGAGACTTGCATACGTCCGATGAGAGTGGTAACTTGCTGCTCCATATTAGTAATCTTGCGCAAGGAATGTATTTGCTCAGAATAACCGATGGAGTGAATCAATTGACTAAACCGTTAATAGTTCAGTAGTTAATAATTGATGCGAATTAATAATCACGGATTAACATTAAGTTAATCTGTGGGTGGTTAATTGCAATCATATTTTAATAGAAAAGAATTTCTGTTAAACGAACTGCAAGGTTCACCTTGATTAAAAAAACAAGAAAACACATAAGGTATGAAAAAGTGGTACTCGTTGTCTGATCAGTATAATTCAATATTGAATTGCAGACAAAGCATGCATTCATTTCAACTAAACAAAAGCAGAAAAGGCCGTATGGTTACTTTTCTGTTTGCGTTATTAATCGCTACCATTACGGTAAGCAATAGTAGTGCTCAATTATTGACTGAACCGTTTAACTATACAGCTAGCGCAACAGGAGGCCTTCAAGGTCAAAGCTCTGGTGCTTGGCAGAATATTAATACAGGTGATTCAATCATCGTTGAATCAGGAAGTTTAAGTTATCCCGGGATAACCGCTTCAGCAGGTAATAAAATTACTTATGGTGGAGCCGGAACGGATGCGTACCGTGCATTTACAAGTCAAACTACAGGAACTGTGTATGCTTCATTTTTGTTAAACATTTCAAATTTAGGTACAATAAGTACTACAGGAGGATATACGGTTGGTTTCATTGATGGAACTACATCGACATTTGCCTCTACCGTATGGTTACGCTTAAGCGGAACTTCAAATTTCAATATTGGAGTTAATCCAAGAACTACAGCCTCAAATACTGTATGGCTCCCAACAGCTTATAACACAAGCACAACTTATTTGGTGGTAATTGCATATCAATTGGTATCAGGAACTACAAATGATATTGTTAAAATTTGGGTAAACCCAACATCTTTAGGAGCTGCTGAACCAACAGCAGATGCATCGGCTACTAATACAGGAACTGACCTTACATCAGTTCAAAGAATTTTCTTACGACAAGATGCTATCGGAACTACGCCGGGAGTTATTTCGTTAGATGAATTCCGAGTAGGTACATCGTGGGAATCAGTAACTCCAGCAGGAGGTGTTGCACCTACTACTCAAGTTTCAGCAATTACATTCTCTGGGGCAACATCAACTGGAACTACTTTAAATTGGATAATCGGAAATGGGAATGGCCGAATTTTAAAAGCAAATACTGTTAATTCATTTACCAATCCAACAGATGGTACAGTGCCAACTGCAAACGCAACATACAGCTCAGG
>CAIRUC010000123.1 GCA_903881665.1 uncultured Bacteroidota bacterium | reverse complement strand
TCATCAGTTCTGTTCAATATCAATTAGAAAGTGACGTTCCTTTTGGCGTATTTTTAAGTGGTGGAATAGACAGTAGTTTAATAACAGCTCAAGCGGTTGGTTTATCTAGCGTTAAAGTAAAAACATTTTCAATTGGATTTGAGGAAAACAGTCATAATGAATCGGAGTATGCAAAAACAGTAGCCAAGTATTTAGGCACTGAACATAATGAATTCATAGTGTCATACAAAGATGCGATAACGTTAATAGAACCTGTATTAGATATCTTTGATGAACCTTACGCAGATTCATCTGCAATGCCTACGTTATTAGTATCAAAACTTGCTAAGCAATTTGTAACAGTCACATTATCGGGCGAAGGTGGAGATGAATTGTTTTTTGGTTATGGTAGTTACAAGTGGGCACAACGACTAAACAATCCATTAGTACAACTAAGTAGGCATATGATCGCCGGTGTTTTCGATCAAATGCCATCACGATATAAACGAATTGGTAAACTATTAAATTACAGATCAGAAGACGATAAAAAATGTCATATTTTTTCGCAAGAGCAATATTACTTTAGCGCTGAAGAACTTTCTGGTTTAATGGCAGAAGATCAACCATTCAAATTAGAATTATTAAGCTGGATAAATGAACCTAACATATTAGCCAAAACAACAGAATACCTAGCAATCAACGATTTATCTGTTAAAGAAAGAAAGTTAACAGCCATGGAACAGCAAGCAATATTCGATCTTCAATACTATTTACAAGACGATTTGCTAACAAAGGTAGATAGAGCTAGCATGCAATATTCACTTGAAACAAGAGTACCATACCTCGACCACCGATTAATTGAGCAAGCACTTAATTTATCACCAAACTTAAAATACAAAAACAATACATCTAAGTACATATTAAAAGAAATTCTTTATCAATACATACCCAAGCATATTTTTCAACGACCCAAACAAGGATTTGCAATTCCTTTAAAAACCTGGTTAAGGAATGAATTAAAGTATCTAATAAACGATAACTTATCGGAAGAAATTGTAACTAGATACGGCGTTGTAAAATATAGTGAAGTACAAAAACTGATAAGAGAATTTATGGGAGGAGTAGATTATTTATACAATCGTATTTGGTTACTAATCGTTTTACATCATTGGCTTAGGAAGCATGAATAAAATATCAAAATTAAAAAACCAAAATCTGTTATTCACAGCTCTTTAAAATGGACTACTACAGCATTGTTGATGTCTTACTTACCCCTGTATTTTTATTTTTAATATACTCCATTTCGAGAGTTATTCAGCAAAATAAAATAGAAGAGCTTCCAGAATATCAATTTTATTTAAAAGCGCTAACTATTAAAATTATTGGTGCTTTATCACTTTGCATGATCTACACCTTCTATTATACAGGAGGCGATACTACTCAATATTTTACTGATGCAATTTCAGTAAACAAGTTACTATTCATGAATCCACAGGCAGGAATAGATGTTATATTTCATGGACTAACAGTTAACAAGTTATCCTATTTTAATTCAGAAATTGGTTATCCGGCTTATTTCCGCGACCCCTCTACATCATTCGTCGTTCAAGTAGTTTCTGTTTTATCAATATTCGGACTAAGAAGCTTTTTACCTACTACCATTTTATTGGCATGGATTTCATTCTCGGGAATGTGGAACTTATACAGAGTTTTTCTAACAGAATTCCCTAAGCTTTCTAAAGAATTAACGATTGCAATGTTTTATATCCCCTCAGTAATTATTTGGGGATCTGGAATTCTTAAAGACACTTTCACATTAAGTGCAATAGGGTATTTTACATATGCTTTTTATCAAGGATTTATTCTAAGAAAAAGCATGATACGTAATTTAATTGTTATTTTTATTTCATCATACGTTATCATCACCGTGAAATCGTATATTTTTATTGCCTTGTTGCCCGGAGCCATGATATGGCTTGTAAGCAACATGATAGGGCGTTTAAAAGGAGTAATATTAAAAGCGGCAATTACACCTATATTCCTCTTCTTTACAATAGCCGGAGCCATTCTTATTATCAACAATCTTGGCGATTCATTAGGAAAATTCTCGTCGGATAAATTATTAAATGTAGCCGTTGTAACACAAAGAGATTTGAAATCTGATTACTATAAAGGCAATGCATTTAATATTGGAGATTTCGATAGTGACATTTCAAGTATACTTGCGGTATCCCCTAAGGCATTAATGGCTGGATTATTTAGGCCCTATTTATGGGAGGCCAACAATGTTTTAATGATAGCATCTGGAGTAGAAAACTTTTGGTTTTTATACATGACCATTATCATATTATACAAAACTAGAGTAATTGGGATCTTTAAGTTTTTTTTCAGGCACCATCTATTAACATTTTGTTTAGTGTTTAGTATATTCTTTGCATTTTCAGTTGGATTAAGCACATCAAACTTCGGAAGTTTGGTGCGATACAAAATTCCATCCGAACCATTTTACATGGCGAGCTTAATTATGATTAATTATTTCTTAAAAGAAGACAAAGAAAAGATAATGGCAAAAGAATTCGCAAACGATATTGTAGAATAAATTTTAAGTCGAATAATTATATAAAATGCAAAGTAAGAGCGAAAACACAAAGGTGAATAAGAAAAACATACTATACATTTCTCATGATGGAATGACTGATTCATTAGGGCAATCTCAAGTGCTTCCTTACTTATGCGGATTAGCCGAATTAGGTTATACCTTTTATTTAATTAGCCTCGATAAAAAAGAAAAATTCAATACACTTAACTCATCGATCTACTCTATTTGCAATAAACATAATATCCACTGGCACCCTTTAATTTACACGAACAGAATTCCGATACTGAATACCATATATGACTTGTTTTGCATGCGAAAAATTGCTATAAAATTAAACAAAGAGCATACTTTCGACATGATTCATTGCAGAGGCTATTTACCAACAATAATTGCGCAACGCTTAAAGCAAAAATGGGAAATTCCATTAATTTTCGACATCAGAGGATTTTGGATAAATGAAAGAGTTGACGGAAACATTTGGAACCTTAAAAATCCAATATTGAAATTTATTTATTCCACTTTAAAGAAAAAAGAGAAGTTTCTTTTCAAAAAATCAGAAACTATAATATCATTAACAAAAAAAGCCATTCCTGAAATACATAAAATTCAAGGAGGAATAATTCCAATGCAACTAATTGAAGTTATTCCTACATGTGTAGATACCGATTACTTTACCTCAACTAGTATTGACAAAACCCTGCGCGACAAAACACTTTACAACTACGGAATAAAAGAAAGCGACTTTATTATTTCATATCTAGGGAGCTTAAGTACATGGTATTTACCTGATGAAATGTTTGATTTTTTTATAAGATTATTAATCCAAAAACCTGAAGCGAAATTTTTAATAATTACGCAAGATAAGCATGCGCCATACAAAGAGCTCGCACTAAAAAAAGGAATTTCGATCGAAAAAATAATACTTATATCAGCTATAAGAAGTGAAGTGCCTACATTATTAAGTTTAAGTTCTGCATCACTTTTTTTCATAAAACCTGCTTACTCTAAAATCGCAAGTTCGCCAACAAAGTTAGCTGAGTTGTTAAGCATGGGAATACCAGTAATTTGTAATGGAGGGATAGGAGATACGGAAGAAATTATTCGTGAATCAAACACAGGAATTATATGCAATGAATTTAACGACAACGCATACGACAAAGCCATTAAAGAATTCTTTGCTAACCACGATTTAATTAACGGTAAAAGGCTTCGTGAGAAATCGATTGAGCTATTTGGATTAAAAATGGGTGTAAAGAAATACGAAGCTATGTATAGAAAAACGATGCATCAAGAATGATGATACGGTTCATTTTTTAATATAGTTAGCGATCGATATAATTGTTCCAAAAAAATCAATCTGACCATTTGATGAGTAAACGTCATTTTAGAAAGGGAAATCTTTTCATTTGCTCGCTTTTTCAAATTATCACTAAACCCATAAGGACCTCCAACAATAAAAATGAGGTCGGCACTCAATCCTGAAAATTTTTTATTTAACCATGCTGCCATTTCTTCAGAAGTTAACATAATGCCTTTATCATCCAGAAGAACCACAAAATCAGCTGGTTTAATGATCTGCATAATTTTATCACTTTCCATTTGAAGCTGTATCTCTTTCGTTTTAGCCTTAGATGATAATATTTCTATATCCTTAATTTCCAAAGGAATATAATTAGATAGTCGTTTTACATACTCACTAATTCCATCGGCTAACCAACCGGAAGAAGTTTTATTTACTTGCAAAAGTTTGATTTTCAATTAGTAAATTATTTTATGTTTCAAAATAAGCTTAAAATGTTAATAAAGAGATTCCATTATGTGCAAAATAAGGCCTTCTAACTATTATCATTGTGTAAAATTGAGAAAAGAAATTGTAATCTCGTAAAAATCAGTTTTGGTCTGATATTTGAACGGGGCTAGGGAATCCAAAACCATGAAAAAGTACAAACTAATTATACTGGCAATAATCCTAGCGGGGGTGCAATCAATTGCTTCAGCCGACATCTTTGATGACATAGCCAATTCATTAAGATCTGGCGACGCAAAATCAATTTCCCATTTCTTCGGAAACACAATCGACCTAACGATTATTGACCAAGAAGAAGTATACAGTAAGGTGCAAGCAGAACAAATACTACGAGATTTTTTCACCAAGAATACACCCCGATCATTCACTTTAATTCATAAAGGTGAATCGAAAGAAGGAGCACGGTATGCGATAGGAAGCATGGTGACCGCTCAGGGAGTTACCTACCGAACTTATTTTTACTTAAAGCAGCAAGGTGGAATTTCGGTGATTCAAGAACTACGATTTATGCGTGAATAAATTTAAATTAATGATTGAGTGCGGGGTGTCAAATTTTGGCACCCCGTCTTTTTTTTGATTAGAATCAATTCTTACTAGATTTCTTTTATAGTGCTATATTTAGCACCTTTGCATTGATATTTTATAATTATGGATCTTAGAGAATTTATAATAGCTTCATTAAATGAAGATATTGGAAGCGGTGACCATACTTCACTTTCAACTATTCCTTCTAATAAAATCGGAAAAGCTAGACTCTTAGTAAAAGAAGATGGCATTGTTGCAGGAATAGAAGTAGCATTGGCAATTTTTAATGAAGTTGATTCGACACTTCACATAGAAGTGAAAAGTAGAGATGGGAATAACGTAGTTCCTGGCGATGAACTATTTTACGTAGAAGGTTCTGTTCAAAGTATACTCAAAGCGGAAAGGCTTGTTTTAAACTGCATGCAAAGAATGAGCGGAATAGCTACTACAACTAACAAATATGTAAAAACTATTGAAGGAACAAACGCCAAAATACTTGACACAAGAAAAACAACTCCGCTTTTACGATTACTTGAAAAACATGCTGTTAAAATAGGTGGAGGATTCAACCATCGATTTGGATTATACGACATGATATTAATCAAAGACAATCACGTTGATAGCGCAGGCGGAATAACACCTGCATTACAAAGGGCGAAAAAATACACTATTGAAAACGGACTACAAATTCCTATTGAAATTGAAACCCGAACATTTGAAGAAATAAAAGAAGTATTAATTTCAGGAATTGCAAATCGAATCATGTTTGATAATTTTAGTCCAGAAAAAGTAAAAGAAGCCGTTACTATTGTAAACAAAAAAGCAGAAACAGAAGCATCAGGCGGAATTACAATTGCAAACATAAAAGAATATGCAATGACCGGCGTTGACTATATTTCAGTTGGAGCGTTAACTCATTCAGTTAAAAGTTTAGACCTAAGTTTGAAAATCATTTAATCATTGCTTAAGCTATTAAAATATTTTTTAAGAATTAGTCCGTTGAAACAAATCATCGAGATTACAAAACGTTTACGCCTTCCTGGATTTGACGGTTTACCACTCTATGATGTTTTAAGTTTTTTTTTAAAAAGATTAAATGAAGGAGAATTACAAGTTAGAGCACGGTCAATGGCCTTTAGTTTTCTACTCGCTTTATTCCCTGCGGTTATTTTTATATTTACACTTATCCCCTACATTCCAATAGAGCAATTCCAAGACAGAATGTTGGAATTAATTCAAACATTACTTCCAGGAAATACCTATGAAGCAGCTCGAACCACTATTGAAGATATTGTAAAACATCAGCGAGGAGGCTTACTTTCCTTTGGTTTTTTCTTTGCATTATTTGTATCAGCCGACGGCGTATTAGCTTTATTGAAATGGTTTAACAAAAGCTATCATGGATTTGAATTCAGAAAACCGTGGAAATTACGATTAATGGCGATTGCATTAACAATAACACTAGCAATATTTGTGGTGTTTTCAATCACATTAATTGTCATTAGCGAAGTCGTATACAACTACCTTTCACGGCCACAACAACTTTACGACCATGTAATGCATCTACTAATACTTCAAATCGGGAAATGGGTCATACTGTTATCATTATGTTTTGCCGCTATTTCGCTATTATATTATTACGGCCCATCTAAGGACAGGAAAATGAAATTTATTTCAGCAGGATCATCACTTGCTACATTATTAATTGTAATAACATCGCTTGGATTTAATTACTTCATCACCCATTTCGGGCAATACAACAAAGTATACGGCTCAATAGGAACGTTAATAATAATTTTAATTTGGCTGTATATTAACTCCTTGGTTATGTTAGTTGGCTATGAATTAAATGTAGCCATTCGAAAAGCAAAATTAAATGAAATTACTTCTCTTCCCATTCAGTAACATTACCAGAAACAGTTTCGACTTCCTCCCAAACACCATACGCATTTAGCTTTTCGATAACATATTTTTCTACACCTAAATCCCAGTCAACGTAACGTGTCCACTTTAAAGAATTAGCCACTTCTGATTGTATTGATTTCAAAAGTATGGATGACCCTTCCCTACCTAAGACATCGGCGGCACTACATACATTTTGCACCTCAATCTTATAATAATAATTATAAGTGTTAACTATTACATTATAATCAGAATAATCGTACACATTTTTAGGGACAGAGGCTATTAAGTTGAAGTTGATATTATCAGATGAACGATAAACATTATAACGATCCACTAAATCTGGACGATAAGCAGGCGCACTCCACTCCGTTAAAACAAACAAGTTATTTACAACAGTAGATCGTGTAACGTCAACTAACTGTTTACCAATATCACTAAAAGGAGTTACAGAAACAGTATCACTCCAAGAATCAAAACGAGCATCAGCACAAATTGACAATGCGCGTATTTGGTAAGAAAATTCAGAAGGACAATAGGCGGTAGTGTCATTAAAATTAGTTACTGAGGAATCAACATTAGATAAAAATTGGAATGAACCTCCGGCCTCTTTTCTATAAATTTCATAGCCACCAAAATCGCATCCTTTATAATTAGACCAATGCAATTTTACATTCATAAAACCTGGAATTGCATCTAACTGGATTGTAGCATGCGATTTCAATTCAATTAATGGTTGACGGTTTCCGCATTTATCAACGGCACCTACTTTATATTCATACGATTGTAGTAATGTATTTAAGCCTGCATCCAGATATTCAGGAACATTTCCGGAAACAGCAAATAAACTTTGACTTACCAAACCGATACTATCATAATTTAAGGTACTACTATTATAACGATAAACTATATAATAGTCCATGTCATGCTGCAAACATAACTGCCAATTAATTTTAACATGACTATTATCGACAACCGAAACTCTGTAAATATTAGTTGGAGGAGGAGGCAACTGATCATAAACAGTAATCAAGCTAGCCATTGAAAGTGAATCAACACAACCACCTTGATTAGTTATTACCAAAGAAGGCGAATAAGTACCGGCACCAACATAAATATAATTTGGATTCGTTTCTGTTGAAATATCTCCATTACCAAAATACCATACGTAAGTAGGATTATCTAGGCCAGATGATTCATTAACGAACGAAACAGGCAAAGGATCACAACCCTCATGAACACTTGCAGAAAAAGAAGATTGTGGTTTTTGAGAAACCCAAATAGGAGCAATATCAGTTAGAGTATCTGAGCAACCACCATTATTTTTTGCAATTAAGGTAACATAATAAATTCCGGGATTAGTATACGTATGCACTGGATTGTTTCCATAAAGAATAGCTCCATCACCCATCAGCCAAACAAGAGAATCGGCAGAAGTTCCTGTATTATTAAACGATACTATAAGAGGCGAACAACCTAACGTATCAGATTTTACAAATAGCGCTTTAGGGGAAGGTGAAGCAGATATAGGTTGTGGATACGTAAACAACGTTGAGCAACCCGTAGCATCGATACCATACAATGAAACAACGAATGTACCTGTATCAGAATATTGATGTATGGGATTCTGAATAGAATCAATTACTCCATCGCCAAAATTCCACACCCAACTAACAGCACCCACCGATTGATCGAAAAAAGTAACCGACATTGGAGAACAACCTGAAATACTAGATACTGTAAATTGAGGAACAGCACCATTCACTGTAATATAATTTGAATGAACAATAGTATCTGAGCATCCATTAGCATTCGTTGCAATTAACTTCACTGTATAAAGACCGGGAGAAGAATAAATATGCGAAGGATTAATAACAGTTGAACTGCTTCCATCTCCAAAATCCCAATTCCAATTAACAGCATTAAGCGAAGAGTCCTTGAAATTCACCATTAATGGCAAACAACCAATAGTAGAATCGGCACTAAACATTGCCTTTGAGGTAAGAATCGAAATAAGTGTATCTGCATGTAAAGTATCGAAGCAACCCGAAGCAGACTCTACAACAAGTTGAACATTATAAAACCCATCAACAGTGTACGTATGAATTGGATTTTGCAGATTCGATGATGTTCCATCACCAAATTCCCATTGCCACGATATAGGATTAATAGAAGAGTCGGCAAAGACAACGGTAGCTGGATTACAACCATGCGTAATACTTGGCAAGAAGTTAGCGTCTGTAACCTGAATATTTGGTTTTGTAATTGAAACCTTACAGCCGTTAACATCTGTAATTGTTAATGTTATTGGGCCATTAGGTGCCTTCACAAAAACGTGATTAGGACTTTGAACCACAGAAGTATCTCCATCACCAAAATCCCATCTCCATGCTACTGCATCTACACTTAAATCCTGGAAATTAATAGTGACAGGCAAACAACTTTCATTTTGTACATAATTAAAATTAGCCGATCGATTAGGAACATATAATGCGTTCGAAATAGTAACTGAACTACTACAAACATTTTTAAATGCAGTTAAAGTAACATCGTGATAACCTAATTGTGTATAGTAATGATATAAACTATTAGCAATAGAAGTAGTGCCATCACCAAACGACCATAACCATGCATCACTATTAGAACTTAAATTATTAAAGTAACTATACACCACTAAGCAATTACTAGCAGGAGTAGTAAATGTAAATGCAGCTTGAGGATTAAAGACTTCGATTTGATATGCTAATGGATAATTTATTGTACAACCATTTATATCGATAACATTTAGGCTAACAATAAACAAACCACTATCACTATAAGCATGATAAGGGTTTTTAAGCGAAGAGAATGATCCATCACCAAAGTCCCATTGATAAGAAGCGAAATTAGTGTTCCCTGCGCTAAAATAAATGGAATCACCCGCACACGATCTTCTAGCACTTGACAATATTGGATTTGTAACATTTACAGAGAAAGATTTTGCAACAAAAGCGCTACACCCATTTAAGTCGGACGAATTTAAACTAATAACATAACTTGCGTTAACGCTCGGATAAATATGCGAAGTGGCGGCATTCGTTGAATTAAAGCCACCTCCAAAATCCCATAGATAAGTATTCGCAACTGAAGGTGAACTCACATCAACAATTACACCAGTGCAAGTATTAGTTGTTGTAATATTAAAATCGGTAATTGGTTTAGTAATATAATACCATTCATTCATGAATACGGTATCTACAATTCCCACATGAGTAACAATCGCCGAAACAACAAAAGTGCCGCTATCAGAAAAGGTATGCTCAGGGTTCAGATTAGCAGAAGTAAATCCATCACCAAAATCCCACACAATAGAAGTTGTACCAGGAAATGGTGAAACAAAATTAACAGTATAAGGAGCGCAATGATATTGAATTGGCGGAGTAGGAATTGAATCATTTCCGATTGAAACAGGATCAGATCCTGAAGAGCCCATTGTTACCGGAGGATAATTATATTGAAACTGACAACTATCGTTACCAATAGTTAACGAAATTGAATAGGGACCGTTGCCAGTAAAAATATGAGTAGGATTTTCTAAAGACGATGATGATCCATCACCAAAACTCCATAACCACCAAGTTGCTAGCGTTGAATTTGCATGAAACTGCACATTATAAGAAGGCATTGTATCTGCAGTAAAAAACGAAGGAGATGCACCCAAACCAGTAATATTAACAGCATTAGTTGCTGTTAAAGTGGTTAAGCAACCTGACGCAGTTGTAACCGACAAATTTATTGAATAATACCCTGGTGAATTATAAAAATGAACTGGATTTTGTCCGCTTCCATTTCCTCCATCGCCAAATGTCCAAGCCCAAGCAGATACATTTTGAGAAGTATCATTAAAGTGAACTTCGTAAGGAGGGCAAGGGTCTACAGAATACGTAAATCCTGGACTACCTGCATCTATTATAAAAGTTTGAAAATTAGGAATTTTCATTTCACAACCACCATTCGAAGCCCACATCGTTAATGAAACCACAAAGATTCCTGCAGCACTATACGTATGATAAGGATTAGAAAGGGTTGACGTAGTTCCATCACCAAAATCCCATAAAACACTTGCTGAACCAGAAGCATCTGCAAGATTTAAAGAATAGGGAGCACAACCATGAATTGGTGCTGGCGAAATAAAATTACTTACATATGTATTTACGCTAATAGGTGTATTCAAACTAAATGTATCGGTACAACCTTGTGAGTTATATGCAATTAATTTAGGAAAATATGTTCCTTGATTTAAATATGTATGCAATGGATGCTGTGATGTACTAATTGTGCCATCGCCAAAATCCCACAACCACGAAATACTCCCAACAGACAGATTAGTAAAATTGACATTAAGTGGATTACAACCAGTGATAACATCTGTTTTGTATTTCGCTTTTGGGCCTACTGCTGAAACATAATACCAAGCATTACTAGCGATATTTAAGCATCCGTTTGGACTCACTGCTGTTAATGATGGAACAAAATAACCAACAGAATCATATACGTGTGTAGGGTTTAAAGCTGTAGACGTTTGACCATCACCAAAATCCCAAACAACTGAATAATTTCCGACTGGAGAAGTATTATTAAACGTAACAGTTAACGGAACGCAGCCATTGAAATTTGACATCGTAAATGTAGGTATAGGTGATTGCTCAACAGATACCGTAGACATATGTACCAATTGAGAACAACCATTTGGATAAACGATGGTAAGTGTTGGATGATAAGTGCCAGGTAAAACATACGTATAATATGAAATACGTGTAGAAGATGTAAATCCATTATCAAAATCCCATAAATATGAAACACCCGTTATTGTATGACACACAAAGCTCATATTAAAAGGAGTACACCCTACAGAATCAGACATTGAAACAATAGGTAAAGTGTTCTCTTTTATTCGAAGGCTATCTACAAAATTAGCAGTGTCGGAACAACCAAAACTATTGGTTGTAATTAATTGAACGAAGTAATTACCTGAGCTATTATAATGATGAACGACCTGCGACAAATTTGCGCTTTGACCATCACCAAATTGCCACAACCAATTACTTACTTGACCTATGCATGTTCCATTAAACTGAAACGCGTGTTGATTATCGCATGATGAAAGTGTATCAACAGAAACAATTGCAGCTGGTTGAGAATGGATGGTTACGCTATTATTTTGAATTTCAATATCACTACAACCATATTGCTTATTAAAGACAAGCAACTTGATATTAAATAATCCTGGTGAAACATAAATATGAGTAGGACTATTGATATTTGACGTAGTGCCATCACCAAAATCCCAAACACAAGAATCATAATTAGCTGAAAGATTATTAAATTGAACAACGCCATATGATTGGCAAGTGGTAGCTCCGGTAATTGAAAAGGCAGCAACTGGATTTTGCACAACTGAAATAACATTAGAATAACTTGCAGTTTGTCCGGCAGAAGAAGTAACCGTTAAAGTTGAAACATAACTACCAGCCTGAGTATAAATGTTACTAGGATTCTGTTGCGTAGACGTATTTCCGTTACCAAACGACCAAAAATAACTTACAGCATTTTGAGAAGTATTTGTAAATTGAATATTCAACGGGCTACAACCTTGCCCACTTGAAACCTGAAAAGATGCCACCGGCATTTGACCTAAAGCAAACAAATGCAGTAGCATCAAGCCAGACAATACCATCAATCGGTATAGGGTAACATTTTTGCCAAAATTGGGCGTCATAGTTTGGGTTAATATGATCATTGATACGAAAGCAAAAACTAAATGTTCCCATTTATATTAAAATAAGTTATTTAGCCACCAAAAGCAAGCAATACGACAACACAATTTCAAATGAAAGAAATACAAGGAATTCATAATGAATTGAATTTAAAGGCGATTTTTCATGTCTGAATTACAGCATTTTAACAATCTGCAAGCTACTTCTTGCTACCTTTGGCGTTCTTTAAAATCGTGTAAGATTTAATCAATTATGTTATCTGAAGAAGAATGGGTTGAGGTTTATGGGGCAAGGGTTCACAACTTACAAAATGTGGATGTTATTTTCCCCCGAAACAAACTGGTTGTAATCACCGGATTAAGCGGAAGTGGCAAAAGTTCGCTAGCTTTTGACACGATTTATGCTGAAGGCCAGCGTCGATATATGGAGACGTTTTCGGCCTATGCTCGTCAGTTTTTAGGGAACCTCGAGCGACCCGATGTAGATAAAATCAAAGGATTAAGTCCAGTTATCTCCATCGAACAAAAAACCACGAATACCAATCCACGATCAACGGTAGGAACTGTTACCGAGATTTATGATTTTATGCGCTTGTTATTTGCTCGAGCGTCGGATGCCTACTCCTACTTAACAGGAGAGAAAATGATTCGTATGACAGACGATCAGATTCAGGAAGTAATTTTCAGCAACTATGATAAAAAGAGTATTCTACTTTTAGCGCCAGTAGTAAAAGGGAGAAAGGGACATTACCGTGAACTATTTCAGCAAATTGCTCAAATGGGATTTGTAAGAGTACGGATTGATGGCGTTTTAACGGAAATAAAAAGAGGTTTACAAGCCGATCGTTATAAAACACATGACATAGAAATTGTAGTTGATCGGTTAGTCATAGAAGAAGAAACACGTCAACGCATTACCGACAGTATTAAAACTACATTAAAGCACGGAAAAGGTTCTATGATGGTACTTGATGAAAAAAATGATAAAGTGCGTCATTTAAGTCAGCATTTAATGTGTCCTACTAGCGGAATTTCATATGATGAACCAGCACCTAATTCTTTTTCATTCAACTCACCCTACGGAGCATGTCCGAAATGCAACGGACTAGGAACGATACCAGAAGTTGATATTAAAACTGTTATTCCAGACCCCACACGTACAATAAAACAAGGTGGCATTGCTCCATTAGGAGATTACAAAGACAACTGGATTTACCAGCAAATTACGGCAATAGGTAAAAGATTTGGATTTACCTTAACGACTCCAATAAAAGACATTCCAGAAGATGCATTAAATATTGTTTTATACGGATCGAATGAAATTTTTACGGTAGACAAAGAATATACACCAGGCAGCGTTAGTAGTTATAATCTAAGCTTCGACGGTATTGCTAGCTTCATTGCAGCGCAACTTGATGATGAATACTCATCAGGAAAAATGAAAAAATGGGCGCAAGGATTCATGACTTACGTAAGCTGCCACGAATGCAAAGGCACTAGGTTAAAACAAGAAGCCCTTCACTTTAAAATAGACGGCAAGCATATAGCAGACCTTGCGGGAATGGATATCATTGCACTTTATGAATGGGGAAATTCAATAGAAGAAAAACTATCAAAGAAGCAACTCACTATTGCCAAAGAAGTACTCAAAGAAATCAACAAACGAATTAAGTTCTTATTAGATGTTGGATTAGATTATTTAACATTAAACAGAAGTGCTCGTACATTATCTGGCGGTGAATCACAACGCATTCGATTAGCAACGCAAATAGGATCTCAATTAGTTGGCGTGATGTACATACTTGACGAACCAAGTATTGGCCTACATCAAAGAGATAATGTTAGACTAATAAATTCACTTAAAAACCTTCGCGACTTAGGCAACTCTGTTATTGTTGTTGAACACGACAGAGAAACGATTATGGCGGCCGACCATGTAATAGACATTGGACATGGCGCAGGAATTCATGGGGGAAGAATAGTTGCAAGCTGCAAACCAGCCGATATAGGAAAACATGATTCTCTAACAGCAAAATATTTGTCGGGCGCTATACAAATCAAGTTTGGAGACCGAAGAAAAGGCAATGGAAATAACATAGAGCTAAGTGGATGTAAAGGGAACAACTTAAAAAACATAAATGCCAGTTTCCCACTCGGAAAATTAATTTGCGTAACAGGAGTTTCAGGCAGCGGAAAATCAACATTAATTAACGAGACCCTCTACCCTATTTTAAACCAGCATTTCTATCGATCACATCAAAAACCACTTACCTATAAATCAGTAAAGGGACTTGAACACGTAGATAAAGTAATTGAAATAGATCAATCACCAATTGGAAGAACTCCAAGATCTAATCCCGCAACATACACCGGAGTATTTAGCGATATTAGGAATCTATTTTCACAGATGAATGAAGCAAAAATAAGAGGGTATCCTCCAGGTTGGTTTTCTTTTAACGTAAAGGGTGGCAGATGCGAAACATGTCAAGGAGCAGGTATGCGCGTAATTGAAATGAACTTTTTACCTGACGTGAATGTACATTGCGAAACATGTAATGGAAAGCGCTATAACAGAGAAATTCTAGATGTTCGATACAGAGGAAAATCGATAAACGATGTATTAAATATGAGTATTGAGCAAGCCGTTGAATTTTTCGAAAACATGCCATCCATCCTTCACAAAATAAAAACATTAAAGGAAGTGGGATTGGGGTACATCACACTTGGGCAACAAAGCACAACGTTATCGGGAGGTGAAGCACAACGCGTTAAACTTGCAACAGAGCTATCAAAGAAAGACACGGGTAACACATTTTACATACTAGATGAGCCAACTACAGGATTACATTTTGAAGATGTGCGAATTCTACTAGAGGTATTAAACAAGCTCGTAGATAAAGGCAATACGGTATTAGTGATTGAACACAATATGGACGTAATAAAAATGGCTGATCACATTATTGATATTGGACCTGAAGGAGGATCTAGAGGAGGCAATGTGATATGTAAAGGAACACCTGAAGATGTAATCAAATCAAAAGAATCGATCACTGCAAAATACCTGAAAGAAGAACTTGATTTATTAAAAAGAAAACCTTTTTAGCTTTAAAATCGTAAAAGCAGCAAAATGAATACAGAAGAAGCCAAAATTCGTCGTGCATTTAGCGAAAAAGATTGGCAAGAAATAAAGGCTCAAGATACGTGGCAAATTTTTAAAATCATGGCGGAATTCGTTGAAGGTTTTGAAAAAATGAGTAAGATAGGGCCCTGTGTCTCTATCTTCGGATCGGCACGCACCCCTCCTGAAAACAAATACTATTTATTAGCTGAAGAAATTGCATTTCAATTAACAAAAGAAGGATTCGGAGTAATTACAGGTGGAGGACCGGGAATTATGGAAGCGGCTAACAAAGGAGCGCAGAATGCAAAGGGCAAATCTGTTGGATTAAACATCAAACTACCCTTCGAACAATCACCAAATCCTTATATCGATTTCGACAAAAGCATCACATTTGATTACTTTTTTGTAAGAAAACTTATGTTTATTAAATATGCGCAAGGATTTGTTGTGCTTCCGGGAGGATTTGGCACAATGGATGAACTGTTCGAATCTTTAACATTAATTCAAACAAAAAAAATAGCAAGGTTCCCCATTGTATTAGTGGGGAAAGAATATTGGAACGGACTAATAGAATGGATTAAAAACGTACTGATAACAGAGAAGTATGTACATGCCGAAGACACCCTATTATTTACAGCAGTAGATACGGCCCAAGAAGCTGTAGCAGTAATTAATTCATTTTACTCGAAGTATCTATTAAAACCCAACTTCTAAACAAATACAAAATTATTTTTTAAGGCTCCGATTACGGGGCCTTTTTTATTATGTAAGGTTTTAGTGCTTTTTGACCTTTTATGATCAGTATTGATAGCGGTAACTTGAAACATCATATAGACTTTATGAGTAAAAACACTCATATAAAACAAAAAGGATTATGAAGATATCTCAAAAAAAATGGTCAATTAAAAACGGATGGGAAACTATTCGTCAAGACAGCTTTGAAGAAAGCCAATCAAACCTTGTGATCGTCTTTGGAAGTCGAGATAAGCTAAGTGATCCCGAATTATTTAATGAAATAAAAGCAAAATACCCTACAGCGCAAATTATTATTAATAGCACTTCAGGAGAAATAATAGATGTACAAGTTAACGACAATACCCTTTCATTAACAGCCATTCAGTTTGAAAAAACAGAAATAGAAACGCATTGCATTAACATAACTAAATACAACAATAGTAAAACCGCAGGGATTGAATTAGCACAACAATTCAATACAAATAAACTAAGCAGCTTACTCGTTATTTCTGACGGTCAGCTAGTAAACGGCAGTGAACTTGTTGAAGGAATTGAAGAAATCATTGGGAATAAAATTCCTATCACTGGAGGATTAGCTGGTGACGGCGATCGATTCGAAAAAACACTTGTAGGACTTAATAATACACCACAAACAGGCAATGTAGTAGCGTTAGGATTTTATGGCGACTACATCAAAATATCACATGGTTGTGTAGGTGGATGGGATTCATTTGGTCCAGAACGAATAATCACTTCATCAAAAGGAAACATTCTTTTTGAACTAGACGGGCAACCCGCTTTAGATGTTTACAAAAAATACTTAGGCGATTACGCTAAAGATTTACCTGGATCAGGATTACTTTTTCCATTAAGCGTTAGAATTAGAGCTAATGAAGAACCTGTTGTAAGAACAATATTAGCTATCAATGAAAACGACAAAAGTGTAACATTCGCAGGAAACGTTCCACAAGGATGCGTAGGAAGATTAATGAAAGCAAATTTTGATCGAATTATTGAAGGAGCTTCAAATGCTGCAGAATACAGTAGTCAATTTAATCAAAATCCTGAGTTAGCAATTTTAATAAGTTGCGTTGGAAGAAAATTAGTTTTAAATCAACGTATTGAAGAAGAAATAGAAGCCGTACGAGATATATTAGGTAACACTACAGCAATCACGGGCTTTTATTCTTATGGCGAAATATCACCTATTTCCGGATATGAAAGATGTGAATTGCATAACCAAACAATGACGATCACTACTTATTCAGAAAGAACAGATGAAAACGAAATTACTAAGTAATCAAATCAAAAAATATTTGGGCCAAGAAGAACTTAACAACCCAAAAATACTTGCATTTACAGATGCTGTAAGCAACTCGTATGGACATTATGAAAAAGATAGAGAGCTATTAGAGAAAGCTATGGATCTAAGCTCAAACGAGCTTTATGAAGCTAATTCAAAACTACGACAAGAAAGTCAAGACAACAAAATAGCAATAGAAAAATTAAAGGAATCACTCAGAATACTTCAAGATCAGGAACCTGAAAATGAAAAAATAATAATTGAAAATTTAAGCATAAATGACTTAGCCGAAATTATTAAAGAAGAAACCGCTAGAAGAAAAACAGCAGAACAAAAATTCAAAGCGAATGTTGAAAATCTAGAAAGATCCAACAAAGAATTAGATCAATTCGCTTATGTAGTATCACACGACTTAAAAGCTCCATTAAGAGCCATCGCAAGTTTAGCAGAATGGATTGAAGAAGATTTGGAAGATAAACTTACACCTGAATCAAAAAGAAACCTCGAACTATTAAGAGGGCGAGTTTTAAGAATGGAATCGTTAATTCATGGAATATTGGCTTATTCGAAAGCAGGCAAGGTATCTGGAAATGTTAAACTAGTTGACATAAATAAATTACTACATGATATTGTAGATTCATTAAATCCTGCTCCACACATAAAAGTAACAATCGAAAACAATATTCCTAAAATCGAAACTGAAGAAACTAAGCTTTACCAAGTTTTAGGAAACTTAATAAGTAATTCAATAAAATACAATGACAAACCGAAAGGATTAATAAATGTAAAATATCTTGAACTAGAAGGTGTTTGTCAATTTACAATTGAAGATAATGGACCAGGGATAGAAAAAGAATATCACAAAAGGATATTTATGATATTTCAAACCTTATCGGCAAGAGATCAAGTAGAAAGCACGGGAATAGGATTGTCAATAGTAAAAAAAATAGTAGAAGAACAAGGCGGTAAAATCTGGATTGAATCAGAACCCGGACAAGGTTCTAAATTCATTTTTACGTGGCCTGCCACAATTAAATTAAAAAACAAATCATTAGTATGATGAATGTATTAGAAGAAAAATTGCTAAATATTCTACTCGTAGAAGATGATAGTGTAGATGTAATGAACGTTCAAAGAGCTTTCAAGAAAAACAATATTACGAATCCACTTTCAATCGCATTTAACGGAGTTGAAGCATTAAATATGTTAAGAGGGACTAATGGAAAGCCGAAATTAAATCCAACACCAAGAATAATACTTCTTGATATAAACATGCCAAAAATGAATGGATTAGAATTCTTAAGAGAATTAAGAAATGATCCTGAACTTAAATCAACAAGTGTTTTTGTAATGACTACATCAAATGATGATCAGGATAAAATAGAAGCCTATAACCTAAATGTTGCTGGCTATATTTTAAAGCCCTTATCATTTGAAAAATTCGTAAATGCTGTAGCTGTACTTAATAGCTATTGGAAGTTGTGCGAACAACCTATTTCACATAAATAATAAAGAATACAATGTATACAGGAAATCTTTTGCAAACATTAAGAATTTTAGTTGTTGAAGACAACACTTCTGACAGATTAATAATTACTAACACTATAGAACAGTTAGAATTGAAAACTGAAATAGTAGTTGCTGAAAGTATAACAGAGGGACTATCTATTTGCAACGAAAAAGAATTCGATTGTATTTTTCTTGACTATTACTTCCCAGAGTTAACAGGAATGGATTTCATTAAAGCATACACTCAAAAAAGAGGGAAAGGCAATATCATTATTGTAACAGGACAAGATGATGTTAATATGGCCGTAGAATGCATGAAAATGGGTGCATGTGATTACCTTTTGAAAAATCAAATTACTAAAGCCAGTATAAGTAAAAGTCTAAATTATGTTACCAAATTAATGAGATCCAATGATTTTGCAATGCAAACAGAACTTGCTTTGTTAGAATCAGAAATGCGATTAAAAAGTATTATTGGAAAATCACCCATTATCCTCTTTAACATTGACCGAACTGGCACTATAACACTTTTCAGAGGAAAGGCTACCTCGCATTTATCTATAAAACCAGAAAATATAATAGGTGAGAGAATAGAAACCATTTGGAGGAAATTACCTATTCGATTTGAAGATTACCAAAAGGCGTGTAAAGAAGAACAATTACAATTCAAAACAATGGTTAATGAGCATTATTTTGATGTCAATTTTATACCCGTAAAAGACGAACATCAGCAACTAACAGGAATGATGGGTGTTGCGATTGACGTAACGTCGTTTAAAAAAAGTGAAGAAGAATTAAAGTCAACAATTGAATTTACTGAAGCCGGCGCCAAAATAAAAGAACAATTTCTTGCCAACATGAGTCATGAAATCAGAACACCGATTCATGGTATTATTAGCTTAACACAATTTGTTTTAAAAACAGAATTAAACGAAGAACAAAATAATTATTTAAATCTTATAAAAAAATCAGCAGATACATTATTGGTAATTGTAAACGACATTTTAGACTTATCAAAAATAGACTCAGGTAAAATGACATTTGAAGAAGTGTCTTTTAATATTAAAGATGCTATTCAAACAACAGTAGCCGCTTTTATCCCTAAAACAATAGAAAAGAATATACAAATTAACACATCCATTTCGAAAAACCTACCTGAATATATTGCTGGCGATCCAGTACGATTAACACAAATCCTAAACAACCTTCTTAGTAACGCAGTAAAATTTACAGAGAAAGGATTTGTTTCAATAGGAGCAAATACAATTGAGAAAAATAAAGAATATGTAGTTATTGAATTCACCATAAGAGACACTGGAATTGGCATTCCTTCACAAAAAATTGGTACAATCTTCGAATCATTTACTCAAGCTAATACAGATACAACACGAAAATACGGAGGAACAGGTTTAGGACTAAATATTTCTAAACAACTAGTTGAAAAACAAAACGGGACTATTCATGTAGAAAGTATAATGGACACAGGAACTACATTTATTGTAAAAATGCCTTTCATGATAAGCAAAATTGATACGGCAAAGGAAGAAAAAACCACAATGATTATAAATGAAAATACTAGAAATCTGAAAATTTTGGTAGCAGAAGATCACGATATCAATAGATTTATAATTGAAAAAATGCTTAAAGAATGGGGCTTTCAGATATCATTTGCAACTACAGGAACAGAAGCAGTTAAAAAAGCCTCTGAATCGACGTATGACCTCATATTAATGGATATAGAAATGCCAGACATGAATGGGTATAAAGCCACTGAAATAATCAGAAATGAGTTCACGACATTGATGAAAAACATCCCTATTGTAGCCATGACAGGAAACGCCATGACGGGAGAAAGAGAACGTTGTATAGCCTCTGGCATGAATGATTATATATCAAAACCATTCAAACCTGAAGAATTGAAACAACTTATTTTAAAATTAACCGTACAAGAAAGCAAAAAATCAACAGAATCAATAATTAGTGCAGATAATATAATGGAAGAAAAAATGGAAACTGTAACATCTACCCGTCAAACAGATTTAACTTTCTTAAAAGAAATCTCTGATAACAACGAACAATTTTTCTGTGAATTCATCACAATGTTCCTAATTAATACACCTAAATCAATTCAGGATATGAAAACATCTCTGATGAGTACTGATTGGGAAGGTCTTAGACAAGCCGCACATAAAGTAAAGCCATCGTTTAATTATGTTGGGTTAAAAGAACTAAACCTTTTAAGCGGGAAAATTGAAGAATTTGCAAAGCAACAAAACAATATGGAGGAAATTAAGACGTTGTTAAATAAAATCGAAACCATTGCCGCTATTGCGTTCAAAGAATTAACTGAAGAAATTAATGCTATTACACACCAATAATTATGACCGTAACTTCGAAAATATTCCTAGTTGAAGATGATATGCTTGTTGCTTCAGTTATGAGACAAGCTCTTTGCAGAAATGACAAACTAGAAATTATTCTCTGCTCAACAGCTGCAGAATGCATGAATAATTTGCATATGAATCCAGATATAGTTGTTATTGATTATAATCTACCAGATCAAGATGGTCTTTCATTAATGAAAAATATAAAAACATATAACAGTCAAATCATGACGATTATATGTTCAGGTCAGGAAAGTTTGGAGGTAGTTGTAAACTCTTACAAACAAGGCGCAAATGAGTATATTTTGAAAAACGAAAATATGGTAGTGAATATAGAAAACGCTATCAACAATCTAATGATGAATGTTACTTTAAGAAAAGAAGTTGAATTCTTAAAAGACCAAATCATTGATCGTAATAAATATTCGAATATAATAGGAAATAGTAATCCAGTGTTAAGAGTACTCCGACTAATTCAAAAAGTCGAAAAAAACAATATGACCGTTCTTGTTACCGGACAAAGCGGTACTGGTAAAGAATTAGTAGCAAAAGCGCTTCATTTCAATTCACCAAGAGCCCGTAAGCCCTTTGTGATTGTTAACATGGGTGCCATCCCTACTGAACTAGTTGAAAGTGAACTTTTCGGACACGAAAAGGGCGCCTTTACTGATGCACGGGAAAGACGTATAGGTAAATTTGAAGAAGCCGATGGAGGAACCATTTTCTTAGATGAAATAGGAGAAATGGATCTTGGACTTCAATCAAAACTTCTTCGTGTACTTCAAGAAAAAGAAGTAACTAGAATTGGTAGTAATAAAATCATGAAACTTGATTTCAGATTAATTGCCGCAACCAATAGAAATATGGCTACGGAAGTTAAAGAAGGAAGATTTAGAGAAGATTTATTTTATCGACTTCAAGGTTTTCTAATTCATCTGCCTCCTTTAAAAGAAAGAGGCGACGACATTATCCTTTTAGCAAAAAACTTTTTAGCTGAATTTTGCCAACAAAGCAAAATGGAACAATTAACAATTTCGAAGGAAGCCTGTAAATTTATGCTTGAATATGCTTGGCCAGGAAACATTAGAGAATTAAAGGCCGTAATTGAACGTGCTGCATTAATGTCTGAAAATAAAATAATAACCATAGAAGATCTCACCTTCGTTACTGCATAATAAAACAAAAAGCGATAAAGAAATTTGTCGCTTTTTTATTGAAATAATTAGCAGTAAGAATTGAATAAAATTATTAGTTAAAAACAGTTGAATTATTACAAATACAATAATACACATAACGCTATCTTAAAAACTTAAAAATAAGGAAGCAATTAATCAGAGTAAGAAAAGAACAGCTTTACCTCTTAAAAAATAGCATAAACAATAAAATATTTCGTCGAAAGATTCTTCATCAACATTCAAAAGATGATTTTTCGACAGATGTAATATTATGTATGTAAACGCTAACATCTAATGATTACAAGATTGTATATTAGTAATCCAATCCAACAAAATAAAAAGTATGGCTTATAAATTACGACAACGACAAAAAATGAATACCATTATCCGCTTCAAATTAATTGCGGGCGGTGCATCAATACTAGGACTGGTTGCCTATATTACTATCGTAATGAACACGGCAAATGTTGACGAATCAAAAGCGGCACGCCGAAACTTAATATCAAACGACCCCATCAACAATGGGGAAATTATATCAGGATTTTCGTGGGATATAAATCCATTAACAAAAGCAGATGTAGGCCCGAATGCCTTTTCGGCAAGTTTGAATGCAGTATGTATTGAAGGAGGAACCGATTCAACTTTTGGATTAAGTGCAGGCAATAACATGAAAGACATCAATTTGGTAATTAAGCCTACAGAAGGATTAAATTCTGATGGATTAGATATTAGTATTGATTTCAAACGCATGGAAGAAAGCGGAAATTTCTTTACCAGGGGCAAAACGTTCAACTTCGGAATGAAAGAAGGGAAATTATGTATCAAATATAAACTTACGGCTCCAAATGGCAAATCGTATGACGTTAATGAAACAACGGCTTATGAAATTCCACAAGACAATCAATTTCGTAACTATCGCTTCCTATTTACACCCTCTACAGGAAAAGGGGAAGTTATGGTTGATCGCACTACGATTTGGACCAACCAATCAGTACTTCAGTCGAGGTTAAGTTGGAAAACTGGAGAAGATATTTTGGTTGGACAAGGTATGAATGGAGAAGGCAAATCGGCAGCCATATTCGATAACCTTGTAATACGAAAAACATGTAACTCCAACAACACGCCGATGGAATTATTAAGTTTTACAGCGGAAATGCAAGGAAACCAAATCATGTTGAATTGGTTTACTGCAAAAGAAAATGGAACAGATTTTTATAAAATTGAAAGAAGCAGCGACACAAAAAACTATACAGAAGTAGGTAGGGTTAAAGCAGCAGGACAATCAGTCGACTTAAAGGCCTATGCCCTACTCGATACTAAACCAACTGTTGGAGTGACCTATTACAGATTAGGCCTAACGAACAATACAGCAAAATCAATATGGGTACCCGTAATTGCCTTCAGAGTAAAACCTGAAATGCTCAATATTTCATCTCCAGGAACAGCTACTATTCCAACGCAAGGAACATCACCGACAAGTAGCATATTATTAAATAACGTGGGGAAATAAAAAGAAATTACCCAAATTTTCTAAAAAGAATTTAAAATAAAATCCCCTACAATTTTTAATTGTAGGGGATTTTACTATTTTCGTATATCCTAAAAATAAAACTAAAACTAAAAAAAAACTTCTATGAATTTTATTAAAGAATTTAAAGACTTCGCGATGCGCGGAAACTTAATTGACTTTGCCGTTGGTGTTGTAGTTGGTGGTGCATTTGGAAAAGTAACAACTGCATTTATTGATGGAATCGTTATGCCAATTATTGGAAAAATAATCGGTGGTCAAGATTTCTCAGATTTAAAATTTAAAATCCAAGATGGAACGAAAGCAGTTCTAGATTCAGCAGGTAATTTGACAACTAAAGAAGTCCCCGAAGTTTATATCCGTTACGGTGAATTCATTACTACAGTAATAGACTTTACGGCTGTTGCATTGGCAATGTTCATTGTAATTAAAGCGATGAACAAACTGAAGGAGAAAGAAAAAGCAGCACCATCTGAACCTCAATCACCTTCAAATGAAGAAGTACTACTTGGAGAAATTCGCGATTTATTAAAGAAATAATTATGTCAAGTATAGAAACCATTAAAACTGAAGGCTATTCCACTATTGACCCATAAACAAGAAAAATAACTAATATTAGTGTAAGTTAATAACTAAAAGTCGAAAAAGGCTTGTCATTGTGGCAAGCCTTTTATATTTTAGCATAAATGGGATTAACTATTTATAAATCATCGGCAGGATCCGGTAAAACTTTCACCTTGGTAAGATTATACCTTGAGAAAGTTATTAAATCTCCATCTGTTTTCAGAAGAATTTTAGCCATCACTTTTACGAATAAAGCTACCGAAGAAATGAAATCAAGAATTATTCTTGAACTTCAGAAAATTTCGATCGGCAAAGAATCGATGCATTTGGAACATTTAATTAAAACCCTAGAACTAGAAGAAGGAGAAGTTAGAAAACGAGCGGGAGAAGTCCTATTGAAAATTCTTCATGAATACTCGTCATTCTCGATCTCAACTATAGATAGTTATTTTCAAGTATTATCAAGAACATTAGCAAAAGAATTAAAACTACCTGTAAAATACAATATAGAACTTGATCTCGATAGTATTTGTGATGCAGTAACCGATCAGCTATTAGCATTAACTGGAAAAAACGAAGTTATTACAGGTTGGCTGAGAGAAATGCTTATCGACAGGATTGATCAAGGCAAAAATTGGAATATTGCTAGTGAGCTAAAAAAGATGGTTAAAGAGATTGTTAACAAATCCGAAACACGACATCTAGCTGAAT
>CAIRUC010000122.1 GCA_903881665.1 uncultured Bacteroidota bacterium | reverse complement strand
TCCTACACTCTTTCCCTACACGGACGCTCTTCCGATCTAAGATGGCTGCGATTATGGCTGCACGTATTGTACGATCCCACTCGCACGGGGAAAAAGCAGAAGTGCTAGTGTTGCTGAAATAGTGCTTCAGGCGGAGGCAATAGCTTCGCAAGGCGTAAAGGAAATTGTTATCACAGGGGTAAACACAGGTGACTTTGGAAATTCGAATGGGGAAAGTTTTATTGATCTGATTCGAGCGTTAGATCATGTTGCCGGAATTTCTCGATTTCGAATTTCGTCCATTGAACCCAATCTTTTAAGTGACGAAATCATTGATTTTGTTGCTCAATCGAAGAAGTTTGTTCCTCATTTTCATATCCCATTACAAAGTGGCAGCGATAAAATATTGAAGGCGATGCGCCGTCGGTATCTCAGCGATTTATATGAAAGCAGAATCCTGAAAATAAAAAACAGGATGCCGCATTGCTGCATTGGTGTTGATGTTATTGTTGGATTTCCTGGTGAAACACAGGACGATTTTATGGAGTCGTATCAATTCATAAGTCAACTAAATATCTCCTATTTACATGTGTTTACCTATAGTGAAAGGCCCAATACCTTAGCTGCTGAAATGCCTCATCGTGTGCTCGACCGCGATCGTTTTGAACGCAATGCGATGCTACGAATTTTAAGCGACAAGAAGAAAAGAGAGTTTTATGAGCAACACTTGCACTCGGCCCACGATGTTTTGTGGGAAGGAGATTTCGATAACGGCGTGATGCATGGCTTTACCCGCAACTATATTAAAGTAAAGACTGCTTTTGATGAACTCAAGGTAAACACCATTTCTATGGAAATGCTCTACAACCTCAACGAGGACTTTACTGTTTCAACACTATCAAAGGAGCAAATTGTTTTAGGTTAGCCTAAAACAGAATGCCAAGATTCAATGCCACATAGCTGTTGGTGATTTTCGTGTTTTTATCTTTATTGATATCAGAAAACCCACTGTTGTAACTAATACCGCCTGTCAAGGCTGTTTTTCCGCCTAACGAATACTCTACACCACCACCAATGACGAGGGCGATACGCGCAAAACTAATGTCATCATTAAAGTTGGCATAGGCTGTTTGAGAAGGCAGATTATATTCGGCACCGGCATATCTCCCTTTATTGGCATTCACTTTTTTGCTGATATTAAACTGTGGTTCCACCCCAAAAAGCACATAGTATTTCATGTAATTTACTTCCTTGGTTTTTAATTTTAAAGTTAATGGAATCCCGAGATATTGAAGCTTGTACTTTAAATCTACATTGCTTAAGCTATTGGTAGAGGTGGATGAAGTATCTCTTAAGGTATCAACGAAATTAATTTTTATAGGAGAGTTAATTAAATTAAAGCCCGTAGAAAAATAATAATTGTCGGCAAACTTAACATCGAAAACCATGCCCCAGTTATATCCTAAGCGAGCACCTCCATTTTTGATGGCAGGTTTATCGCTTGTTATAAAACCCAAGGTTGGCGTAATGTGTAACCCTAACCTTAATTTATTCTCGCTTGCGACATCGCCTGCTACTGAAGGTGTTTGAGATTGTGCGAAATAAACTAACGATAGTAACGTTGATAATAGGATCAATTTTTTCATTTTTTCTGATTAATTTTGAAATTATTAATATGAATGCGAATATCCTAAAAAAATCACAAATTATCTTATTTATTACGTTTTCTCTTTTTTTAATACGTTGTAATAAAGGTTGCTCCGGCAATAAACTTGACGTTAACGTAGAAAGTATTCCAGTTCAATTGAATTATGCTCGTTTCGATTTGGAGCTAATTCAATGTAAGAACAGCGCCGACATCGATCATTTGA
>CAIRUC010000121.1 GCA_903881665.1 uncultured Bacteroidota bacterium | reverse complement strand
TTTTATTTCAATTTCAATTTCAGATAATTCTCGTGTAGAGACGCCATACTTAAACGCATTTTCTAAAAATGGCAAAAGCAATAAGGGAGCGATTTTAAAATGAGAAGATTCCATATCCACTTTAAATTCGATCAATACCATTTTTGTTAATCTTAGTTTTTGCAAATCGATATATTGATTAAGATGTTCTATTTCTTTATCAATCGACACTGAATCACTTTTAGCTCCCTGCAATAAATACCTTAACAACTGAGATAATTTCAAAATAGATTCTGATGCTGCCGGATTATTGCTAACCGATAGCGAATAAATATTATTCAACGTATTGAACAAAAAATGTGGATTTATCTGAGATTTCAAAAATGACAACTCAGCAGATAATCGCTGGTTTTCCAATTCAACAGCACTATTTTCGGCTGCGATCCAACGTTTAACTAAAGGTCCTGTTGAACTAGCCACAAAAACCATCATAAATAAAAGCGCTGTTGAGAGCAATTGATTAATTAAAAAAGGTCCTGCGCGAATTTCTGATATTACAAATAATTGCCTCATAAATAAAGGAACAGTTATTAAAATAGAAATAAACGTAAACACAGAAATTCCATAAAAAAAATACTTGCGAGGAAAGAATAAATCAGGGATCAAGAAAATTCTATTGACATAAAAAAAGCACACCATCAATAACAAAAACGAAACAATCATTGCTGAAACTTCATTTTTGATCAAGAAACTAAACAGTTCTTCCTCTGGATCACTAAAAACCAATAGCGTTATTAGAAAGTAAAAAAACCAACCGGCAATATGAACTAAAATATGCTTGGATGATAGTTTCATTTTAAAACTTTGAAACGAAAGTAGATTAATTAGCTTGTGAATTGAAATAAGTACCGACCAAACCCCAACAAACAACGGTAAACACAATCTAACGCGTTTTATTTAGACCATTCGGAGTAACTGGTAGGTGTTTCATATAAACGAAGGTTTACCAAATTTATTCCTACAGGAGCAGCTTTTGTTAATCGATCACGAATATCGAGCATAATATTCTCGCAAGTTGGTTGATAATCGGTTAATAAAATACGTGACAAATGTTTGTCTGGCCAATTCAACTCTGCCATCTCACTTTTCTTCCGTAAAACTAAAGCGTGATCGAACAAATTAATCACTTCATCCTTTACCCATTTTTTTATATCACCAAAGTCAGCAATCATACCATCTAATGGGGCTCCAGGCTGATCGAGGATTTCCCCCCCTACAGAAACATGAAGAATATAAGTATGTCCATGAATATGACGACATTTTCCTGGATAATGCTCCAGCGCATGTGCCATATCGAATGTGAATATTTTATTTAAAGTAACCATTGGGTATAAAATTCATTAATGCACTGCAAAATTCAACATTCTAACGTTAAGTTCATAACCCTTTCAGGTATTTTCTGTTGTCATTAATCAATTTTACCATCACGAAAGGCCTCGCCTACGATTAATAAGGAGTATATAGTAGCTGTAATCATAAATCCAGGGAAAACTACTAACCACCAAGCTTTATAGTAATCACGTCCTTCGGCAAGCAAAGTACCCCATGTTACTGAATCACTAGGGATACCGATACCTAAAAAGCTCAACGATGCCTCCGTTAGCATGCAAATAGCTACATTAAATACCAAAACCGTTATAATAGCGGGGAGGGCGTTAGGGACTAAATGCTTTAGGAGTACATTAACAAAGCGTGCTCCCGACATTTTCGCGGCATCAACATAATTTAAAGCGATAATGCGGAGGAATTCAGCGCGAGCTGTACGCGAAATTTCCATCCAACCTGTGATCGCTAATAAGAATACTAATCCTGTCCAACCGGGAATAATAAATCCACCAACAGCGATAATAAATAATGTTTTTGGGAAAGATGAAAATAAAACATTCAACTGCGCTTCCACAAAATCGATAGGAATAGAAATAGCATAATTAGAGAGCGTTGATTTCTTTAACATTTTAGAAATCAAAACAAACAATCCCAAAAACAAAAGCAGAATCATTACTTTCAGTATAAACGAAGCATTTACATTAAAAATAACATTTAATAAAAAGACGAAAAACAAAATAAAAACAATCAAATGCAAAATAGAAATTTTCTTTCCGCTTACTTTATGCCAAGCGGCAAAACCACCAAAGAAAATACCAATCACTCCACTTAGCAATGCAGCCATGATTCCTACATAAAGAGAAATTCCAGCACCATGAATCAATCCTGATAACACATCACAACCTCTGAGTGTAGTACCCAGCCAATGACGACAGAAAAAATTTTTAGTCACCTGCTCCCCTTTATCATTTGAATCAAACTGTTGATCAAAAGGACCTATGTATCCGGAATTATTGAAATCACTAACTCCAGGACTATACGAAATTGGGGCATTCAATTGAATTATCGAATTATCGAAATTTTGCGGAACAGCAGAAGTCCTTAATGCTGGAAAATGCAACCCTTGCAAGTCATAAACCATTAAAGGCTGATCATTTGCTAATAATGGTGCCAGCAGTGCAAAAACAACAACTACAAACAAATATTTAACAGCTCTCCTAAATGCTGAAGACAATTTTAAATATAACAGAAACTGCTGTTTAAAACTACTCATACAAACCTCCTATACCTTTAGTTAATCGAGGATCAAAATAAGAATGCAGAATGTCAAGGAGAATAAATGATAAAGAAGTAATAACGCCAATCAACATAAATATACCGATTAAAACTGGTTGATCTTGATTCTGCACTGAACGAATCAGCAATGAACCCATACCAGGAATTGAAAAAACATTTTCAATAAGAACCGATCCCGATAATAATGCAGGGAAAGTAATCCACATTAATGTTAACGATGAATAAAATGCATTCTTTAATGCAAACTTATAAATGATAGTGCGTTCATGATAACCCGAAGCGCGTGCAGTAACAATATAATCCTTTTTCAACTCCGACAACAAGCCATTTCGCAATAATCGAATAAAGAAAATAACACCTCCATATGAAAGTGCTAAAACAGGCAATACAAAATAACTACCTCTACAAATCAAACGCATAAAACCACCTGTTTGATCGGAAAACCCTTCTAATGGTTCGATGCCCGAAGAGGGGAATAAACTCAAAAAAATTGGACCCGCAAAGAAAATAAGCAATAATACTGCGATCCAAAAAACCGGAACTGAATATAAAAAAAGCAAGGCACTACTTATTCTATTAGACCATTTACTTTCTCGATGTAGTACTAACTCACAAGCAGAAGGCACAGATATCAGCACCGAAAAAACCATTGCAACAAAAGAGATAATCAATGTAATTACAAATGGTTTTCGAATCACTCTAAAAACAGGCAATCCGTTTAAACGAGAATTACGGTACCTATTCACGACAGCTGTATTATTGCCACATAACCAGCCCTTGCACCAACTGTTAAATTGATTTTCAGAATGAAAATAAACCAACGGCAGCCATTGCTTCCACTCATAAGAAATTATCCTAATTTTATTCGAAATTTCACGAACAGCTTTTAGTTCAGGAACATTTTCACTTTTCCAGGAATCTTTTGTTTTCGAAAAAGATGCATTAAATTGCGACCAGGAATCAGACTTTAGCAAACCCATCACTTCGCGCGAAACGAGCCATTGATAATCGGGAGAAAATAATTTCGACTCGGCAATACATTTCTGCAAGAGATTTCTAATTTCTAGAATTACTTCTGGGCGACCCGTTTCACGACTCAAGTTAATTAGAAACATTTTATCGTTGGCAGCGGGAATATAATTAAACGAATCGGGAACGGCAGCATTACCTAGCGACAAATAGAAAGCAGGCAAATTCAAGCCATATTGAATATATAATTCTTTATATCTTTCATCGTTAACCGTAATAGAATTAGTTGAACTTCCCGACATTCCTGGCAGCGACAAAAGCGTATCACCAGTCCGCATTTTTAGCAATAAGAACGACGCCAACAAAATGACTACTCCAGAAATAAACAAGGTGGCTACAATGCCGAAGAATTTACGCATCAATAATTAAGGATTAACTGCATTCGTAGCTGAAGGATTTAGTAGTTGAACATGATTATAAAGTAAACCCGGTCGTTCGGCATAAAATTCAACACCAGCGAAACGCTTATGCATTACGCAACGACGAACCAATCCATATAAAAAGATATACGGTTGTTGATCATAAATTGCCTGTTGCATTTGAAATTCGAGTTTCATTCGTTTATCATTATCCATTGTAGTGGAAATTGCATTTATTAAACTATCCGTAAAAGCCGAACCAAATCCTGTATAATTACTTCCTTGATTCAAATAACTATTTGTTGACCATAGTTGGCTATAATCTTCGGGAAGAGAAGTAGTATTCCATGCTCCCATTGCCATTTCGAAGTCGTGTGTGGTTACTTTTAGAAGCCACATCGGATAGTCGTATCCGATAGCAACAATTTTTATTCCAGCAGGCTTCATTCCTTCTGCAATAATAGTAGCCATTTCTTTCCACTCAGGTATCACCGAAAGATACGCCAATTCAATAATCAACTCCGTTTTCTTTCCGTTAATAATTTTCTCACGAACTCCATTATTATCTGCATCTACCCAACCCTCTTTATCAAGTAACTGAATGGTCTTTTTTATATTATATGGAATAATTTTCAGGGCACTATTCGATTCCTTCTTCAAAGGAGAAACGGGGCCGGGAACACGCTTATTCACACCTTTATTAACTACTTTAATCATATCATCGATACGAGCTGCAAAAGCGAGTGCTTTACGAACATTCAAATCATTTAAACAAGATCCATGTTTTATTCCATCTGGATGCATATTCATAGCTATATACGTATACCCATAGGTATCTATGAATTTACTATGGTAATTACGATTAAACGATGAATCATTTTGCAAATCGAATAGTAATCTAGTACCTAGGTATCCACTACCATCTATTTTCTGCGAAAGAAATTCAAGTTTTTGAGAAACAGGTTCCTGATTTACTTTGAAAATTATTTTTTGGGGATAACTCTTCTCATTATAACTAGAAGAATTATTGCTCCAATGATTTTCTTTTCGCTGAAGCACCCAAGAAGAACCCGTTTCTGCCGAAATAAGTTTATATGGACCAAGACCGCAAATTGTATTTACATTGGCACCCGAACCCACGCTATTAAACCCGTCGGCCCAGTTCGAAAGATTTTTATCCAATTCGGGGTGACTACTCGTGTCATTTAAAACATCAAAGGAAGTTGCAGATAAAACGAAGGAAGGATCGTATACCTTACGTTGAATAATTGGATAATCGCACCACATTGCTACATTTTGAACAAAGACCTGATTCATTATAATCGTAAATCGTTTCTTATTTGAAGCATCCATTATCACTTCCTTTACATTCTCAAAATAAAACTTGTTAGAAGGATTATTTGTTAATTTAAATTTAGAAGCTTTCACTGTAAAGGAAACATCATCAGAAGTAACAGGAGAACCATCATCCCATTTCACATCATCCCTTAAATTAAAAGTTAACGATTTTTGATCGGAAGATATTTGAGGCAAAGAAGTACAGATGCCAGGTTGAATTAATCCAGAACGCAAATCGGTTCGTAATAATCCGGCATGTAGATATAAAAAAAGCTCTGCTCGGGTTTGAGATGTGCCGTTTGTAGGATGCAAATTGTCGGGCTCGGCCAAAATATGAACGAAAACAATGTTGCTTTTCGACCAATCCGACTCCATTTTCGTTGAATTCGGCATTTCCTCAAAAGAATTATAAGCATTTTCAGATGTACTTAAAGTCGACTTAGAATTAGAGCATGAAACTAGAAAACACGTAAAAATGAGTAAGTTGAATACAGAAATAGCGGAATAATAACGGCGTATAAGCATAGTGCAAATATAGAATCTGAAACAAATTGAAGTAAGAAACAATAAATTTAATAGAAAATTTTGGAAGATATGCCATTCTTCTTAGATTTGCAGCCCCACAAAATGGTGAGGTGCCTGAGTGGCCGAAAGGAACAGTTTGCTAAACTGTCGTACGGGTAACTGTACCGCGGGTTCGAATCCCGCCCTCACCGCCAGGCACTTTAGCCGTTCAATGTTAAGAGTTTCGTAAACATTGATAACATAATAAAATTACACCACTCGGGGTGTAGCGTAGCCCGGTATCGCGCCTGCTTTGGGAGCAGGAGGTCGTAGGTTCGAATCCTGCCACCCCGACA
>CAIRUC010000120.1 GCA_903881665.1 uncultured Bacteroidota bacterium | reverse complement strand
CCCATTAAAAAATCACCAAATATTTTTTCGTATCCCATTGTTGGTATAATTGAATATGCATTACCTCTGTATTCAGTATTTATTTGAGTTGAATAATACATTCCAACATAAAAAGATCTATCATTTCTTTCATCAAGATAACCCACTAAAGAGCCTAACTTAATTCTGTGAATTGTCATTTGCTTCTCGTATTGAAGTGACGGCTTAATTAAAGGCGTATTGTAAAAATCATTTTTTTGTATGGTAGTCGTGGCTGTGAACACAAATAACTTAGGTAATCTAGTACTCAATCCTTGCAATGACTCCCATCCTCTAGAAATAAAATGATTAACTGATGTATGAATATCAAGTGGGATTTTATATTCATTAATTTTAAATTTAAATTCCCCAGAAAGACTTAAACCACAATCATAAAAAAGACTATTTGCTATGGTAGGGGCTAATTGAGAAGAATTTTGATAAATTCCAAATACTGGATCTATTTCATCTGAAAAAACTAATTTAGACCAATCTAATGCTTTACTTTGCAAACCAACATAACCACCAATATTTATACTTACAAGTTCTTTTTTCTTTATTTTATATCTAATTGGACATTTTTGTCTAATTATTAAATCAAATCGTTGGCTTTTGATAAATGCAGCACCCTCAACATCACTTAGAATATTTAAACCAAATCCTGTATTTTTTTTACCTGGTTTAAAATCTACATGCAAAAATCGAGTTGTAAACCCTCCCTGTACTTGACTCCACTGATTACGATACGCTCCAGAAACATTAATCCCACTTTTAATTGGCATAAAGGAAGCATGATAATATGTAAGCACATTGTCTATTTGAGAAAATGAAGGATCCTGCGCCCACCCATTCACATACAACATCAAAGAAAAAATCAAGAGTAAAAGTCGATTCATAGTGATTTAAGATAACTCGGTGAAAATTGGTGTTTGTGAAATTACATAATGTTCCGAAACTTTCCTAATTATAAAGCAAGTTATAAACAACTATTTTAATTATTAATACATTAACAATTGCTTGTCAATTATTTAAATTAAAAATATATTGTTAATTAACTAATTTATAATTGAATATCAAAACAATTATCATAGAGAAATCGCCTCTTAATTTTCAGTTAATGGTCTTTTATAAAAAAGCAACAAAACCAATATTAAATTCAAATACCAAACTTACAATCGAAATACTTATATAATTTCAGACTAAAGCTGATTCTAGCTATTTAATAATCATAAATCAAACTGCCTTTCATCTCACTTCCCTCACCACAACTACCTTTTCTCCTTTTGCAATCATTTGTCCCACGCATTTAAATTGATCGGGGTTAATATTATTTTGAAGGAAAATTTCTAGCAGTTGATTTTCGAATTCAGGTTGTATGGAAATTAATAGTCCTCCGCTGGTTTGAGGGTCACAGCCGATATGCAAAGCATCCACTCCTACCTCGTTAATTTTTTCGCCGTAACTATTCCAATTTCGATATGTTATGGCCGGTATGGCATTTTGATCGAAATAGGCCTTTAATCCAGAAAACACACTCACATTTTTGAATTCAATCGAGGCCGTTAATCCGCTGCCTTCGGCCATTTCGATAAGGTGTCCGAAGAATCCGAAGCCTGTGATATCCGTCATAGCATGTACTTCTTCATACCCTCCTAATTCTTCGCCTATCTTATTCAGAGTCGTCATTGATTTAATGGCTGCCGCAATATCATTTTCATTTGCAATCCCTTTCTTCGCTGCAGTACTTACCGTACCTACTCCAATCGGCTTAGTGATGAATAATAGATCACCTTCTCGTGCCGTATTGTTTTTCTTGATGTTGTTAACATTCACAATTCCACTCACAGCTAAACCAAAAATCGGCTCAAGGCTATCAATGCTATGTCCTCCGGCTAATGGAATACCTGCTTCCTCGCAAATTTGTTTTGCTCCATCCAATACGCGCCCCGCTTCTTCGGGTGCAATTTTATCAATCGGCCAACCAAGAATAGCTATAGCCATTAGCGGCTTTCCGCCCATAGCGTACACATCACTAATTGCATTGGTGGCAGCAATCCTTCCGAAGTCGAAAGCATCGTCTACAATCGGCATAAAAAAATCGGTTGTTGAGATCATTGCAGTTCCGTTGCCTAGGTCCATTACAGCAGCATCATCATTCGACTGATTACCTACCAATAATGCAGGAAAGTGCAGTGTATTTCTGGTGTTCGACAAAATTTTATCGAGTACGGCAGGAGCTATTTTACATCCACAACCGGCACCATGACTATATGAAGTTAGTTTTACTGACATATTGTTAAATGGCAATTTCATTTGCCTTTTTTATTATTTCTTGTAAGCACATCTCCCAATCATCCCAACGAAATGATACATGCGTGTCGATACTATTGGGCTGTTGCTGCGAGCTGTGTGAATAGGTTTTATCGTAATATTCAAGCATCTTGCCCACCCAACCAGGAAAGTCGCCAACTTGTAAATATTCTACTGCCATTTTCGAATGTTGTGGACCCATTCTGTTTTTCACAGAAACAGTACGATCAATAAGAATATCTACAGGAAAATTGGCGTATTCGCAAATGATTCGTTGGGTTCTTACTTCAGTACCCACGTCTACCGATATTTTAGGTGAAGTTATTTGCAGTTCGTAAAACGCGGGAGGAAGACAGTTCCTTCCAATCAATCGACTTTCGTTCTCAATCCATATTCTTTTTGCAGAATTTAAATCAGATAGTTCCCAACCTAATAAATTTTCGAAATGCTCTTGCGAATGCTGAGGAAGTTGACCTAAAGCACCAAACGTTGAACCTTTATGATTTGCTAACCCTTCCAAATCTATGATTTGTTCGCCAGCTTGCTTCATCAAATGTAATATTTCAGTCTTGCCCGATCCTGTTTTACCTCCCAAAACCAAGTAATTTCTAGGTGTTTTATAATGCTCGATAACCCAATGGCGGAAGGTTTTATATCCACCTTTTAACAAGGTAACTTTAAATCCTGCCATCTGAAGCAGCCAAGCTAATATATTTGAACGCATGCCACCGCGCCAACAATATATATAAACTTGTTTTTCGGGCGCAAGCGTAACAGCACGCAAAATCTTTTCGTGAAAACGTGGGCCTTCAAGTTCAAAGCCTTTCAAAACAGCCGCTTCCCTACCCTGCAGCTTATAAGTGGTGCCTATAATTGCGCGCGACTCATTATCAAGTAAAGGCAATGAAACAGCTCCAGGAATGTGCGCTTTTTCATACTCTCCAGAGCTTCTCGCATCAAGTAATACCGCACCCGACTTCTTAAAAGAATTAACAAAATCATTGATCTCGAGTACGCGCAGTTGCATATTGCAAATATAGCAATCCCTTCTCAGCAAAAACAAGCTAGCGCCCTACCCATTAATTTTAATATATAATATATAAAAAAAACAAAAGAGACACCTCAACCGGAGCGTCTCTTTTTTATTAATAATTTACTTTAATTCAAATTGGGATCTTCAGGGAAGTTAGCCAGGATCGCATATTCATTGCCCATGCTTTTTAATACCTGACTCCATAGCACCTTAGGATTATCGAAGAAAGTAAATTTTGGCGTTGCATTTGAAACCAACCATGACTTTTCTTTGAGTTCATTATCAAGCTGTTTGGGATCCCAACCGGAATATCCGGCATAAAATCGAATTTGATCATGTCCGATTTGACCTGTATCGATCAAAAACTTCAATTGATCGTAATCTCCTCCAAACCAAATTCCAGGTGCTATTTCTCTCGATCCAGGTAATTGGTCGCCCATCGTATGCAAATAAAAGAGAGTATCTGTTTCAACAGGACCTCCAAAATAAAGCGGAGATTCAAACGGAGGAAAGTCTTCTACGGCCTCGTTTAACATCACATCGGTAGGCTTATTTAGAATAAATCCAAGTGTACCTTTCTCGTCATGTTCACTGAGTAATACCACCGATCTTTTAAAATAAGAGTCCAATAAAAAGGGCTCTGAGATCAGCAGACTACCTGCAATAGGATTTTTCAGCTTTTTCATGTCCTGTAAGTTTAGATAGTTTAACTGAAATAATGGGGGCTTGTTCCAATGAATTAGAATTGTTACTTACATTCACGATTTAGGCATCAAAGCTAATACATTGATGTTGTTACTTGCTACCGAATTAGGCACAAGTAATGATAAATAGAGCTGTTTATTGGGAATTAAGGCAATAAACCATGACTTTTGCATTGATTATTTTAAAAAGAAATTACAATCAACTGAAAGGATCCGGCTCTCAAACGATTAGTAATCTGGTAAAAACTAGTTAAATCTTACTTCATGTCAAATAAGCCATTCAACCACTTTTTACAACATATGCGTCAGCAATACGATCATGGCATCATTCGCGAAAATGATTTAATGGATAACCCACTACATTACTTTGAAAAGTGGTTTAAAGAGGCTACAGATGCGAATACACCCGAACCGAATGCCATGGACTTTTGTACGGTATCGAATAACAAACCCTCTTCGCGTATTGTTTTATTAAAAGGTGTTGACGAACGTGGGTTTGTTTTTTACACAAATTATGATAGTCGTAAAGGCAATGAACTACTAGAAAACCCCTTTGTATCATTAAACTTCTTCTGGCAGCCATTAGCGCGACAAGTTCGTATTGAGGGGGAAATTTCTAAATTGACAGTAGAAGAATCGGATCAATATTTCAAAACACGACCAAGAGAAAGTCAAATTGGAGCTTGGGCATCGCCACAGAGTACTATCATTGCTTCTCGGAAGGTAATAGAAGATGAAATTGCTCGTTATACCGAACAATTTCAGGATATAGAAGTACATCGGCCGCCGCACTGGGGAGGATATCTTGTAAAGCCACAACGAATTGAATTTTGGCAAGGACGACTAAACCGTCTACACGACCGTTTTCTATATGAAGATTCACCAGGAGGCTGGATGGTTTTCCGTTTAGCCCCTTAATTTAAAAATTTCTGCAATTTACCCCCTGCCCCATTCGTCAAACCTTACTATGAAATTTAGCGCATTAATTCTGGCCATTGTTATAATTAT
>CAIRUC010000119.1 GCA_903881665.1 uncultured Bacteroidota bacterium | reverse complement strand
TAACAACAACATTAATCCTGGCGCAACAGAAATCTGCAACGGCATTGATGACAACTGCGATACACAATCGGATGAAGGCTTAACGTTCACGACTTATTACAGTGACGTTGATGGCGACGGATATGGTTCAACAACATCCTTAAGCGCTTGTTCAAATCCAGGAGCTGGGTATGTGTTAAACAATACCGATTGCAACGATAATAACAACAACGTTTACCAAAATATCATTTTGTATATCGATAATGATCGTGATGGTTATGACAATGGATCATCAACTCAATGCTACGGTGCTGCCTTTTTAACAGGATTTAGTACAACAACATTAGGAACAGACTGCGATGATACAAATGCAAACATTAATCCAGGTGCAACAGAAATCTGCAACGGCATCGATGATGATTGCGATAACTTGATTGATGAAAATGCCTTTATCACATCTATTCAACCAGCTTCAGCAATTATAGGCACAACAATTACAATAAAGGGAAGCGGATTCACTGGTATAACATCTGTGTTATTCAATAATGTTGCTGCAATTAGCTTTAGTGTTGTTGATGATACTACAATTACAGTAGTGGTACCTGTAGGGGCTCAAAACGGTTTAATTACGCTATCCAATAATGTATGCGGTCCTGTAACTAGTAATAGTATTTTTACTGTGTTACCGTCAACGGCTACATTGCACTTGAAGTTATTTATTCAAGGATTCTATATTGGAAGCGGTCAAATGACACCTGTTCTTTACAACAATGGGTTAACAACTGATGCGTATGCTGTAGACTCATTAATCATTGAATTACATGATGAAAATGCACCATATGCTGCTATTGAGACTCAAACTGTAATTCTAGATATCTATGGAAATGCCATCGCACAATTCTCTGGAGCAACAATTGGTAATTCATATTACGTGGTTGTGAAGCATAGAAATTCAATTGAAACATGGAGTAATGACCCTGTATTGATACAATCGAATACATTATTTGATTTTGCACATTAAAATTTAATATTGAAATAAAGAAAGGGGAGATGAACTCCCCTTTCTTTATGCGGGCATATAGATGTATAAGTACTAATGAAAAAAGAAGGAGGTGTGTTATTTGTCCTTAGATAAGTTATAAAGAATTGATAAGTAATATTATAAGTGCTATTTTCAAAAACCAAGTGCAACTGAAACTTTATTGCATCTACAGGCACTAACTATACACAATTTCAAATTAATTTCTTTAAAGCGATAAATTCCAGTGCAACTTACTATGCCCGCAAAATAGGAATATGGGTAATTTTAATAGTAGGTTTGATTGAATAATGGTTGAATGGTAGGGCGATGTGGTTATCGCCCTTTTTAAATTCCATGCAACCTTTTTAATTTAAATGGCGTCTATCATTACAGCTACGGAAAACCTTTCAAATGCGTTGACCGGAATCCGATAGTTTTTACAAGAGCCTTGAGAAGGGCTCTTGTAATTTTTAAAAAGCACTACATTTTAATGCTTAGGAAACTGTTAGTACCTTAGCACAAAAATCATGAGAAAATTCTCGCCCGCATTATACTATTATTTAACAGTAACTATTGTGTTTTTATCTGTTGTTTCAAATGGTTAATCATCAAAACTTGAAATTAAATTTGCTGGTGGCCCCAATCGTTCAACATTAAGAGGCAATGATATTTTTAATTCTTCAAATCCATTGATTGGTATAATGGGAGACTTTTCATTGGAATATCGTATTAATCGTTTTGTTTCGATTTTGCCCGGTATTTCGTACAATGAAAAAGGAAATATAACGCCAACGCTTTATACAGATAATGCAGGGAATCCTCTTGTAACTGTTGATGTTAAAACGCAATTAAAATATATGAATGTTCCTTTGTTAATACGGTTTTCATTCGGGAATCGATTTAAGTTTTACTTGAATTCTGGACCCTATCTTGGAGTGCTTAAAACTACAAAAAAATTAACCCCTTCAATAGCACCTATTGAAGCAACAAAAACAAATATTGATTCAACATTAAAGTCGAAAGAATGGGGAATTTCATTAGGATTAGGAATTTGTTTTCCAATTACAAAGAGATTTAATTTCGGACTTGAATTACGAAACGATGCAGGCTTGCAAAACATTAGCGACCTCTCATCATTAAATAACAAGAATTTAAAAACTAACGAAACAGCAGCTATGTTTTCGATAAGCTATGTTTTAATTAAGGCGAATAATAAGAGTAGTGATAACAACAAGAAGAAAGAAGATTAATCAATTTTTCGAAACTCATATCCCTTTTCTGAAAAATATTTTAGCACTTCTGGTAATGCAAACAATATGTTTTTTGAAGCCTTAATGCTATCGTGAAATACGATTACAGAACCATTTTTGGCATGTGCTAATACATTAGAAAGGACTTGTTCTTTTGAAATTTTTGTGTCGAAATCACACGATATGACATCCCACATAATTATGCGAAATTTTTTTCTCAGCGTAAATAATGTACGCGCCGTTAACTTTCCGTAAGGAGGGCGAAACAGGTCCGATTGAATTATTTTTTTTGCCTTTTCTACATCTTTAATAAAATCGCGATAATGTACTTTCCAACTGTTATAATGATGATAAGTGTGATTCCCGATTCGATGACCAGCTTCTTTTACTTGCTCGTAAAGTTCAGGATACTTCACTACATTTTCGCCGATACAAAAGAACGTTGCCGATGCATTGTAGTTTTTTAAAATCGACAATACTTGAGGCGTGACTTCCGGAACAGGCCCATCGTCGAATGTTAAATAAAGTACTTTTTCAGCACATTTAAAGTTCCAGGTTACTCCTGGATATAAGCGTCTTAAGTAAAGTGGCGGCTTAACCATGCGCCAAAAATAGGCATTTGTATAGTGGTGAAGGTTAATAGGCTACATCATTTTTTTACCGATTGCTTTTCCCTTCTCAATATTTTTTTACCTTCATCCTCAAATCCAAATTGAATGATGAAAAAATTACTCCTTGCATTGGCCTTGCTAGTCTCTGTTAAAACACAAGCACAATTTACAAACGACTCTCTGCTAAATGAAGTAATTCAGGACCAAAGCGGATCTGAACAGGCCACTCCGCTTGTGTCGCCTCGAGCCGATGGTGGAGCTTATATTTCTTGGTTTGATCAGTCAACAGGAAGCTACGTCTTAAAAATGAATCGCCTCGATGCGGCAGGAAATAAGTTATGGGGTGCAACAGGGTTAGTTGTTAGTAATGCACCTCAAAATACCGCGCTCTATCGATACGATCTTAAAACAGACCAATTGGGGAATGCAGTAGTGGCATTTCAGGATCAGCGTACTGGATCTATGCAAATTGTAGCGCAAAAAATAGATAGTACAGGTACTGCTTTCTGGCAAACAAACGGAATAGTATTGCAGGATGTTGATGGAGCTGAAGGGCTTTCTCCTGTTGTTGGCATTCTAGGAAATAATAATGTTATCGTAGCTTGGAATGAATATTCTGCTTCTAATGCTAAATGGGTTTGTTATTATGAGTTAGATCCTTTCTCAGGGCAACCAATTAATGGATCATCGCCTCAACGTATAAAATCGTTAACTGCCGGTACTGGATACTCACGTCCTTATATCGTACCTTTAGGAAACACACAGTATTATCTTCAATATGTTCAGGAAGCAGGAAATTTTCCAGCAACAACTTCGAAAATGTATGTGCAAAAAATAGATGCAGCGTATGTGCAAGTATGGGCGGCTCCCGTTTTATTGACTTCAAAAACAATTACCTTTTTCTTTTTCCCAACAGTTATATCTGATGGGAATACAGGTATTCTTTGTGCCTTTAATACGTCTAATCCAAACAATGCTGGACTAACTTGTGTATACCTCCAACACATGGATTCAACAGGAGCAAAATGGAGCGCAACTGGAACTCCTCTTACTTCATCTACGGCTATTCAATCGTACATGGGTTGTTATGTTCACCATGATGCTTCAAATCAAACTTGGATTGCTTTGCAGGTTACAAACACTTCTCAGAGTGCAGCAGGATGTTCTGTTCAACGTGTGAGTGCCACCGGTTCAGTATTATTAGGTGCCGATGGCGTTGTGGTTGATGCGCAAACTCCAGATATTATTTATCCTTTCGGAATTGCGCAGAACGGAAATAAGGCAGTGATACTTTATATGGTTGGTGGTTTTAATAACCAGAAAATAAAAGGTACCGCTATCGATAGTATGGGAGTGAAACAATGGGCTTTCGGACAAAAAACAATTTGCGCCGCATTGAGTAATAAAGATGATATGGGAAGTACTCCTTTTATGAATCAATCTCTTATTATTGTATGGTCAGATACTAGAATAGATAATGGAATTTATGCGCAAAATTTGAATGATGATGGAACTATTGGGCCATTAGCGGTTGGATTAACTACTAACAGCATTCCTGAAAATAATTTTCAAATTATAAACCCCTCTTCTAGTTTAATTATACACGCGAGTGAACCCTTAAATAATGCGCGTATTACAATTTATACGTTGGAAGGTAAAATGGTACTGCAGAAAACGTTTTATCTCTTAGACGGGATGTATAATGTAATCGAAGCAGATAATTTACAAATGGGAATGTATATTGTTGCCATTAATGAAAGGTCATATAAGTGGATTAAAAAGTAGACAAGAAATATATAAAAAGAGGCGATCTCAATAATTTGAGACCGCCTCTTTTTTTGAGCTCATAAAGCCATTACTAATTTTACTTTTGAGACTTCATGGTTTGTGTTTTTTAATTATGTAAAATCAATACTGGAATACTTTTTACTCCTTTCTCTCCATCAATTTTAATTAACACTGGCTGGTTTTTTATATTGTTCGTGTTAATTCTAATTAAGTTGCTTGAAGCGTAATCTACAGTCGCTGTCTTCATTAAAAGCTTTCCTGTTAAATCAAAAATAGATACAGTAACGATTGATCCTAATTGATTGTTTAATTGAATAAAGATTTCATTGTTAGCAGGTACTGGGTATGCTTTTATTCCATCATATAAAGTTACTGATACTATTCTATCGTTCGCTAACGTACAATTTAAAAATCCATTATCAATAGTTCCATTGTCATAGTTTTCATTAAAGGCTGTTAATGCATCATTTAATGTTGATGCGCTATAAGTTGATGCACAACCTCCAATAAAGTTATTTGCTTCTTCTAGTAGTTCATTAATAGTCATTCCTGTAAATGTTCCCGTTGTAATATACATCGCATCTAAATGATTAGATCCAGATCCAAAGGATGCATCGAATAAATCAAAGCTTGTAACCCTGTTAAATTTTGCGTGGTCGCTCCATTACTCCAAACGAAAGAATAAGGAGGAATACCATTTGTTATAGAAACGTTGATGCTTCCTGACCCATCTCTATTACATTGTAGGTTTGAGCTAACACCATTAATTGATAAAGGACAAACTAAAAAATTATTGTTAATGGTTGCGTTATCATAATTAGTATTAATTGCATTAAGCGCGTCGTTATATTGTGAATATGAATAGTTAGCGGCAGTACAACTTCCGATTTTTTTATTAGCTTCATCAAACAGCTGTTGCACAGTCCATCCTTTAAATATACCGCTAGCAATTCTTTGGTCTTTTAAATACGATGATGTTACAGAAAAATTAGGATCGATTTGATCAAATTTTAAGGTAAGGGCAAGAGTAACTAATTGCCCAGCTAAAACATTGTTGTAGTTGCTTTTTGTTGGATTAGTTAAGCTTGTGGAAGTAAAACCTGTTGGTGTAGTGTTTTGAGGTAAAAATGCACGTACAGCACTAGAGGTAGTCAATTTTAATGTTCGTGTACAGCCAATAATAAGTCCTGTTGGAAATGCAGTGCTAAATTTGGCATCCAAATAGGTTCCTGGATTTGTGCCAGATGGTGTTGAGCTCCATCCTCCCTGAGTTTGGGTGCGGAAACCAGAACAATTGTTTACTTGTGCATAAGAAGTTGAAATAAAAAATAACAATAGCACAGATTGCCATTTCAGGTTAAGAAAGTGTTTTTTCATAAATACTTAACGGTTTTAGGTTTCTAACAAAACAACAATAATTCACTAATACGAGTCAAGTGTTTTAAAAAAATTGGTTTGTAATTGAAGTAAATCACCTAAAGTTGTTTTAATTAAACTTTATTTTTCTAATAAAAAACATCATTATAAATAGAAGCCAAACAAGGTTTTAAAAAGAGCAGATAAAAACAGCGTATTCATTTTTAATTGGTAAAACTTGTGCAATAATATTTTACTAATAATTAGCTAGATTATTACATTAATAAAAAAAGCGCCAAAGAATTTTTTTATCCTTTGGCGCTCTGCAAAAATTGGTGTTTTACAATTTTAATTATCGATTTTGTTGTGACCCCATAAATGCCGATTCGTATTTTTTAAATTTAGGCTCTAATTTTTTTACTAATTCTTTTTGTCCTGCATTCGTTGCCATTCTTATCAATTCATTATAAATTGCTAAAGATTGATTTAAATCACGGTCAACAAATTTTAAATACTCGGTTCCTTTCAACGACATATAATAATCAAGTTCATTATCATAAATTTCTGATAAACGCTTTGTGATCGAAATAGCCATTTCTAATGAATGTTTTCTTCTTGCCTCAGGGAGTTCAACCGTACTACTATTTAAAGCGCTGTCAGAAGTTGGACGATTCGTTTGAGCTGCCGCAAAGTATAATTCAATCGGACGCAACATCATCACATTATAGCCAACAGTTTTGTCAGGCATTTCTTCATTCATTTTATCAAGTACAGTAATTGCTGAATCGCGCTTTCCATTCGTAATTAATGTTTCCGCTAAACGTGCAAAGTTATTTCTGAAATTCATCGTCATGCCCATATTCGTTTGATCGAGGTATACATCTTCGCGATTCATATTTCCCCAAAGGAATTTATTCATCATGTTATTGTACATAATTTTCTCGTCAACTTTTCCTGTTTGACCTGAAGCATCTTGCGTATTCTTAATAGGCACTAAACGATAAGCTAATCCTTCTAGTTGGAAGAACGGCTCTAAGTTCATATAGCTGTCGTTCCCTACTGTTACTGCGAAGTAAATTGGGCGTTTCCAGTTGTTATGTGCAATTAAATCAAGAACCATTAAATCAGCCTTCATCAAGTATGATTTGTCTAATTCCCAATACATCGTGTCAATAATTTTATAGGCATCCTCCGGTCGGACTGTTCCTGAAGAAAGCACCGCTTTTTTATCAACTATTAAACGGAATTTCTTTGTTGGGAAATAACTTAATTCAGAACCCGATTGTGTCTTCACTTTTGTTTCAGCAGCATCGCTTCCTATGAAATCAATAACATCTTTAATATCGATGTACCCCGGAATTTGGCGATCGTAGTAAGGAACATAATCGCGTGTTCCTTGTACATATTTATCGTGTGTTAAGCTGAATGGTACTGGCTCACTTTGATAGGCTTTCGCTTTCATTTGATCGATATACCAATCGGTGTTCAATAAGCTTAAGTTAACTACACGAATATCTTGTCGAATACCTTCTACATCTTGTGCATACCAAAGAGGGAAGGTATCGTTATCTCCATTTGTAAAGATGATGGCATTTGGTGCGCAACTTTGTAAATAGTTCCATGCTATGTCACGTGATGTATAACGATGTGAACGATTATGATCATCCCATCCATCTTTTGCCATTAATCCTGGTGCAGCAAATAAGCACAGCGCAATTGCAATTCCACTTGCAGCCGTGGATGACATCTTTGTTCGTAGCTTTTCAATAATTCCTAATACGCCTAATCCGATCCACATTGCATAAGCATAGAAAGAGGCAGCATACGCATAATCACGTTCACGAGGTTGATATGGATATTGATTAAGATAAAGAACGATTGCCATTCCTGTGAAGAAGAAGAGGAGCATTACCGTCCAGAAATCTTCTTTCGATTTACTATAATGAAATACTAATCCTATGACACCTAACAAAAAGGGTAACATAAAGAATCGGTTGTAGCCGCGATTATTCTTCATGCTTTCAGGAATATTGTCTTGAGGGCCTAATCGCATTTCATCAATGAACTTGATTCCACTCAACCAATTTCCTTTAGAGATGCCGCCGTGGCCTTGGATATCATTTTGTCTTCCCGAAAAATTCCACATGAAATAACGCCAATACATATGCACAACTTGATAACTCCAAAAGAATTTTAAGTTTTCTGCAAATGTCGGAGTTCGATCTGTTTTTATTCCAGCCCACTCTTTGTATGCCTGTATGTGATTGTCCTGCGATGAATACATACGCGGAAAAATAGTGCAATCAGAAGGGTCGTATTTTGGAGATAATTTTTTCCCGGTTTCAACGTATTTCCCATCAACCACGGTGTATTGTGGAGATCCTTCCTCTAATCCTGTTTGTTGTGCAGTATAGTATTGACCGTAAAATAATGGGCGATCGCCATATTGCTCACGATTGATATAGCCCAATAGGTTGTACACTTGCTCAGGATCATTTTCATCCATTGGTGGGTTTGCCGACGATCGAATAACAATCATTGCATACGATGAATAACCGAATAGAATAAAAGCAAAACATAAAATGGACAAATTCATTAGAGGTTTGTTTTTATCGCTGGTATATTTTAATCCCCAAATAATTCCTGTGATAATGATCAAAATAAAAACAATGAAGCCCGACCAAAATGGCAATCCCATTTTGTTTACTGCGAAATAATCGAAGCCGGACGCGATTTTTACTAACCCGGAAATAATACCGAATTGTACGATTCCTAAAATTAACACCCCTAACATTCCAGTTGCAATAATTCCTGTAAATGAAGGCTTGTGTTTTTTGAAATAATAGATGAAGGCTAGTGCAGGAATTGTCAATAAGTTCAATAAGTGAATTCCAATCGATAATCCCATCAAGTAGGCAATCAAAATGATCCATCTATTTGCATTCTTTTCATCAGCAACCGACTCCCATTTAAACATCGCCCAAACTACAATCGCTGTAAAGAAAGATGAAGAGGCATAAACTTCACCTTCTACTGCTGAGAACCAAAATGAATCACTAAAGGTATAGGCTAATGCTCCAACCATACCCGCACCCATGATGGCTACAATGTGTTCGTTAACGATTTCCTTGCCTTTAACAATCATTTTCTTCGCTAGCGCAGTGATGGTCCAGAAAAGGAATAGAATAGTAAAAGCACTCATCAATGCAGAAAGAATATTGATCATTACCGAAACCAACCTTACGTTACCTCCCGATAATAAACTAAAAACTCTTCCTAGCATCATAAATAATGGAGCTCCTGGAGGATGACCTACTTGAAGTTTATAAGAGGAGGCGATAAACTCTCCACAATCCCAGAAACTGCCGGTTGGTTCAATGGTACTAATGTACACGATTGCGGAAATTGCAAATGCTATCCAGCCGAATAGGTTGTTAATGCGTTGATATTGCTTCATATCTGATGTTAAACGAAGTGGCGAAAATAAGAATAATTTGCATGGCCTTCGAGCGGTTCATGGGTTATTCCTCCATTTAACTGAATAGCAACCTAATTTCTTCATCTCTTTAACATAACTATCGGATTTCGTTAACGTTGTCTTGGTATTCAAATCCGACTTTTGTCTTCTCAAAATCAATTAAATGGATCCGTTTATAATGAAGGCAAATAAAAATGCGGTCAAAATACCTGTTTGTTGTCCCAAATGTGGGTACGAAATGGACAGAATCTTGAGAAGACCAGTCGATAAATGGCCTTCTTTTCTGTCTTTTGGGTTAATTCGGGTAAAAAGATACTTGTGTGTGAGCTGTTTTTGGGAGAAAACGCAGATTTTATATTGATATAATCGATTGTTTTGCAATAATTAATGATTAAAATTAGAGAGCACAAGAAAAACGCAATATTTTGCCCAACCTATTCAAAGTAACCTTAACTTTGCCTCCCTGGTAAAATTTATTTTGCCAGGACTTAAAAAAACGAAAATTCAATAACATGAAGAAAATCTTTACTCTTAATTCCATGAAACGAATTCTTGCAGTATTAACTGTACTATTAGTTGCAGGTATTCAATCAAATGCTCAATTAGTAATCAATGAGATCGATTATGATCAACCTGGAACCGATTCAGCCGAATACGTTGAACTTTTTAACGCCGGCTCAAGCCCTGTAAACTTAGGCGACTACCGTTTAGTATTATTCAACGGAAGCTCAAGCGGAACAACAGGAAACCTTCCTTATGATTCTATTGGTTTGCCAGTTCAAACGTTAAACGCGGGTCAATTTTTTGTTATTTGCGGCTCTGGAAACAATGTTCCAAACTGCAACTTAGCATTAACCCCTGCTACTAATGCAATGCAAAATGCTGCTTCTGCAACGGCTACTACTCCATCTCCTGATGCTATATTTATCCGTGAAATTGCAACCGGTAGTATTGTTGATGTGGTTAGTTACGAAGGAAATTGCAATGCTCCTTATTTAGAAGGGGCAGGTGTTCCATCTGCACAAAGTGATACTATTGTTTTTACTACTATTTCTCCTAACTCTCCTAATAACTTCTTAAGTATTGGTCGTTACCCTGACGGAACGGATTCAAATAATAACGCTACTGATTTTAATCGTATGTGTTCAACTCCAGGTGCGGCTAACGTTTCTACAGCAAATAACTGCGCTACTGGAATCACTGAAATTAACAAGTCTATTTCTATTCAAGTTTATCCTAATCCTTCTCGTGGAATCGTTAACATCGACTTAAGCAAAGAAAATCTGAAAGGTGTAATGATTCATGTTTTAGATATGTTAGGTAAAGAAGTTAAAACGGTTGATTTAGGTAACTTCAACTCTATCTACTCTATGGATATGTCGAACTTACACCGCGGCCTTTATTTTATTAAAGTAGAATCTAATTCAGGTGTTACTGTTCACCGTATTGAATTGTCGAAATAATCTTTCGTTAAGTTATTTGAAAGGGCCGCATCATTAAGATGTGGCCCTTTTTGTCGTTTTGTAAGCTACGCTTTTGTTTAAACGCAGCTGATGTGGAGGCGCTTTTCTTTTCACACTGGGCGCAGAGGTGGCGAAGCCCCAATATTAATTTTAACAGGCTTCATTACTAATGTGTAGCTACGATTTTATTGTTTTTCTTTATAAAAACAAGGAATTTTTTTTTGCACAGTTGCCAATTCAATCTGCCCGATATTAACTGCCGTTTACCAAATTAAAAGGGCTCATTAGTGCCTGTCGTTCTATTTTGCATACATCAGAACACAAAAACACTATGATTAAGAATATACCTCCGGCAGAGCAATTCAATGTGCTGACCTTCGACGAAAAAGCGTGGCATGTTTGGCATCATGCAACATTTATGATTGTACGACAGAATAGCCAATACCGTGTTAACCTATACTACATGAATGGATATTATATTCAATTATGGTATCATGTAAAAAGAAATAGAATTGATAAGATTGCGGCTACTCCTTCACCGCGTGTAATGGATCCATATTTGAAACTTATACGCATTGAAGACTTATTAGTAAATTAGTTCCCTTCATTAATACCAACAAAAAAATCCCGTGACTAACCAACGGGATTTTTTTATTTGTTGTAAGTGGGAATTACAAAGGAATATTCGCGTGTTTTTTTCTTGGTAATTTTACTGCTTTATTTTCAAGCATCTTAAATGCTCTTATAAGTTTTTGTCGAGTTACATCAGGAGTAATTATTTCATCAATATATCCTCGCTCTGCTGCACGGTATGGATTGGCAAAGTGATTTACATATTCATCTTCTTTTTCTTTCAGCTTAGCAGTTGGATCTTCTGATTTTGTAATCTCTGATTTGAAAATGATTTCCGCTGCGCCTCGTGCTCCCATTACTGCAATTTCAGCAGTAGGCCATGCGTAATTCATGTCGGCGCCAATATGTTTGGAGTTCATTACATCATAAGCTCCACCATAAGCTTTACGAGTAATTACAGTAATACGTGGAACAGTAGCTTCGCTGAATGCAAACAATAATTTTGCACCATTCGTGATGATTCCATGCCACTCTTGATCTGTTCCTGGTAAAAAGCCAGGAACATCCTCAAGTACTAATAAAGGAATATTGAAACAGTCGCAGAAACGAACAAATCGCGCCGCTTTAGTGGAGGAATTAATGTCTAATACGCCAGCTAAGAAAGCCGGCTGATTAGCAATAATTCCGATCGATTTCCCTGCTAAACGCGCAAATCCAACAACAATATTTTCGGCAAAGTTTTTATGCACTTCAAAAAATCCATCTCCATCATCATCAATTATTGCATCGATAACTTCTCTAATATCGTAAGGTTGATTCGGGTTTTCGGGAATGATTTTGTTTAATGCAGAACGTAATTCATCGCCTTCTTCATAAGGAACAGATGGCGCGTCTTCTTCGCAATTTGAAGGAACATAACTCAGTAAACGCTTAATGTTTTTTATACATTCAATTTCATTGGCGCATGAAAAATGCGTTACTCCTGATTTGGTGCTATGTGCCGATGCGCCACCTAATTCTTCACTGGTAACTTCTTCGTGCGTTACTGTTTTTACCACATTTGGTCCTGTTACAAACATGTAGCTGGTGTTTTCTACCATCATAATGAAATCGGTGATGGCTGGCGAATAAACAGCTCCTCCCGCACACGGCCCCATAATAGCGCTAATTTGAGGAATTACTCCAGAGGCTAATGTGTTTCGGTAGAAAATATCGGCATACCCTCCAAGCGAAACTACTCCTTCTTGTATCCTTGCTCCGCCAGAGTCATTTAAGCCAACAACAGGAACGCCGTTTTGCATGGCAAGGTCCATAATACGACAAATTTTTTCGGCATGCGATTCACTTAAAGAACCACCAAAAACAGTAAAGTCTTGCGCAAAAACATAAACGGGACGGCCATTTATTGTTCCGTAACCTGTTACAACACCATCGCCAAGGTATTTTTCGCGCTCTAAGCCGAACTCGCTAGAACGATGCGTTACAAACATGCCGATTTCTTCGAATGAGCCCTCATCCATCAGAAAATGCAATCGCTCACGGGCGGTTAATTTGCCCTTTTTATGTTGCGATGCTATACGTGCTTCACCACCTCCTAATAATGCTTCGGAAATATTTTTATCCAGCGTTTCGATTTTCTTCGACATATGGCCAACAATTTTAATTGTGTAGCAAAAGTAGTCGAAATTGCTATTTCAAAGCAATCAAATATGAATTATTGAAAATGTAAAAAACGCCTCTGTTCATGGCAAAGAAATGCTATATTGAATTATGTATTAATGATTTTATTGCTGTAAAAGTGTGATCCTATCAGTCTTCCCTTTTTCTTCCTAGCTCTTCGATAATAGTGAGGCATTGATGCAGCTCTCGTATGCAGAATAAGTTTTTTACGAAAAAAATGTTTGCGTGATATTAATATTTAAAAGTATGGAGGAAACGTATTTTCTCACTTAACTTTTATAAAGTGTTAGGGGTAGTGTTTTCTCTTTTCTTAATAATGTTCTCTTTTCAACTAGAACATTCTTCTTCTGTGGTGCAGAAAACCCTTCGTAATTATAATGAAGAAGAAGCATGTTGCTATTAGACTTTTTAATATCAGTTGGCGAGGGTTCTAACGCTTTTGTCTTTGTGAAACAGCAATTTTTTTTAAAAGGCGGCATTAAAGGTTGGAACAATTAATAAAACTTATTTCGTTATGAAATTCACCTCTCATAGAGAGGGTTAAGGAGCTTTTTAAAGCGGGGAAGTGACACCTCTAAAACACAGGTGTTAACGCTTAATTTTTAGGTGATTTAGAACAAAGAATATGATGGGGTCGTATACAAATAGTACATATTAAAAAGCAATTATAAAGGATAGCCTTTTTGATAAAAATTATAGTCAAAATGGAGCGAAAAAGCTAAAAACATCCGAAAAATTGAATGTTACCACTCATGATTTATTCAAAAATCTTAAAATCTTACAGTTTTAAAAGCATTTATTGAAAATAAATGATCGTTTGTTTGCAATTAATGGAGCTGATAATCAACCCCTTTTTTGCCAATCACCTAAATTATTGGGTGAAAAAAATCGACAACCTTGTATAGTATTGATGATAGCATTAAATTGTGGTATCAATTAAGAGTTATAGTTTAATGTTAAGCCTTTTTGATTCGCTAAATGATTGCAATATTTTCGAATTATTTGTAGAAGATTAACAATAAAAATAGGGCCAATAAAATAACCACTTAATGAATTCAAATAACAATAGTTCCTTTTTTTAATTAGTATTTATTCTGCGAAATATATATTCCGTACAGAATAATTAATGCTGCATTATTGTAATTTAATTAATAAAATATTCAAACAATCAATAAACTAACTTATCACATGATTAACCAATTAAACCAAAGGAATCAAGCTGCTGCCGGAAGAAATTTCGGAAGTTGGCTGATGTTGGTTTCGATGGTCGTTTGCTACCTGTCAACCTCAGGTGCAACCGCTTCGAACTTGACATCCCTGTCTGTGAAAAACGCAAAAATTGTCGGTAGCCCGGCTTTTCTTGATGTTATTCCCGGGCAGTTAGTATCTTCTGAATCAACACGTTCAGAAGAAAAGATCAACAGTGTTAGTGCTTTCTCGGTATCTCGAATGAATGCCGTGGAAGTTTTAAAAAATGGATTCATTGGCAGATTATCCGAAAAGGTACTTTCTTCTGCACAACCGGCATCAAATGTAAATCACGTGATGTATGTAGCTGGTTCTTTCTCCAACGAATTCATTCTTCGTTATACAGCACTTAACTCCAAAATGGAGTTAGTGGCGACTCAATATACATGTGTGGAAAATCATGGTTCTAGCGAACGGTTCCAAGCATGAAAATAACTAAGAATTAAAAAACTAACATAATATGACAAAAACTAACTACTCAACACGTGGCTCCTTCGGGGGCTTTTGGCGTTGGTTGCAGGTTGCGGCAATGGTAGCGGTATTCGCGCTATTTAATGTCACGGCCAATGCACAGGTGACATTAACTGCATCAGCAGGTACCGCCTCGGGTTCATTTACGACCTTAAAGGGTGCGTTTGATGCAATAAACGCCGGAACACACCAAGGGGCAATTGTGATTAGCATAAATGCTAATACAAGTGAAACTGCTCCAGCTGTACTTAACAGTACGGGTGCAGGTTCGGCCTCTTATACATCTGTATTGGTTCAACCAACTGCAGATGGACTTACGATTTCTGGTGCTACTGCAACAGGTCGTGGATTGATTGAATTAAATGGTGCCGACAACGTAACCATCAATGGAGATAATCCAAATATAGGTGGTACAAATCGTAATTTAACAATTACTAATACCGCAGCAGCAACAATTACATACACAGCTGCTATACGAATTGCTGTTAATACTACATCTGTACCAAGTGCAAATAATAATTCTATAACTAATTGTAACATTAATGGTAGTGCTACAACTAGAAATAGTTCATTAGTGACTTCCACAACTGGAGCAGAGAATACAACTTTTGGAATTTATGTTGGAGGATACGGATCAACTACTGCAACGGGAACACCAGTTGCAATTGCTTCTGTAACAACCAATACAACATCTGCTTCATGTACAGCTAACAATACTTCCATCTCAAACAACGCTGTAAATCAATGTGCTCGTGGAATTGTGGTTAATGGCTCGGCTGCAGCTTTTGCAACAACGCCTACTATTACAAATAATACCGTTGGTGCAACAGCCACATTGAGTGGAAGCAGACCTTATACATCGCCAACAACTACAGTTTATACAAAAGGAATCTGGATTTCTGGTGTAACTGGACTATCAATAACCGGCAATACAATTCAAAATATTATTTCCTATGTGGGTACTTTGACTACAGGTATTGAATTAAATGCAGCTATTGGAACAACTGGCACTGTCACTATTAATAACAACACAATTTCTGGGGTTATTAATAATGGCGCTGCATCTGCTCAAGGAATTAACGTGAGTAGTGGAGCTCTTGCATATTCTGTTTCTGGTAATACAATCTCAAACATCCAAGGTGCTTCAAGTACAGTATGTGCTGGAGTTTTATCGGGTGTTGGTACGAATGCTACACTATCCTCAAATAGAATTTCAACTGTATACCAATGGTCAACTAGTGGTTATGCCTCTGCAGGTATTTTACTTTCAGGAGGTACTAACACTAATGTAACAAATAATATAATTTATGATATTAACGCTGTTACATTAAACAGTGCGATTGATCCTACATATGGTGCTATAGGATTAAAAATTCAGGCAGGTACTGGTCATAAAGTTTACCATAATAGTGTAAATATCTTCGGTGCAGTATTGTCTGGAGGCACAACATTCAATATGTCTGCTGCTTTTGCAATAACAGCTACAACACTTACTGGTATAGATGTTAGAAATAATATTTTTGCTAACACTATGACTGGTTTAGTTAGTGGTTCTGCTACTGCATCTATCTACTTGCCATCAGCGGGAACAAGTGCAATGAATTTGACCCTTAATAATAATGCTTATTATATGGGTGCTGGCACTGGACCAGGCATTGCTCAAGTTGGAACGACTTTTAATATTTACACTGCTGCAAATTTTAACTCAGGTTCAATTACTCCTGCAACAAATTTACGTTCTTATTCAAGTACTCTTTCTGCCTCAGGTACAAACGATAATGCATCATACGCAAGTACATCAGCTGCTCCTTTTACAAGTAGTACTAACTTGCTTTTAAATACTTCTAGCTCTGAAACCATAAATAATATATGGAACAAAGGTGCAACAGGAACTGGTGTTACTACTGATATTCAAGGTGAAGCTCGTCCGCAAGGAGTTGCTACTAATCCAACTATTGGTGCTGACGAGGTACTAATTAATGTTTGTGCTTCAGCAAATGGAGGAACAATTTCTCCTTCAACTGCAAATGCCTGTATTAACGGTACATATTTAATGTCAGCAACAGGAACTACTACCGGTGCCGGCATAACATACCAATGGGAAATTTCTTCTACAGGTGGAGGCGTTGGTTTTGCTAATG
>CAIRUC010000118.1 GCA_903881665.1 uncultured Bacteroidota bacterium | reverse complement strand
TCAAAAACATTCTTGTTGCTTTATTAGTTTTATCAAGCAATTTGTCGTTCTCTCAAAAAATTATTATTAAAGGAAGTGATACAGTTTTGCCTCTAAGCCAAAAGGAAGCTGAACAATACATGAAAACCAACAAAAGCATAAATATAAGTGTTGTAGGTGGTGGATCAGGCGTTGGAATAGCTGCTCTAATTGATGGAAATACAAATATTGCAATGTCATCGCGTCCAATTAAAATGGATGAGAAAATAAAATTACAAGATGCCGGAAGAACATACAAAGAAGTAAAAATTGCTTTCGACGCATTAAGTATTATTGTACACCCTTCTAACAAAGTATCTCAGCTTACCCGTGAACAAATTGAAGGAATTTTCACAGGAAAAATTAAAAACTGGAAAGAACTCGGTGGCGATGATTTGCAAATTGTAGCGTATGCAAGAGAAACTTCTTCGGGAACCTATGAGTTCTTCAAAGAGCACTTATTAAACAGAAAAAATTATTCTGCTTCTTGCCTTAATATGCCCGCTTCTGGAGCCGTTATTCAATCGGTAAGTCAAACAAAAGGAGCTATTGGTTATGTAGGATTAGCGTATGTAAACAAGGAAGTAAAAACATTAGGCGTTTCAATTGACAAGGGCAAAACATATATCAAACCTTCGAAAGAAACTGCTAAAAACAAAACATACCCTGTTGTGCGTCCTTTGTTTTTCTACTATCCTGTTAAAACCGAAGTAATCGTAAAGCCTTTTATTGAATATGTATTATCGGCTCAAGGACAAAAGATTGTTGATCAAGTTGGATATATTACTTTAGACAATAAATAAACCCAAAAGTCTCCTATTTGCAAATTTTGTACTTTTAGAAAATTAAAAAAGATTATTAAAAAAATTTGTGATTAAAAAATTCATAAATAAACTAATAGAAGGCATACTAATGCTAAGCAGTACCGTTACCACATTAACGGTACTGCTCATTATTGTATTTCTGTTTAGTGAAGGGCTTTCTGTTTTTAAAGAATCACCGTTAGAAGGCGACAACATTATTGTATTGAACCATCAAAATAAAGTAAGCCATATTTCCTCCTCCGATATAAAAGATATTTTTGATCAGAAAATAACAAATTGGAAATTAATTGGAGGATCAAACGATTCTATTATCCTTTTTACTTTCAACGAAATCAATAACTATTTTTCAGAAGAAGAACTTGGACCAGAATTTGAATACCTACCTGCAAAGATGGATTCGTTATTAGAATCACAATCAGGTATGATTGCTGTATTTTCAAAAAAGTACTTATTAAAAAGTCACAGGTCAAAAATTATTCAAGCCGACAAAATTAATCCGTATTCTTTTATAAACGGAAGCGAGTGGTTCCCAACAGCAAACCCAGCTGTTCAACTGGGTGTATTGCCTCTTATTTTAGGAACGCTTTATGTTTCTTTTGTAGCCATACTTTTTGCGTTACCAGTCGGATTAGCAACTGCCATATACATGGCTGAAGTAGCCAATGAAAAAACGAGAAGAGTTTTCAAACCAGTAATCGAACTATTAGCAGGAATTCCTTCTGTTGTATATGGCTTCTTTGGATTAATTGTAATTGTGCCCCTAATTCAAAGCTCTTTCCATTTACCAGTTGGAGAAACAGGCCTTGCAGGAAGTATCATACTTGCAATAATGGCACTACCTACCATAATAACAGTTTCGGAAGATGCATTAAGAAATACACCGCGATCAATGAAGGAAGCTAGTCTTGCATTGGGTGCAACTAAATGGCAAACCATTGTAAGAATTGTAATACCTTATTCGTATTCAGGAATTTCGGCAGCAGCTATTCTTGGTATTGGGAGAGCTATTGGCGAAACAATGGCCGTGCTTATGGTAACAGGAAATGCAGCTGTTATTCCACATACATTACTTGAACCTGTAAGAACTATTCCTGCAACTATTGCAGCAGAACTTGGAGAAGCTCCTGCGAACGGAATTCATTATAAAGCACTATTTGCTTTAGGGTGCATATTATTTTTAATAACATTAATTATTAACCTTTGGGTCGAATTCAGCTCCAAGAAACGAAGAATAGGAAAGTAAATAATGACACTATTTGAGATATCACGTAAGCGGCTAGCCGAAAATATTGCATTCTGGATATTCAGATTGCTTTCATTAGGTGTGATGGGGATATTATTTTCTATATTAGGTTTCATACTCTACAAAGGTATTGATGTTGTTAACTGGGACTTTATCACAAAAATGCCTGAAGACGGCATGACTAAAGGTGGAATTTACCCAGCAATTGTTGGAACACTCTGCTTAATTACAGGAAGTATGATATTTGCTTTTCCTATAGGAGTGATGTCTGGAATTTACATCAACGAATACACTAAAGATAGTTGGTATCGACGATTCGTTCAATTAATGACGGCCAATCTTGCAGGAATACCATCAATTGTTTTTGGATTATTTGGAATGGCACTTTTTGTAAATAAGCTTGGATTTGGAGATTCAATACTAGCAGGCTCTTTAACTTTAGGACTACTTGCATTGCCAGTTATTATTCGCACAACTGAAGAAGCACTTAAATCTGTAGATGATTCTTATCGGCATGCAAGCCTTGCATTAGGAGCAACAAAACTTCAAACCATTCATCGAGTAACGTTACCAGTTGCATTACCTAATATTATTACAGGATTTATCCTAAGCATAGGAAGAGTGTCGGGTGAAACAGCCCCTATCTTATTCACCGTTGCGGCCTACTTTCTTCCTAAATTACCATCGAGTATTCATGATCAAGTAATGGCATTACCCTATCACCTTTATGTAATATCAACCAGCGGAACAAACATTAAAGATTCGAGAGCCATGGCTTATGGAACTGCTGTTGTTTTAATATTGATAGTATTAATTCTAAACCTCATCGCCAATGCTGTTAGAAGATATCTTGGCAAAAAGTACAAAACCAATTAAGCATTCAAACATGTTTAAAATAGAGAGTAAAGATGTTCATCTTCATTATGGAACCTTTCACGCGTTGAAAGGGATCAATATGTCGATAGAAAAAAATACAGTGACTGCATTAATAGGTCCTTCAGGTTGTGGCAAATCCACTTTCCTCCGTCTCTTTAATCGCATGAACGACCTAATAGATGATGTGAAAATTGAAGGACAATGCCTACTCGATGGAAAAGACATCTATAGTAAAGAAGTGAAGATTGATGATTTGAGAAAACGTGTAGGAATGGTATTTCAAAAGCCCAATCCTTTCCCAAAAACAATCTTCGAAAATGTTGCCTACGGATTACGAGTTAATAGCATCACGCATAAATCTTTTATCGAAGAAAGAGTTGAGCGATCATTAAAACAGGCTGCTCTTTGGGATGAAGTAAAAGACAAACTCAAAAAATCGGCAATGGCCTTATCTGGCGGACAGCAACAACGTCTCTGTATCGCACGAGCGTTAGCTATTGAACCATCCGTTATTTTAATGGACGAACCAGCTTCCGCTTTGGATCCAATTTCAACTGCCAAAATAGAGGAACTGATTTATGAGCTCAAAAGCGAATTCACAATCATTATTGTTACGCATAACATGCAACAAGCTGGTCGTATTAGCGACACTACTGCTTTCTTTTACCTCGGAGAGTTAGTAGAAATTGATAGCACTAAAAAGATTTTCACCAACCCAAACGACACGCGCACCCAAAACTATATTACAGGTCGTTTTGGTTGATTACAACATGCAAAAAAATTATGCGTTTAATAGTTTAATAAATCAAATCCATGACACACCTCGATAACGAATTAAAACAATTAAGAACAGACTTGCTAGACATGTTCGAGTTGGTCTTATCACAACTTGATAAATCGAAACAATCGTTAATTAATCTGGACAAGGATTTAGCGCGCGAAGTTTTAGTAAATGAGAAAAGAGTAAATAGTTACGAATTACAAATTGATCGCGACTGTGAAAATATTTTAGCACTATTTAATCCGGTAGCTATTGATTTGAGATTTTTACTAGCAGTACTTAAAATCAACTCGAACCTCGAACGTGTTGGAGATATTGCCGAAAGCGTTTGTCAGTTTGTAATGAATTTTAAACTTGAACCCGAGAAAAAGCTTTTGGAAGTTTCTAGATTGCTAGAAATGTTTGATGTAAGCAGAGAGATACTAAAAACTGTTAAAGATGCATTTGAAAATGAGGATACGAAATTGGCTAGAAGCGTATTTACAAAAGATGAGACCCTCGACGAAATAAATATTAATGCGCACACTATAATTGCAGAATACATCCTCAATAACAACGATAGAATCAACCAAAGTTTATATACATTAAGTATGATTCGCAAACTTGAAAGAGTAGGTGATCAATGTAAAAATATTGCAGAAGAAATAATTTTTTATATCGAGGCGAAAGTTTTAAAGCACAAATCGTTTCAACAAAAACAAGAAATAAAATAATAAAAAAGCCTCGCATTCGAGGCTTTTTTATTATTTAGCAAATTCATTTTTAATGACGGCAAGAAACTCATGGTGAACACCTGAATTACAAGCCAATATTTCTTTTCCAAAAACAAAATCATCGCCACCCCGAAAATCATTCACTTTTCCGCCTGCCTCTTTCACTAAAAAACATCCTGCGGCAACATCCCACGCATTTAAGCCGTACTCAAAAAAACCATCCATTCTACCACAAGCAACGTAAGCAAGATCAGCCGCAGCCGAGCCTAGCCTCCTAAGCCCATGAGTATTATGCATGCAGTAGTCAAATACAGCCATATAGGGTTTCATTCGGTCGTAATTCACATACGGGAAACCTGTAGCAATTAAACCCTTCGACAACGCATTACAAGAAGAAACTTTTATTGGCGATCCATTGCAATAGGCCCCACCACCACTCCATCCATAAAAACATTCATCCAAATTAATTTCATATATCACACCTAAAACCATTGTGCCATTGTGCATTAATCCAATGCTAATGCAATAACAGGGCAATCCATGAACAAAATTAGTTGTGCCGTCGAGTGGATCAATTATCCATACGTATTCGCGATCCTTTAACGTAATAGTATTTTCCTCCGTTATAAAACCAGCATCGAAAATCAAATCATTTAGTCCGTCGACAAGTATTTTCTCTGTTTCTTTATCAACGTATGAAACCAAATCATTTAGCCCTTTGTATTCAACCTTCGATAAGGAAAAAGACTTTCGTTGTTCGCGAATAAAACTTCCTCCTCGTTTAGCAATTAACACAACACTATCGCAAAGTTCTTTATTGATCATTTCGTTTTATTCAAAACCGAATTCTTCTTAATAACAACTAATCCTAAAATCCCTAACAACATTAAAACGGCAGCTATAACTTCCGCCTGAGTCACTAACAAGCCAAATAATTCAAATTTATTATTCACGCGGATTTGCTCTATTGACATTCGCTCCATTCCATTCAATAAAAGATAGAGTGAAAATAATTTTCCAGAAGTTGTAAACTTTTTACGCACCGACCATAACACAAAAAACAAAAGTATACACGCAATTGCCTCATACAAAGGAGTAGGATAAACAGCATCTGTCAACATCATGCAATGACGTCCTTCACAACCAGGAATTGGAATTCCGCTGTTGATTACATTATTAGGATATGAATAAGACCACGCCCAATCAGGAATCCAATTTAAAAGCGAAGGTTTAGGATTCATATTTACAATTCCCCAATCACCATCACCAGCTAATTGGCAACCCAACCTACCTGTACCATAAGCAAGCATTAATCCTGGAGCAGTAGCATCCGATAAATCAAGCGCTCCAATTTTATGTTTTTTTCCATAATAAATTACAGCAATGGCCCCACAAATCAATCCGCCATACATCGTAAGTCCACTAAATGAAAGTAATGCATCAATAGGATCTCTCTTTAAATCATCTAAGTTTTCAAGATTATGAAAAAGCTTTGCTCCTATAATCCCCGCAATGGCGGCAACGAAAGTAATATTCATTACCAATTGATGCGGAAACAATTCCTGATCTTCATGAACCAATTCAGGAAGTCGGTTTTTCTCGCCCTCACGGTAACGCATATACAACATTATTGCTCCCACAAATAACCCTCCTATTAGATTGCCTTTAGCTGACAACAAAACTCCCTGCGTATCGACAACGAACTCAGAATAATTCATGGCAGCATACAGCACTTTATACCCTACAAAGAAACCAGTTAATAAAGATCCTAAAATATCGGCACGGGTTGCTGGTGCGCCTTTTACAACATTCACCCAAAATGAATGAAGGATACCTTGCTTTTCTTTACGAACAAGTTCAGATTGCAAAGTGTATGCAGCCAACATAAATGAAATGGCCATCATGAAACCAAAACTCTGAATTGGCAAGGGTATATTGATACCAAACAGATCTTGTAGTAAATCGGATATTGTAGGATACATATTTTTTCTTCGGTTAATGCGCCGATATCAGTTGACGATTTTCAAAATCACAAAATTCGACTTCAGCTAAACCTTCTGAACTCACGCCTGTGATTTTACATGAAACTATTTTATTAACTAATTGATCATTATGTTTAGTTGCAACCCGTATATAATTTGAACTATATCCATACATGAAGCCTTCTTGTTTTTCGGCTTCGAACAATACAGGCCAAGTTCTTCCCACTTGCGATTCATAAAAAGCTCTTTGCTTTTTTATTGACAAATTTCGAAGAATTTTATTTCGCTGTTTTCTAATAATTACGGGTACTACCTCTTTCATTTCCGAGGCAGGAGTATTCGCTCTTTCTGAATAAGTAAATACATGCAAATAGGAAATGTCTAAATCTTTCAAAAACTGTACTGTTTCATTAAACAACTCATCCGTCTCACCAGGAAACCCAACGATCACATCCACTCCAATAGCAGCGTGAGGCATTAACGATTTTATTTGATCAACGCGATCAACATATAATTGTTTAAGGTAACGACGACGCATCGCTTTCAGCATAATATCCGAACCACTTTGCAAAGGAATATGAAAGTGCGGAACAAACTTTTTGGAGGCCGCTACATGCTGAATAACTTCATCGGTAACTAAATTGGGCTCTATCGAAGAAATTCGAATACGATTTAATCCTTCTACACTTTCAAGTGCTTTAGCTAAGTCAATAAACTTTTCGTTTCGTGTTGCTTGCTCACCAGAAACTCCAAAGTCGCCTAAATTAACTCCTGTAAGCACGATCTCCTGCGCACCCGAAGCCACAATTTTTACAACTTGTGAAATTACATTTTTAACATTATCACTGCGCGATATACCTCTTGCCTGTGGTATCGTACAAAAGGTACAGCTATAATCGCAGCCATCCTGTACTTTCAAAAATACGCGCGTACGATCATCCGATGAATATGAACTGATATACGTTTTTACATCTTCTATCTCACATGATATCACAGTACCATGTTGATGCTTCTGAAGATTATGCAGATATTGAAGGACATTAAATTTCTCACTCGCCCCCAACACCAAATCAACACCCGGCATATCAGCAATTTCTTGAGGCTTTAATTGCGCATAGCAACCAACAACAATCACTTTCCCATCCGGATTTGAGGCCATCGCTCTGTTTACTATCTGGCGACATTCACGATCGGCATTTTCGGTTACCGAACAAGTATTAATTACATATACATCGGCAGGGCCTGAAAAATCAGCCTTGCGCCAGCCAGCGTCTCTAAATTGACGGGCTAATGTTGAAGTTTCTGAGAAATTCAACTTACATCCAAGTGTATGAAACGCAACTGTTTGCATGGGTGTGCAAAAGTACAAAAAGAAGTTGGTTGCTGCATGACTTACATGTTATTGAAATTGAATTATTTAAGACATAACAACTAATAATTGATCCACTTTTATAGCTTTGCAATATCATGCGCTATATTATTTATGTATTTATATTACTACTGACCGGATGCAGCAACATCAGCAAAAACGATGGCAACAAAACTGTTTTTCGTTATAACGAAGCCTCTGGAATTTCATCGCTGGATCCTGCTTTTGCTAGCAATCAATCGAATATTTGGGCCTGCAACCATCTATATAATGGATTAATTCAACTCGACAACCAGCTAAACCCTCAGCCATGTATCGCTAAATACTGGGATATTTCTGAGGATGGACAAACATATTTATTTCATTTAAGAAATGATGTTGAATTTCATCGTGACACATTATTAAAAGTAGGGAGAAAAGTTTCTGCATCCGACTTCGTCTATAGCTTTAACCGCATTACAAGCGAGAATACTGCTTCACCTGGATCATGGATTTTTAATTTTGTTCAAAAAGACGCTTCCAATGTATTAACAGGTGTTTCCGCAATAAACGATAGCACACTTCAAATTAAACTTTCATCTCCCTTTCCTCCATTTCTTGGACTACTAAGTGCAGCATATTGTGCTGTAGTTCCGCATGAAGTAGTAGAATACTATGGCAAGGATTTTAGAAAGCATCCTATTGGAACAGGTCCATTTATATTCAACAGATGGATAGAACGCACAGCTTTAGTACTTCACAAGAATAATTGCTATTTCGAGATAGACTCTTTAGGAGCAAAACTCCCCTACTTAGATGCCGTTATGATTTCCTTTATTAATGACAAACAAAGTGCATTTTTAGAGTTCCTTAAAGGTAAGTTAGATTTGATTTCAGGTTTAGATGCGGGATTTAAAGATGACCTTCTCACGCCGGCAGGAAAAATGAAATCCAAATACAATGGACGTTTTAAAATGGAAACTGCACCATATTTAAATACTGAGTACTTAGGATTTATAATGGATCCGAATTTAGCATCCATGCAAGGGAATCCAATAAATAATATTAAAATCAGGCAAGCGATCAATTACGGATTTGATCGAAAAAAAATGATTAAATATTTACGAAACAACATGGCAACTCCGGGTACGGGAGGTATTATTCCTCCAGGAACACCTGGGTTCGACAAAGTAGAATATTATGGATATAATTACAATCCTGAGTTATCTAAAAAACTTCTTTCAGAAGCAGGATATCCTAACGGTAAGGGATTACCGACAATTACAATGAGCACTACTAGTTCATATCAAGATTTATGCGAATATATTCAAGGTCAATTATCAGAAATAGGAATTAACGTTAATGTTGAAATCAACCAATCAGCACAACATCGACAAATGGTTGCCAAGCAGCAGTTGGCATGGTTTAGAGCTTCGTGGATTGCAGATTATGCCGACGGGGAAAATTACTTGTCGCTTTTCTACTCTAAAAACAAAGCGCCTGTTGGCCCCAATTACACGCATTATGAAAACAAAAAGTTCGACGAATTATACGTAAAGTCATTACTCACACAAAATGACAGTACTCGTCAAGAGTTATATCGATCAATGGACAAGGAAGCCATGAAAGATGCGCCAGTTGTAGTACTTTACTATGACAGAGTTTTGCGATTAGCTCAAAACAAAGTCAGCGGACTCACAATGAATCCGCTGAACTTATTAAACTTAAAGACCGTAAAAATAAACAACTTTTAATTTTTCCAATCCGCAATAAACAAGTTGGTATCGTGAGTGCCGTTATTATTTCTATTTGAAGAGAATATCAAGTGTTTTCCATCAGGAGAAAACATAGGAAACGCATCGAACATTGTATCGAAGGTAATTCTTTCCATATTTTTTCCATCAATACCAATCATATACAAATTAAAAGGAAGACCGTGTGTGGCTGCGAAATTCGAAGCGAAAATCACCTTCGTTCCACTTGGATGGAAGAATGGAGCCCAACTAGCGTTAGCAAGATCAGTTATTTTTGTAAGCCCTGAGCCATCAACGTTACACGTATAAAGTGACATACTAGTAGGCATTACCAATCCCTCTTTAAGTAATGATTTATATTCTTGAATCTCCTCAGCAGTTTTTGGGCGCGACGAACGGAAAATTAAACGCTTACTATCAGGAGAGAAAAAAGCACCGCCATCATAACCGAGTTGATGCGTGACTTGTTTTACATTGCTACCATCAATATTCATAGTATACAGCTCCAGATCACCTGAACGAAGACTAGTGAACACAATTTTTTTTCCGTCAGGAGAAACCGTTGCTTCTGCATCGTATCCAGTAGTGTTGGTTAATTGTTTTTTAATATTTCCTTTTAAATCGGCAATGAAAATATCGAAGTCGGAATAAATAGCCCATACATATTTCCCATCGGCACGCTTTGGAGGATCTGAAGGACATTCTTTATTACCCAAATGAGTTGAAGCATAAAGAATCAATGAATCACCAGGCATAAAATAGGAACAAGTTGTACGACCCATTCCTGTACTTATTGGCTGTGGAGGATTCGATTTCGTATCTTTATTTGACAAATCAAAGCTAAAAATCTGATCACACTCTTTTCCATTTGCTTTGTCGCGCATTTGATACGTAATCATTTTCCCATTGAAGCTAAAGTAAGCTTCCGCATTATCTCCTCCGAAAGTTAACTGACGAACATTCGACAAATGCGTTTCTTCCCCTTTATACAAAAGCGTTTTAGCATCAAACACAGGTTTCGATTCTTGAGCATTCATAGTGCCGGCCGCCAATAAAGCCAATACGAACAACTGATATTTTTTCATAATAACATAGTTAAGTGCTGCGAAAGTATATCAAGAACAACACTTAAAATGTCAGAGCTTGGTCATATTAGGTATTAACGACAATTATCATAAAACATACTGTCGTAAATTAATTTACCTTCTAATTTGAATCATTTTAAAATTCGAAAACTGGAATTATTCCAAAACATCACCATACAATTTACAGTTATTTTTAAGTTAATGACTAAAAACACTTGCATTCGAATTCACGATTTAGTATATTTGGTAAATATTAATTTATACACAATAAATAAAGGCAGTTAAACGTTTACATAAAAACTGCCCTAATTAAAACACTATTCATCCTTTAAAAAAGACGTGCCTATAAGTTGAAATTTTACACATAGAAAAATTTACGAGTACCCATCTCAAACCATCTTTAAATAAGGAGGAACTATGTGTAAACTGCAGGTCACTGACAATGAATTAGTAGCGTGTTTTATTAAAGGAGAAGAAAGCGCGCTCCAAAGCTTAATTATTAGGCACGAAAGAAAAATATACACCAGTATTTATTTAATGGTGAAAGATCGAGAATTAGCCGACGATATTTTTCAAGACACTTTCATTAAAGTCATCAATAAGCTAAGATCTGGCAACTACAACGAAGAAGGGAAATTTCTTTCTTGGGTGCTTAGAATTGCCCACAATCTTGTAATTGATTATTTCAGAAGTCTAAAACGAATGCCATTAGTTCATGAAAATGAAGAATATAGCATTTTCGATAATTTGCCATTGATGGATGAAAACATTGAGGACAAAATTATTCTCGAACAGGTTCACAAACAGATCAGACAGCTAATTGAAGAACTCCCCTATGACCAGCGAGAAGTTGTAATTATGAGACACTTTGGCAATATGAGCTTTAAAGAAATAGCCGAAATCACCAACGTAAGTATTAATACTTCCTTAGGAAGAATGCGCTACGCTTTAATCAACTTAAGAAAATTGATAAAAGATAATGCGATTTATTTGAGCGTCTCCTAACAATAATAATTAGTAGCCGTCGTTAATATAGGATATGATCTGTTAAAATGCCTATGAACGAAAGTTGTACTCTAAACGAATTAGTATTATACCTGCATAATGAAACTAGCCTATTACAAACGGTTGAAGTTCAAAATGCTATTGATACCGATGAAGAAATAGCTGAAGTGTTTGATGACCTTAAAAAAATAACAGGGTACATCACCGAAATCAGCATTCGCCCTGCGGGAGCGCTTCGGGAATCAATAATAAATTATGCACGTTTATCGCGCGGAACAAAATAGGTGTAAGCAACTAAAAGCCAGGTTAATTGAACCTGGCTTTTTTATTTTTCAGTAAATCATTGTTTTTTTATTTTTCTTTAACCAACATAAAAATCGCTTTCACCCATTAATAAAGCGATTTTACCAATATGACAAACGTCATAACCATTTCAGGTCGTAATTTTCGAGACCAAAATGTATTGTACTCATGATAAATAAAAGAGCCCTTCTATCAGGAATTTTCATCTTACTGAACCTCAGCCTGTTTGCTGCGAGATACAGCAGTTCTAGTTGTACCCAGCTCAATTCAACACAAGTCATTTTGCCTGGAACTTCAGATCATCAAATTATTCGTGTTGACTTGGTTGGATCATCCTTGGGATCAACTAGTTCTTGGTCTTTATCTTCTTTAGCATTTTCTATTACAAATAATACTAATTATAGTTCGGCGAAATTATACTACGGAACTTCAATTACATTTTCTAGCGCCACTTTAATTCAGACCATTGCAAATCCTACTGCAACTACAACCTTTAGTACCTTTAGCACAACACCAACTTCAACTGGCTCGGTAACACAAACGCTATCGTTATTTTTAGTGGTTGATGTAAAATCAGGTCTTGCATGTAATTCAAACTCAATTGATGCTTCAGTAACAACAAACGGTTTAGTAATATCAGGAAATGGAGGAGGAACAGTTACACCTACCTCAAACAATCCAACAGGGAATGCAACTATTTCAACGACGGTTACTCCTACAATTTCAATTGTAGGATCTGCAACTTCTATCTGCTCTGGCACCAATGTAACTTTTACCCCTTCCATAGCAAACGGCGGAACAGCTCCCACTTATCAATGGAAGATTAACGGAGTTAACGCTGGAACAGGGTCTACATTTTCTTCTACTACACTTGCTCAAGCTGAAGCAATTACTTGTGTGCTTACATCTAACCATGTATGTGCAACTACGACAACTGCCACTTCGAACTCTGTATCAATGACAGTCACGACAAGTCCAGTAGCAACAATAAGCCCAGCAGGAACCGTAAATATATGCCCCCCTACTACTACTACTACGCTTACAGCTTCATCTAGTCTTACCTCATCAACCTACCAATGGCAACTTGATGGAGTAAATCTATCGGGTTCTACTTCAACAACACTTGCGGCCACCATTTCTGGTAATTATACAGTTATTGTTACAAAGTCAGGTTGCATTGACACTTCATTAATTTCAGGAGTTAATTTCGGAAAAACACCTGTTATTACAGCCACCTCAAGTGTGACTAGTTTCTGCCCACCTACAACTCTAAACTTAACAACGAATAATACTACATCATTCTCAAACTCTTTCTCGAATACAACTACTGCAGTAATCCCTGACAACTCGACAACTGGAGCAACTTCAAACATTACAGTAAAGGGTTTGCCTACAAGCTTAACAGGAGTTACGGTAACCGCTACTGTTAATATTACTCACAATAACAATACTGACCTTGAGGTTTATTTGTTGCGCCCAAATGGAGCGATTGTAGCTACCGGCGCAACACCATTCTACTCTACCATTGCGGGACAATCCATTACTCTTAGTACTAATAATGGAGGCACGGGGAATAACTATTCGGCAACTTTTAGTGATGCTGCAACTACATTAGTTACATCACTTACGGGAAATGTTGCGGTATCAGGAAACCTTAAGCCCGAACAACTCTTTTCAACCTTAACAGGAAATCCAAATGGAGCATGGTCGCTTCGTATTTTAGATGATATTACTGGAACAACGGGAACATTTACAAGCTGGACTATTAACTTTACTTATACCGACGGAACTACCTATTCATGGACATCGAGTCCTTCAGGATTTACGTCTACAACCAAAAACCCAACAAGTGTATCGCTTTCAACTACTACAACATATACAGTTGTTGCCACGGATCAAATTGCTGGATGTACTGCTAGTGCATCAGCAACAGCAACAGGAGATATTGCAAAACCTACGGTTGTAACCACTAGTTATTCATTAGCACTT
>CAIRUC010000117.1 GCA_903881665.1 uncultured Bacteroidota bacterium | reverse complement strand
CTAATTCTTTGATACAAGGATAAAGAAAAAAATAATTTTACTTTTCATAATGTTTTGATTTTATGCTTTATAAATCTGTTTAAATCGGTTTTCGAATTCGCCATTCAAAATTATTTGTTCTTTGTTTTTGTCGATTACAACCAATGGACGCATAACGTCAGTCCGTCTAATAACTCCCTTTACTTAACAAATATAGCTGATTTAAAGCTCGCGCAAGCAAGGTTAATATAAATTAATAGTGCAGTTGGTCGAAAATTTTGCGTGCGTCCTGGGAAAGAGAAATGCTTTTACAAAGGCGACTATTTGCAGGAAAAAAAAGCTCTCGTTTTAAACTTGCGCCAATCACCATAAAAATAGAAAATTAACTCAACAAGAGAAATTGAATAATTTTTTCAAATAAAAATGTTAATTGTCAACGAGTAAATGTTTCACTAATGTTTCACTAAACTAAAAACACCCTACAGATTATATCTATAAAGTGTTGATTATTAATGTGGAGAATATCGGAGTCGAACCGATGACCTCTTGCATGCCATGCAAACGCTCTAGCCAGCTGAGCTAATCCCCCGAATTTTGCATTCAATTATTAGTTGATTGCGTTGCAAATTTAATCTAAATTATCGTAAAGCACATGCTTGTTAAAGGTCATCTTTACTTTCCCTTCGAATTCTGTTTCAATAAAAGGTGTGTTGCGCGATTTTGATCTTAAATCACTTTTATTAAAAACATACTTTTCTGAAGGATTGAAAACGGTGAAGTTGGCGCTGCCTCCTTCAGTTATTACAGGAATTTCTATCCCCAATATCGAACGAGGATTGATGGCCATCATTTGTGCCGTAAATTCAGGAGTAATCTTTTTTCCCATCGCTTTCATCACTACCGAATATGTTGATTCTAATCCAATCATTCCGTAGGCCGCATAATCAAATTCTACGTCTTTCGATTCGATGTCTTCAGGTGAGTGATCACTTACAACAATGTCAATTATTCCATCAGCAATCGCTTCGCATAATAATTCTCGATCACTGATGGATCGCAAGGGTGGTTTGACTTTGTAATTCGAATCGAATCCTTCTAAACTACTGTCATCAAGTAATAGATGGTAAGCATACGCTTCAGCTGTTATTGGCAAGCCCATTTTCTTGGCCATACGAACTACTTCTATTGCTTCAGCAGTACTTATACCCGAAACATGCAACGGTTGTCCTGTATGCTCCATTAACCGCACATCGCGCTCAAGCATTACGGCCTCGGCAAATGAGGGCGATCCTTTAAATCCTAATGAGGTGGTAACAGTACTTTCATTCGCTAAGGGTTCTCCAGTTATTGCAGGATCATCGGCATAGGCAATTAATTTTAACCCAATATTACCAGCATATTGCAACGCACGCATCATTAATCCGCTATTGGTAATTGCTCGTTTATCATCCGTAAAAATTACCGCACCGCCTTGCTTCATATCGAACATTTCGGCAAGTTCTTTCCCTTCTCGGTTAATAGTAATACTTCCCGCAGTAAAAACGTCAACAGGAAAATTACGAGATTTATTTAACACATACTCAACATCAGATCGCGTTTGTATGGAGGGCTTTACTGATGGCATCAACAAAACTCCTGTGAATCCACCTCGCGCGGCAGATTGTTGTCCGCTTATAATTGTTTCTTTTTGCTCATGCCCAGGCTCTCTGAAATTCACTTTCATATCGAACCAACCTGGCGACAAATAACATCCCTTCCCATCCTTCTCAATAACTCCTTCAGGAATGTCAGCATCATTCATTCGCGCTGCTATCTTCGAGAACTTACCGTCTTTTATTAATACATCAACTAATTTTCCGTTGACAGCTGAATTCGGATCAGCAATGGTCACTTGACGAATTAAAAGATTCATGATGTTTTCCAATAACGTAAGATTAATGTTTCAGCAAGCAGGAATAATAACACTAGCAGTATACAGTACTTCCAAAGTGAAATCCCTTCTGCCATTTGATTCAAAGTTTTTGTAAGATCAGCAGCAGTAGACTTAAAATAATTCATGCTTCCTATGCGCGCAGCTTTCCCTTTTTCTTGTAATGCGGCCTCTTCTAAAAACTGCATCACCGATTCTTTGCGATTATAATTAAACGATAATGTGGAAATGTTTATTCCGCTTACCGTTAAGTCATACTGCCCGGCTAAAGGAATTTGATCATTTGCATTAATCGCAATGCCTCCAGGCAATACACGATGCATTGGAATCAAATCAATTTTACTTGCAAGATTGCTTAGATGAAATGTCTCTTCTCCGCTCGGCTCAGCCGATTCTACCTCTATCGAGGTCTCTCCTCCTATCACACTCATCATCGATGGCGAATGCATACTGTAAAGCGCAATCTTATAGAGCATCGGAACTATAATTGCATGTCGGGCAAGATTACTAAAGCCCGGCGTTAAAGGAACTGCAAATAAAAACAATTTCCCTTTGTCTTTGCTATACTCTGAAAGAAATGATGATCCGCTTTGAAGCGCCATTAGAACATGTCGTGAACTTTTAGTATTGCCGTTAAATACGAAATGCTTCGACGTAACAGGATAATCAATATTTGAAACCGAACGTTGATTTTTTTCAAAAATATCACTGAAGAGCGGACTCTTCAAATCGATATTTTCTACCTTGTCGTTAGCCGCCTCTATTCTAGAAAAGGTCTCTCCTCCTACTTGCTGTAAAAACTGGTTGTATCCCGATAAATCGGCCGACGAATCAGGAAACCAAATAATGTTTCCTCCTTTACTTAAATACTTTATTAGCTCTGCCGATAAACCCGAAGGTAATGAGGGCAATTCATTTAGTATTACTAAATCTTGTTTTTGCAAGGAAGAGTAATCAACTTGCGTTACGGGCACTTGCTTGAATTTAAAAAACAAATCTTTTCCGAAGAGTGCTTTTAAGTAGGGTCCGCCATTATGGCCGTCTAAGCTAAGTACGTTCAACTCTTGCCTCACTTCAAACGATAAATAATAGGTATCATCAAAAGTGATTGGTTGATCAATAATAGAAATTTCTAACTTTTGCCATCCAGGAACAGTAACGGTGAAACTTAATGTAGTTGTTACTGATTTTCCTGCCGGAACAGAAACGGTTGCAACTGACCTTTGCGATCCGTTAATAATTAGCTTAACAGGTATATTATCCAGGTCTTTTTCTCCTCCGTTTGACACAACAACATTTAATTCGGCAGGTTTGTTAAGCAACACAACAGGACTACTTAGGCTACAGGTATCAATAAAGGCATTCGCCGTAGGCTGAACCGGCAAGGCAATAACATTGAGATTCACTAATGAATCTGGTTTAATTTGATCGATATCGGATGTTGATGACTGAAAATCGGAAATTAAAAACAAATCTTTCGCATCATACCATTGCATACTGAATGCTTCTTTTTGACGCTCTACAACTGCTGAAAGATTTCGACTGATGGGCGATATTTTTACGCGGCTCAATTCATCTATAAATTCATCCTTAGTTATCAGACGTTGATTCACTGATTGAAAATCGTTTGTCAATAATTGAAATCGTGTTGTTGCTGGATAAGCCTTTACAATTTCTGTAGCTTTCTTTTTGGCCACTTCTAATAAAGAGCCGTCTTTGGTAATCCCTTCCATACTAAAAGAATTATCTACGAAAACCGAAACGTTCTTTTGTGCGGTTTGAACACCGGTTTTCCCTACTGGAATTATTGGTTGAGCAAACGCAAACACTAAAAACATCACTGCTAACAAACGACTAGCAAGAACCAGCAGATGCTTTAGCTTACTTATTCGGGTGGTTTCTTCTTTTAATTCCTGTAAGAACCGAACATTGGTAAAAACGACTTTTTTAAATCTCCTAAAATTAAAGAGATGAATAATAATGGGAATTGCTAAAAGGGATAGAGCGTATAGAAAGTGGGGGGTTAAGAAGCGTATCACCGAGTTATTTAATTGCTGATTGCGAAAGTAAGCAATAAATGCAGCAAATAAAAAGACGATCTTTAATTTAATTAATTACCGAATGTACCTCTTTCCCCATTTAAAACCAACCTTTGTTAGAATATTCTGACTATTCACTTCAAATAACCTTCTCAATCTAATAAATTACCTTAAAAAAGTCGAACCACCCAAAATTGACGCTTTAATTAGGTTTAAAAACAAGTCTAATCAACATTTATTAATGGAAAATAAACTTATTGAAAGCTAAAACGAAAAAAAAGTGTACTTTATAGAATTAAGACATTCATTAATAATTTGTTGTTAAATCAACCAATTATAAAACCGCACAAATCTGAAAACAAAAACGGCCCTTCTTTGAAGGGCCGTTTTGCTTACCGAAAACAATAATAATTACTTAGCAGTATTGGTTGCACTTACTGTTGTATCTATTGCTGTTGTATCAAGAGTTGCTGCAGCAGCTGCGGCTGCAGCTTCTTCAGCAGCTTTCATAGCAGCATCTGCAGCAGCAACTGAGTCAGCTTGTCGTTTTTCTTCAGCAGCTTTTTCTTCAGCGCTAGGGCCGCAAGAAACTAAAGAGAACATTCCTGCAACGAAGGCAAGAGCGATAACTTTTTTCATGTTTTGATGTATTGATTGGTTAATTTGTTGTTGCAAAAATAATACTCCTAAAAAGAAAACATCCGCCATTCAATTAAGTTTTGAACAACGGATGTTTTAATATCGGTGGATTAGGAATTACCCTCTTCCTTGACCAGGCTTAGCAACTTTAGGAGCTGCATCTTGCTTAGGCATTTCTTTCACTTTAGCTTTTGCAGGCGCTTTCTTAACTGACGCTTTAGCCGCAGCAGCTAATGAATCGGCTGTTGCAGTTGAATCAGCCATTGCTTGTGCAGCCGCAGCTACAACAGCTAAACTATCATCAGTAGCTTTTTGAGCTGTAGCAATTGAATCCTGAATACGAGCCGACTCAACAGCGGCAACAGAATCTGTAATATGCTTTTCTTGTGCAGCTTTTTCTTCTGCACTTGGGCCGCAAGCAACTAAACTAAACATTGCCGCAGATAATAAAGTAAGGGTTACTTTTTTCATGGTTTTTAAATCTTTTGAGCTGCAAATGTATAAAAATGTATTTCCTTCTGTATAAGTTTATATCTATTTTTTATATTTGCACAATAAAATCCAAACAAAATCATGAAAAAAATCATTCTATTATTAAGCTTTGCGGTTATATCTGCTACTTTATTTAACGGTTGCAGCAAAGAAGATGATACCCTGGCTCCTGTCATCACATTAAACGGCGACAATCCTTTTGTAATCTCTTCTATAGGAGGAACTTACACTGAACCAGGGTATACTTGTACTGATGATCAAGATGGCAACATTACCTCAAGTGTTAATGTTAATAATTCTGAATTGAACGTAGATTCTACGGGCACTTACGAAATTCATTACGAAGTATCTGATGCTGCAGGAAATGCAGCTGATGTTCACCGTCAAGTTATAGTTAAAAATGCTGCTGATGCTTTAGCAGGTACTTATGGCGTATTAATCCAACAAACGGGGTTCGCTGATTATAACTACTCTGAAGGATTAGGAATGAGCGCTACAGTTAACAACAAAGTTATTTTCGGTAAATTCGGTAACTATACAGGAGCTGAAAACAAGGTATATGCTAACGTTACTCAAGTAAGCGGTACTTTCATCAACATTACTATCCCTACTCAAACTGTAAATTGTGGTACTCCTGCAGCTAACAGAACTTTCTCTGGATTCGGAACTATCTCTATTTCAGGTAGCACAACAACTTTCGTTATAAATGTTACTGAGTCTATTACAGGTAGCTCACCGGTAACTTCATTGTACACTTACACTAAATAATTAGTTGTATAGTCATTAAAAAAGGCCCCAATCGGGGCCTTTTTTCGTTTCTAACCTTCTGCTGCCTAATAGGGCATCCCAACTAACAACCATAGTCCAAAAGCCATAATAAAAAGTGAAACCATAACTCT
>CAIRUC010000116.1 GCA_903881665.1 uncultured Bacteroidota bacterium | reverse complement strand
TTATTTCTGCGTTTAACTTCTTTTGCTTGGCAATAGAGAATTGCTCCGATTAAAATTACAACTCCCATGATTAGCATTGCCTGAATTGCGAGTGATAGTGTTTCTTTTTCCATGATTAAATGAGTAGTTTAGATGCCATTAAAACGCGTTCAGTTAGTAATTCCTTATCTGATTCAGAAACCTCCCAACGGATAATATTTATATTTTTGTAGTAACCATTATTTTGAATATAAGGTAGTTCATTTTCACCAGCAAAGCCAATCCAAGCATATTTGTTTTGATCGCCTCCATCGTAATCATTAGCGAGTGTTCTTATATCTGATAACTCTCCAAGATAAGGAACATAAACAATCAACTCAGCAAATTTTGCACCGGTAATAATTGCATTTGAAACTAATTGCCAATAATATTTTTCTCCTGATGTATGTTCATTTCTAATAATACTGATTGTATCAAATTCATGATAAATAGGATCAACCAACTGACAGAAACTTTTTAAAGTAATTGGGCATTTAATATCAATCACTGTATCTATTTTAGTGCCGTCAGGGCTTCCTGTCCAACAATTAATAGTTGGATGTTGTAGCGTTTCAGTAGAAGTTAAAGAATATTCAAGGCCTAACAAATCAAATACACGGCCTTCAATTAACTTGCCCCATGATAACGGCCTTGCCATGCTTTCGGAGTCAAGTGAACGCTGTAATCTACGTTCCATATTCTTTTCTTCGATGTATGTTAATGCAGGTTTGCCAAATGATTTGCCATCTTTTGCAGTAGACATGAGTGCTGCAATTTCCGAACTGGTAAAATTACCAATTCGGAGTTTGTTTTCAGTGATACTATCCATTAGAAAGGAAGGTCATTAGATGAATTACTTGAAGCCGGTGCTTCTGACTTTGCAACTGGTGTTGAATCCCAAACTACTTTACCGTTACCTAAAAATACACGGTTTACTTTTTGATCCTTTTCTTCTTTAGTTTGACCGATACTCATTGAAGCATCGTTACCAAACTTGTCTTTTGTGTCATTTAGAACAACAGATACATCAAGAAATTGCCCAAGTGTTCCATCTTTTTTGTTAATTTGTTTAATTTTTGTCTTATCTATTTTAGATAAGTCTACTGAGAAACTGATAATTTTTGCCATGTTATTTAGTTTTTAAAAGTGTAATTAATTTTTTGAATGAGTGTTTTTCATTATAACCTATGATACGATTAGCATTTAGAAGTTCATCAACATCAAGAAGATGTGACTTTTCTTTAAATAGTAACATTAATTCATCTAAAATATTATCTGTGCTACTTACTGATATTTCCCTGAAATCCTCTTTGTTGTAAATATCAGCAGCTATTCCAATTTCGGCAGCGCATTTTTTAAGTGCATCAGTTGAGGCAGCCTTTAAATCATTGCCAATGCTTAAAGGAATATCAGTTCCTTTCTTACAAATTATATCCTTATTGCCAAATTGCATCTTTACAATAGTTCGGCCATTAGTTCGGCAGGTCAATTTACCTTTAACAATCGCCTCACCGTGTAACACTTGCTCTGAGATTATTTCAAAATCCCAATCCCAGCCGAACATTAGATTTAAAACTTTCTTTACATATCCACCTGTAACATAATCCCATTGCCCGCCACCTTTCGCTGGTCTTTTCTTTACATATTGCGCAGGTGTTTTCTTCAACAACTGTTTAAGTTGATTTGCGTTTAGAGAATTATCTTCAACAAGTGATAAGTCATTTGCTGAAACTATTAGTTCGTTGCTCATTTTTTAGATTTTTTTATTACGTGTACTTTATTTATTAGTTTAATTAGTACGCTGCTCTGAGCAGGAAAATTTGTTAAGACTATAATTCGAGTTAGCCGTTTCATCTCTTCTGTCATGATGATTTTATTTTATCCAATTCGTCCTGTAAAATCTCTAAACGTCCGATTCCTTTTCCCATCTCAAATACATGGTCGAAACGTTCTGATAAAAATGTTTTTTGCTCGTTTGATAGGTTGAGTTTTTTCTCGCACCAATCCAACATATCAAAGATTACAGCATCTTTTACAGGAGCTTCTGCTTTCAGGCAATGTTCAGTAACTAATACATCATTGATTGCATCATCTTTTCTTAGCTCATCAAGGTTAATGAAATCATCGCTTGAACAGTTAGGACACTGGTCATATTGTTC
>CAIRUC010000115.1 GCA_903881665.1 uncultured Bacteroidota bacterium | reverse complement strand
CGCCAAGCATTCTTAATAATATCAGTATTCCAATGTGTGCAAACGCTCTTTTTTATTCTATACTTTCTTCGTCTATCTAAACAAACTGTAGCAAAATGATTTACGATTGTTTTACCTTTTTTAATGAACTTGATTTACTCGATATTCGATTAAATGTACTCAACAACGTAGTTGATAAATTCGTTTTGGTTGAGGCAACGAAAACACATCAAGGGAATGAGAAAAGCCTCATTTACAATGAAAATAAACAACGATTTTCTGCCTTTTCGGATAAGATTATCCATGTTATTGTAGATAAGTTCCCTGATACTGAATCTGATTTAGCATGGACCTTGGAACGCTATCAACGAAACATGATTGCCGAAGGATTAAAAAACTGTAAAGCAGAAGATATCATACTTATTTCAGACATCGATGAAATTCCCGATCCAGTAAAAATTAATCGGTATAAAGACAAAAAAGGGATTAAGATATTCTTGCAGCACATGTTTTATTATTTCTTGAATTGCAAGAATGCTACATTGCAAGAAAATTTCAGATGGCCAGGTACTGTAATGGTGAGGTTTGATGAGTTTATATCGCCTCAATATTATCGCGATTTGTCGATCGCCGTCACCGGATTTTACAGCCCTCGATTAATTATACGTTGGTATGTGAAATTTAATTTTTACCGCAGGATTCTGGTTCGCGGAAAAAGAGTTATTTTTGTTGAAGATGGAGGCTGGCATTTCAGCTATCTAGGTGGAGTTCAGGCAATTATAAAAAAACTTGAAGCATTTGCTCATACTGAATACAATACCAGTCAATACAAAAATGCAGAGAGCATTGAAGATGCCATAAACAAAGGAAAAGATATTTTCGGAAGAGATTTCCAATACAAGTTCGTCCCTTTAGACAATACTTATCCTGATTACATAAAAGATAATAGCAGTAAATTCGAACATCTTATAAAAAGTTTAGATCATGTCGTTCAAAAATAAATTAGCTCATAAAATGATGCCGTCACCGGTCGACGCTAGGCACTACGAATATTCGTTGCTTTTTTCTGCAGATGACGAGCCTGCTAAACCATCACAACGCTTAATTGATCTCGCACTTGAATCAGCAAAGCTAGCATCAACTACATCATTAGATGATATTGCAGCTAGAACATTGCCTGAAAATTATTTGGATGTATGGCCGGGTGAACACTACAAACTTTTAGCCGGTATTATTCAAGTTTTAAAGCCTAAAATCGTAATTGAAATTGGAACTGCTAAAGGACTTTCTTCTCTATCAATGAAAAAATTCCTCGCTGAAGATGCCAAGATTGTAACTTATGATATCATCAGCTGGAAGGATTACCCTACCGGTAATTATTTGAAAGAGGAAGATTTCAAGGACGGAAGACTAATTCAATATACCGATGACCTTTCATCTGATGAAGGATTTCGTAAGCATATGGACCTTCTCGCTAATGCCGATTTAATATTTGCCGATGCTGCTAAAGACGGTACTCAAGAGCAATTATTTATTGATAACTTCAAAAAAGTAAAATTCGCTAAGTCGCCAATCATTGTTTTCGACGATATTCGTTTATGGAATATGTTGAAAATCTGGAGAGACCTTGATATGCCAAAACTCGACATAACTTCATTTGGTCACTGGTCAGGTACCGGTCTTGTTGACTGGAAGTAGATTGTAATTCAACCTACATCAATAATGAAAGCATCCTCTTTTTCTGAACTAAAGTCAGTTAATCCGATACTTTCATTTTTTGTTTGATGCTTGGCATTCCATTCAATAACATTTAGCCCATGACAGTCAGCATCGTCATTGTAAGTTACAACGTAAAAGATTTTCTGGAAAGATGTATTGCATCCATTACTCGCTCCTCAGAAAAAGTTGAAATTATTGTTGTAGATAATAATTCAAATGATGGTTCATTGGAAATGCTGAAAAGCTTGTACCCGGATGTTCGAATTATTGCTAATGAAAAAAACGTTGGCTTTAGTGCTGCAAATAACCAGGGTATTGCAATTTCTACTGGCGACGCAATATTTCTTTTGAACCCCGATACAGAGTTAGTTGACGATGCATTGAGTAAATTATTATTGTTCCTAAGTCAACAAAAGGATTGCTGTGTTGTCGCTCCTAGATTATTAAATTCGGATCATAGCCTTCAAGTTTCGGTATGGAAATATCCTTCGGTAACTTATCTGATATTGGAATTATTTTATTTGCATAGAATATTTGGCATTTTAAATTATCCAACCGAAAAGATGTCGGCGACCTTTGAACCGGATGCGATGTCGGGTGCAGCTTTACTCTTCAATAGAAATCTATTGAAAAAAGTTGATGGATTAGATCCATTGTTCTTTTGGATGGAAGATATTGATTTCTGTTACAGAGCACATAAAAGCGGATACAAGATCTTTTATTATCCGGATGCAGAAATTATTCATTACAGTGGTAAAAGTTCACTAAAGAATCGTCATATAGCAATCGCTAATCAGCTAATCAGTAAGCTAAAGTTCGAAAGAAAACATGCAGGACCAATAACTTATTCCATCGCCCTCCTAGTTATTCTTTTACATATTATCTCTCGATACCTTATTTTAATTATACCTTCTTTCTTTAATACTACGGCTAAAGTTAAACGCTACGCATATTATTTTTCACTTAAGAAGTACTTTAATTTTATTGGCGGTGACAGAAATATTATTACGAACTAACCATTGCAATCAGCCATAATTTGACTGAAAATAACAACGAAATTGTAACTAAAATAGGATTAAAATTTAAATGAAAGTCCTTTTGCTATCCGATATTAACTCCGAACATACTCAGAAATGGGCATTGAGTTTGGCGGCATCCGGTATTGAAATCGGTATTTTTAGTTTAAATAAATCGCGAACCAAATGGTTTGAAAATATTGAACGAATTACAATATTGAATGATGGCATTTATAATGTTTCAACGATATCCTTATTTTCAAAATGGAAGTACATACTTCAAGTATCAAAAGTTAAATCGATAATAAAGCAATTTCAACCTGATATCGTTCATTCTCATTATGCCAGTAGTTATGGATTATTAGGCGCCTTATCGGGTTTCGATAATCTGGTAGTTTCAGTATGGGGAACCGATGTTTTCAACTTCCCAAAGAAATCAACTTTACATGCAAACCTGCTATCATTCATTCTTTCAAAAGCAAGGACTTTAACTTCAACAAGTTTTTGCATGAAAGAAGAGTTGATGAAGTACACTAAAAAAGATATCACAGTAATTCATTTTGGTGTAAATATTAATGTGTTTACTCCGAAGTATTATGACCTCAATGCCGATAGTTTAACAATCGGTAATATTAAGGCTCTTGAATACGATTATGGTAATCATGTTTTATTGCAAGCTTTTAAAATTGTTAACGACAAATACCCAACAAAAAATTTATCACTTTTGTTTGTAGGTGGTGGTTCGCAGTTGGAGATTTTAAAGAAGGAAGCAAGCATTCTCAATATATCAAATAAGGTTCATTTCGCAGGAAAAGTTCCACATAGTGAAGTAAGTCAGTACCATCAAAAAATTGACATGTTTGTATCATTAACCCTTGTCGACGAGAGTTTTGGCGTATCTTTGATAGAAGCAATGTCGTCTGGTAAGGCGGTGATTGCATCAAATACTCCTGGATTCGCTGAAGTGATTGATTCAAGCAAAAACGGAATTATCATTGAAAAAAATTCGGTCAATGAGGCTGTTGATGCAATGTCATGGTTGATTGAGAATCCTCAAGAAATGATCAATAAAGGACTTGCTTCTCGTAAACGGGTTGAGGAAAATTATAACTGGGAAATGAATTTGAAACAAATGATTGAATTGTATTCAAATCTGAATAAAACAAATTGATTTAATCTGAATGAAAATAATCACCATCGTTGGAGCTCGTCCCCAGTTTGTGAAAGCAGCTGTGGTAAGTCGCGCCTTATCGAAAGTAAGCGATATTAAAGAATTAATTGTTCATACCGGACAACATCATGATGCGAATATGTCGGATGTTTTTTTCGATGAAATGGAAATCCCTAAGCCGACTTTTAATTTGGGTATTCATGGACTAGGACATGGAGCTATGACCGGACAAATGCTTGAAGGATTAGAGGCGATTTACAGAGATCAAAAGCCTGATCGAGTACTTGTTTACGGCGACACCAATTCAACTCTTGCAGGAGCTCTTGCAGCCGCTAAGATGCATATTCCTGTTGCGCATGTAGAAGCCGGACTACGTTCATTCAATATGAGAATGCCGGAAGAAATTAATCGAATTCTAACCGATCGCATTTCTGATTTACTCTTCTGCCCTACTCAAACCGCTATTGATAATTT
>CAIRUC010000114.1 GCA_903881665.1 uncultured Bacteroidota bacterium | reverse complement strand
TTGCTGTTCGCAGGATTACCATAGCCTTTGATTTTCCCTGAACTTGAGAAGTGATTAAACTTAACCCCTGTGTTAAACGACTTCGAGCGTAGTGAATTGTAATAAAGATTCAAGAGCGGCATATTCTCTAATCCGTAACCGGCTTTGATAAATCCGTGATACAGTTTCTTTATAGCATCATCTTTAATGCGAACCGGCTTAATAGGCGACAAATTGAAATTTGAATTCATCGGCTTCGGATCAATACTATAAGTAAGAATAGGCGCTTTAAAGTTGGCCGTATCTCCATCAGGAACGATATTTATCTTAAAGGCATCATTTAATACTGGCGTATAATCCTTTACGATATTGATATCTTCATTTCCCAGATTCTTCGTAGGTGCGCTACCGTTACTATCGGTTTGAGCAAAAGAAATAACAGGCATTATTATGACTAATAGGAATGCTGCTGCGTAAATTATTCTGAGATATTTATGTTTTAATTGCATGTTTTTTCTTTTATCTGATTAAATTAAACGAAATCAAAACGATCATTAATTTTTATTCTCTTTGTTAAGATCTGTTTCCTGCTCTTTTGGGTCGGTAGGTTTAATTAAATCTTTAGGTTCTGCGGCAGTGATTTCATTCAATTTCGCAATAGCTATTTCCTTAATATTTTCAAGGTCGCTTGGGTCAGTTTCAAAATTGTCGATCAAACTTTGAAGCGTATGCTTTGCCTGGAAGGTATCTATTAAGGCAATGTAATTATCAGCTAACAACAAAAAGCTTTTGCCAATCCAGTAGTCGTATGATGGAACTTGGTTAATAACATCAAAGCATTTGTTTTGTGACGATTTAAAATTGTTCATGTTGTATTCTATTAATGCGAGGTTGTATCTCGATTCTGCTCCATTTTCTCCCGATTGCTTCGCTATTAGCGCAAATTCTTTTTTGGCAGTAGTAAAATCGTTTGTTTTTAATGTGCATCTGCCATAATTTAGATGTGCTTCTGATATAATTTCATTCGAAACTTTGTCGGATGAAATTAGTTTTTGTGCATAGGTAATAGACTGTTCATATTTCTGAGCATGATAGTAACTTCGCATTAAACCTGTTTGCGCATTTATAATATTATCTTTCAGATCGGCAGTTTGTTCGAGCTTGCTAAACTGCACAATCGATTTTTCGTAAAGATTGTTTTTGAAGTTGAGGTTACCCGATCTTAGCAATGACTTTTCAGTATAGATATTTTTAGGTTGTTCAATAATAGATTCATAACCTATTAAAGCATCTTCAAACTTACTAGAACGAAAATCGCATTCCGATTTATAGAAGGTAGCATTTAATTTAAATGCTCCATTTGGGAATTGTTGTAAGTACTTACTAAATGCTGTAGAGGCATCATCAAATTTCTGAGCTAAGTATCGTTGTTCCGCTGCTTCATAGGTGATGGAATCTTGCGCTTCAATGCTTACACTTACATTCGAAATCGTTTTAACATAATCAAAGTATTTGTCAGGTGTTCCATCGGCTACATAAATATTTTTCACACTTGACAATGCTTCCGTAGCTTCCGGAGTTCCTGGGTAATTATTAATTACTTTCTTGAAGTTATCTAATGCATCCTCATCTAGCTTATTGTTATAATAAAGTAATCCGATGTTAAGTTGCGCTTTCTTAGCATATTGGCTACTTGGGAATTCTTTAATCAATTGATTAAACAAATTTCTTGCATTATCAGTGTTTCCTAGCGTCATTTGAGCCTTCCCTTTTTCATACATTCCATCGGCTTTAAATTTCGATTTTGGATAGTTAGTCAATAGGGTGTTAATGGTGTTTGTTTTGCCATCCAGATCTCCTTGCAATCCTTGAATAACTCCTTTCTGAAACAATGCATAATCACTTGAATTCGCTTTATCGCTAATAGCTTCGTTGTAATAGGGCAGGGCATTATCGAACTGGCGCATCATATAAAAGCAATCACCTGTTCTTAGCAAGCAATCATCGTATGTTGCATTATCACTTTCTTCTTTTTCAGCTAAATATTTTCTGAACCATGTTTGAGCTTCTGAATAATTCGATTGCTTAAAATGAGCGTAGCCTAAATTATAGTTCGAAAGATTATACATGGATGTATTTACTGAAGCTGGATTAAAAACATAAATACGATATTGCTTAACTGCAGCATCGTATTTTTCTTGGCGGTAAAGCGCTTCAGCTTTCCAATACATCGCTTTCGCACGAATGATTGGGTCAATATCATTAACGATTGCTTTCTCAAACATGGCAATTGCTTTTTCGCGATCACCATCATTGTAAAATTCAACGCCTCGGTAGTAGGCCACCTTTTGATAAGCTTCTTTCGAACGTGTGGTTTTTACTTTAACATTATCAAGCGCCGTTAATGCATCTTTGTAGTTTCGGGTAGTTAAATATAAACCGGCAATTAATTCATTTGATTCATCCGCATATTTAGAGTTTGAATAGTTTTTCAAAAAATCTCTAAAAGCATTTAGTGCTACTGGCTGAAACCCTAGTTCATAGGATAGTTTAGCATAATTAAATTGAGCTGATTCGGCGATGATGATATTGTGTGTAAGCTTGCCTGCCGATTGAAATGCACTTCTTGCACTTTGTTTGTCCTTCAGCTTAAGAAAACAATCGGCGAGATGGTAGTATGCATTTTGGGCTAGTGAATCTTCAAGATCAACTACTTTTTTGAAGTTGCTAGTAGCGTCATTTAAATTGCCGTTTTTATATTGGCAATAGGCTATCGAATATCGATCATCACGATTTATGGCTGGAACACTTTGCTGATAATTATTGAAATAGATCAGCGCATTTTTATAGTCACCTTGTCTATAATAAGACTCCGCTACAATTCTGTTAATTTCAGGTGCATTCTGAGGGTTACCATTTTGCAATATATTAGATCCGTACTTGGTGACTTCGTCAAATTTACTCTGCTCATAATACATCTGAGTAATATAGTAGGGCACTAGCGGACCAAATGTGGCGGACGAGTCTAGCTTCCGGAAATATTCCATCGCTGTTTTAAAGTTATTGCTCGAATAAGCTATATGTCCGTAGTAATATTGAGCGGCCGTTTGATATTTCGAATCGACTCCAAGAATTTCATGGAAACTTTTCGCCGCCTTTTCATTATCGTTCTTCGAAAAATAGCAGTATCCAGTTTTGAAATAGAATTCTGCTACTTCATCACCGGTTAAGTAATACACATTTGCCTTTTCAAATGCTGGAAGCGCTTTAGGGAATCTTTTTGTTCGATAGTAATGGCGCCCAAGATAAAACCAAGCAAGTGGCGTTTTGGTGCTTTCAGGGAACTTTTCTGTGAAGTTCCCCAGTTTCTGTTCTGCATCGGGATTAAATAATTCGAAAGACGAAACTGCCGAATAGTATGCCGCATTGATTAGATTATGTGAGGATCCTCTATTCTCTTTAATAAACCTGTCAAATACCTCCTGTGCTGCTCCGTATTTTTCTTTTGCAAAAAGTTCATGGCCTTTCTTATAATCCCGATCGGCTTCCGTGTAAATTTCAGTTTGCTGGGCTTTGGATGAACTCAACCAAAGAACGCAAATGACCAATAGATATTTAATTTTCTTCTTCATGTTAGTACGCACGTATAATCATTCAAAATTACTCCTAAGGAACGTGGCGCTATTTCATTTTCGTATACGAAACGCTTAATTTATTAACACGCATGTGTATATAACAAGTGGCTGGGAGAATAAATTAAATGGTTTTCCGTTTAACCTTTGTTCTCCTAGATTGTCCTACTAGTGCTAACGGCTTTTTAGAAGCAGATTTTAGTTTAACATTACTATTAACCTATCGTAAAACATAAGATGATGAAAAGAAAAAGCAATAATTTTAAATCAGGGTTGGCCATTACAGCTATCTGCTTGGTTAGCCTTTCCGCTTGTAAGAAAGAGAAAGCTGAAGTTTTTTCCGACAACGACACTAGTTCTTCTATTGAAAATGCAGTAGTGGAGGCGGCCTATAATGACGTTGCTAATATTGCTGATCAGGCCTACTCCGGTATAATATCAACCTATCGCGCTTCTGGTGATGAAGGAGCTCTTTCTGCTTGTGCTACTGTTAGTTTCGACACACTTTCTACTGCTAAAATATTTACAGTCGATTTTGGAACTGTTAATTGTTTGGGGGGCGACGGGAATTATCGTCGCGGAAAAATTATAATCGCGTTTACGGGCGCCTATCGCGATAGCGGAAGTTCTCATTCTATTACTTTCGATGGGTATTATGTGAATGATAACAATATTGGGGGAACTAAAACAGTCACAAATTTGGGTCGTAATGTAGCTGGCTATCTTACATATTCAGTCTCTATTAACGGAACTATTACATGGGATTCTCAAACATTTGCCGGTGGCGGAACTAGCACGTATACTGCCAATCGCACGCGTGAATGGATCGTTGGGGAGTACACATCAAATAATTGGTTCGACGATGTTTATTTAATCAGCGGAACGTCAAGTGGTACAACTCGCACAGGTTCTAGTTATACTGCAAATACTGTTTCTCCTTTGAAAAAGTATATTAATTTCAGGTACATCACTGATGGAACGTTGGCCTTTACGCCTTCAGGAAAATATACGCGCTACATTAACTTCGGTTATTCAAATGGAGCGAAAGACAACCTTGCTCAGGTGACCATTGCTGGTTACACCTTCGTTGTGCAGCTGAAATAATAAAATGCATAATTAAAATAAAGAGGGACTTGAATTTCAAGTCCCTCTTTATTTTATCGGATAATCGTAATATGTCCTGATGATTCGTGCTTTTTATTGTTGACGTCTTTCGTTTTTACGTGGTAGACGTAAACGCCTGTAGGACATTCATTCCCGGTATCTAAATAGTCGCCGTTCCAACTATCTTCTGTTTTTGTTGTTTCCCAAACAACTTGTCCGCGGCGGTTAAATATTTGCATTTCAAATGACTTTACTCCTTGCGCAGAAAATTGAAAAACATCGTTTATTAAATCTTTATTTGGCGTAAATGCTGAAGGGATATTTAACACGTACATGTCTTGTACATCAACCGTGATTTGCGCCGAGTCAATGCATCCTCCCGCATTTATTGCGTAAAAGGTTACCACAAATGTTCCTGAATCTTGATAGGCGTGTTGCGAAAAACATGAACTATCGCCGCTGCCATCGCCAAAGTCGAAATAACATATAGAAGACGGAAATACTGCTTCAAAAGTGATTACAGGATTCAAGGTAGTTACGGTGCGTGGCGTAGCTAAGAATGTCGCGTTGGGCATTGGAACTACTTGTATTTGCCCCGAGAGATTTGATGTAGTTGAGCAGGTGTCAGCAGATGTAATTGTTAATGAGGGAGTGAAATTGCCTGCTAATGGATACGTATATATCGGGTCATTCGCTGTTGATGTATCTCCATTTCCGAAATCCCAAAGGATGGAAGAACCAGCTAGTAGAGATGACAGATTATTGAATGTTACATCTAACGGTGGGCAGCCCACCTGCGGTGTTGCATTAATGGTTACCACTGGATTAGCTTTAATATATACACTGTCGGTGTAAGCATCACTAGGGCAATTTCCTGTTGTAGTATAAAATGAAATCATTTGCCATCCCGGCGCACTGAAACTGATATTTTGCGGCTGTGCAATGAATGAAGTGTCTGGAGTTCCGTTTGGCCCAAAACTCCAAGTAAAAGTGGAACCGGGAATTACTAGGTATTGAGGCTTAAAATCGAATGCATTGCCTTCGAAACATTGCGAAGGAGGAGGTGTGAAAAAAGCAAGTTGATACGGTTTTATTTTAACTAAAATGGTGTCTTTGGATGAACAAAATCCTTTTGTGGTTGCAACGATATATTTTACTAACGTATCCGTAGTGCCGAAATTCGGAATTACTACTTGCGGATTAGCAATGGTGCTGCCAAATAAAAATGTTGAAGGGCTCCATGAATAGGTATATCCTACAGTTGGTGTAGTTCCAATCGTTAATGAAATATTTGAGCAAATTGTTGAATCCGTTCCTGCATTAGCTAAAGGGTAATCGGCAACTGTTACAGTATCTCGTGTAGTATCGCTCACGCAATAAGCGTCGGCAGTAACGAGGTAAATAGGAAACGTTCCTGCCGCCGCGAAAGTAACTTTTTTGGGCCCTGCTGCTGCACCTGTTGCAATGCCTCCCCCATAATTCCAATTATAAGTTGGGCCTGCAGAAAGTATCGATCCGGTAAATATTAGCATTGTTGAATCCGTACCACAAAGTTGATCCTTGCTTATGCTAAATGTTGATGTTGGTTTCGGACGAATATTAAATGCTACGGAGTCGGTATTCGAGTTGCATCCTTCAAGAGATATTGCTGTTGCTTTCCAATAAGTTTGTCCAGTTATCGGCCATGTAAAATCAGCCGATCCTCCTACTGTAGGTGTTCCCGTAATAAGAGTGGATGTTCCAAAATCCCATGTATATGCTAATCCACTCCATGTTGAAGTAGCAATTGAAGCAATACTAAGTGTGTCTTGCTGACAAACGTTGGCAGGTGGAGTAACTGTAATCGTTGGTGATAGGAAAATTCGAATGCTGTCGGTTGCAGGGAACGATAGGCAACCATTTTCTAATACAGCTAATGTGATTCCGTATTTACCCGGAGTACTCCATGCCACATTAAATGATTGATTTGTTGAATTTGTAACTGTTCCTCCTCCGTATGTCCAAGCATATGTTGCGGATGATGCCGCACTTCCTATATATTGAACATTAACTGATGTTCCGGTGCATCCTGAATCGGCGATTGCAAAAGTTGAAGAAGGATTACTGAAGATGCGAAGCGTGTCGCGGGTAGTGTCAGATACGCATCCGTTTTCTGTAACCGTTAAAGTAATTGGAATTACTCCAGCATTCGACCAAAAAACAGTGTTTTGCCCGATGCCTGTTCCTAGTATTCCTGCATTTCCAGAATAGCCCCAATTGTAGGCCGCGGTAAAAGAGGATAACGAAGAAGTGAAATCAACTGATATTGGATTTGATCCATCGTAACAAGCTGAATGGCTACTCATGTTGAATGTTGCCGATGGTTTCGGATTTACGATTATCTGTCGCGAGAAGGTATGTGCACATGAACCCGCTTGCGTTAATGTTAATTTTACGATATACGTTCCCGGTCCATAAGTATGTTGCGGTAATGTAAATGCTGCCCCAGTTCCATTATAAGTAGGACTCGCATCTCCATAATCAAGTACGTACGACGTGGCATTATTATACGTACAGAGGTTGGTGAAATTTAAGGTTAGACTACCGCAAGCCAAGATGCTATCTACTGCGAAGTCAGAAGTTGGCAATAATTTAACGGAAGTACTCCAATTAAAATCGAATCCTGAACCCGATTGACTGGTGTCATCGACCATGAGTGCATATGTGTTTCCTGCAGTTACATTTACTGGGGGGCAATAAGGATTCGATGTGCAATTAGACACGGAAGAAGATAGTCCGAATGGTTGTAATGGGTCATAGGTATTGTTGCAAGCAACCTCAGCTCCCGGACATCCACCACCGGTGATATCGAATAGCGCCCAACGAAAGCCACCAATATTATTAGGAAATGCCGAAAACTCAAGAGGTCCAGATGTACCCACGGTAAATTTATACCACAACTCTCTTTTGGATGGAGTGGTGAAGCAAGTAGGATTTACAGAAGAACTATTAATGATTGATCCTGGCGAACTGAAATCAACTTTATTGCAAATATTGACCGCGCTATTGCAATTGCTGCCTGGCGAAATAAATCCAGTAGTAGAATTAATACAAAGTAAAAAATCGCCATCTGCAATTAATGAAGTTACAGAAAACCAAATTTGTGTTCCTGTTGCTGTTGAAAATGCCGCAGAAGTAGGGTCGGTGGGATTGGTGGCTGTATTGCAAACATTGGTACCTCCGATTGAACAATTTCCATTAGAAATAGTTATTGATGCTTTTTGCATTCCGGCACCCATCGGAGAAACAGTAATTGTATTAACCGGTCCAGTAGAAATATACGTAAACCAAACCTCATGTCCGCCGGGTGGCAATGGAACTTGTGCTGCTGCATCGCAAGCATTAGAGTAGCCGTCGCCAGAGGCAAATTTGTTAGAACTTGATATACAAGTATTTCCGGTTTCGTCCAGATAAATAAACTGAGCGTTTGCGCAATTATCGTTTGCCGGAGTTTGAGCTCGCGAGACAAATGTGAGTAAGAGGAAGGCAAACAGCAGGCCTTGAAATTTATGAAACTGAGTCATGATTTTATTCCTGAAATGCAGTGGCTTTATTCTATATTTGGGCACTTATTCAACAAAGCTAATTTAATTTTATGGAACATATAAAGAACTATATCAATCAACATCAAGAAAGATTTATTTCGGAGTTGATGGATATGCTCAGAATCCCCTCTGTAAGTGCTGATTCCAAGTACAAAGACGACGTTTTAAGAAACGCTGAATTTGTTAAAAAAAGTTTAGTGGAGGCCGGTGCCGATAAGGTAGAGGTTTGCCTAACGCCCGGCCATCCTATTGTTTATGCCGAAAAAATAATCGATGCGAATCTTCCAACGGTTGTTGTTTATGGTCACTATGATGTTCAGCCTCCCGATCCGCTTGATTTATGGGATTCGCCACCATTTGAGCCGGTTATTAAAGACGGTTTGATAGTGGCTCGTGGCTCATGCGACGATAAAGGGCAGATGTTCATGCATGTGAAGGCCTTCGAATTGATGATGAAGACCGATGCTTTGCCATGCAACGTAAAGTTCATGATCGAAGGAGAGGAAGAAGTGGGTTCGTCGAACTTAGGCAACTGGATTCGTGAAAATAAAGAAAGATTGAAGGGTGATGTGATTCTTATTTCAGATACTTCTATCATCGCAAATGATATTCCTTCAATCGACGTTGGTTTAAGAGGATTGAGTTATGTGGAAGTAGAAGTTGCTGGACCGAATCGCGATTTGCACTCAGGTGTTTATGGTGGAGCGGTAGCTAACCCGATTGCGATTTTATGTGAAATGATTTCTAAATGCAAAGACGAGAATAATCACATTACTATTCCCGGATTTTACGATAAAGTACTTACGCTTACCAAAGAAGAAAGAGAAGAACTAAACAGAGCTCCTTTTAGCCTAGATGAATACAAGAAAGATTTAAATATTGATGATGTTCATGGCGAAACGGGATATACAACATTAGAAAGAACAGGTATTCGTCCGACGTTTGAGTTAAACGGAATTTGGGGAGGATACATTGGAGAAGGAGCGAAAACCGTATTGCCGAGCAAAGCATTTGCTAAAATTTCGATGCGTTTAGTGCCAAACCAAACATCAGATGAAATTACGAAGTTGTTTGCTGATCACTTTAATTCATTAGCACCAACATCGGTGAAAGTAAAAGTGACTCCTCATCACGGTGGTGAGCCTGTTGTTACGCCAACCGATTCAATTGCGTTTAAAGCAGCGAGCATGGCGATGGAAGCAACATTCGGTAAAAAACCTATTCCTACACGAGGAGGAGGAAGTATTCCTATTGTTGCATTGTTTGAAAAAGAATTGGGATTGAAAAGTGTATTGATGGGCTTCGGACTCGATAGCGATTTGATTCACTCGCCAAACGAGCACTACGGAGTGTTTAACTTCTTAAAAGGAATTGAAACCATTCCGGTGTTCTTTAAAAACTTTACTGATTTAAGTAAATAATAATTCTTGAAATATTTAAAGCCGATACTCGTTGGGTGTCGGCTTTTTTATATCAGTACTTAGATTTAAATTTCGATTTCCTTTTATGAAACTCCTCCTCACCACGCTTAACGCAAAGTATATTCACCTGAATTTAGCAATCAGGTTGTTATATTCTTTGAATAAAGACAAAGGTGATATTGATTGGAGAGAATTTACGATTAAAGAAAATCAGGAGGCGATCGCAGCTCGTTGCGTTGGATATGATGTAGTTGCTTTCAGCTGTTATATTTGGAACATCACGCAAACATTAGCGGCTGCACGAGCGTTGAAAAAGATTAATCCTGCAGTAAAAATTTTATTAGGCGGACCTGAGGTAAGTTATGAGTATGATGATTTTATTTCATTGCCTGAAGTAGATTATATTATTGTTGGTGAAGGAGAGATTCCGTTTCAGCTTTTTGTGGAACATTTTCCCGATGTTTCTAAAGTTCCGAATTTAGTTTACAAAAAAGAGAATGTCGTTTGCTTTCATCCACAAGCCCTTACTTTTGATCTTGAGAATTACAGAGGAATAAATCCTTATCAATACGATTCTCCGGAAGATCTGTATAACAAAGTATGTTATATCGAAACATCACGCGGTTGTCCGTATAAGTGTGAGTTTTGTTTGGCGAGTCTTGATAATAAAGTGCGTTATCTGCCAATAGAAGATATTAAATCGAATTTGCTTTATTTGATGCAACACGGAAGAGTGATTAAATTCCTCGATCGCACATTCAATGTAAAGAAAGATTTCGCGATCGATATTTTTAAGTTTATTCTTGAGCATCATCGTCCCGAAAATGTTTTTCAGTTTGAAATTACAGCCGATATTGTTCATCCTGATATCGTGACATTTATTCAAGAGTATATTCCTAAAGGACTCTTTCGTTTTGAAATCGGCATTCAAACGGTCAATCAAAAAGCAAACTTGCAAGTCAGCCGAAAACAAAATTTCGACAAGACAGCAGGAGTAATTAAACAACTTGATAATCTTATTGAAATGCACCTTGATTTGATTGTAGGGTTGCCTCTCGATGAATGGATTGATATTAAGTACAGTATTGAAGAAGTATTTAAGTTACATCCTCCTGAACTGCAATTGGGTTTTTTGAAGTTTTTGCGAGGCACACCCATGCGACATAAGCACCAACAGCATGGATATAAATTTGATCCCGAGCCACCGTATCAAATTATTGAAAGTAATTACTTGAGTAAAGGCGAGCTGTATAAAATTACTTTATTAGAAGAAGCACTCGAGATTTACTGGAATAAAAACAGAACCGTAAATACGTTGAAATATGTTTCAGCGAAGTATAGCATTTTCGAATTTCTCCTCGGATTAGGTACGTATTTTCATCAGCATAGAGATTTTCATCAACATACCTTCTATGATATTTATGATATGATTATGGAATTTGTTAAAGTCAATTATTCGGAAGATAAAGTACTTCAACAGTTAATAGCTATCGATTATTACCTGCCTCAGAAAGTAAAGCCACAAGTGCGGTATTTGCAAGAACTTGATCAAGCAAAAAGAGTTGAAATTATCGATGTTCGAAAGTTGAATCATCATAAATTCAGACATGTTATTATAGAACTTGATTTTGATTTCAAAGCTTTTGTTCACTCGGGAGAGATTATATCGGCAACCGAACCTTTTATTATTCAATATGCAGGCGGAAAAATTCCGTCACAAGTTCTATAAAGAATGCTCCTTAATTAAAATTCATAAATAAACCCTAGTGTAGGAACTACCGTTCCCGAACTGTTGTTAAGTTCTTTAACAAGGTATTTATTTGGGTTATCGGTATCCGTAATAGCTACGCCGTTTAGATCTCTTACAACTGTTATATTCGGATTAAATACCGTTTTTTGGTTGTAGAGATTTTGTATGTCAACATATAAATCGAGTGATGATTTCTTGAAGTAATATTTTTTGTCGATGCGAATATCTAGTTGATGAAATACATTCGTTCTTCCGCTATTTAACTGACTGTAGTCGCGCACAGCTTGTCCTGTAATATCCCAATTCGATTTCAAAGCTGTTGCTTCAATATCATTCGGAGTGTATGGCGCTCCTGAACTCATTCTGAATTTAATTCCCGCTTCCCAATTTTTCTTGAATACTTTCCCTGCTGTTAAACTCATGGTATGTCGGAAGTCGGAACTGCTTGAAGTATAGTTGTTATCTAAATTCGTGAATTCACTTTTGCCGTAAGTATAAGCTAACAAGGCATAAAAATCTTTGTAAAGTTTTTGCTGAACTAATAACTCAATTCCGTATGATCTTCCTTTCGAGCGTGAATCAACAGGCACGTCACCAACAACACCGAAGTCGCTGCCTTCATTGGCAATGCTGATAGAGTCAACTAAGTTAAAAGGATAATGATCGTAAAGTTTATAATATCCTTCAATAGTGATGCGCGCATTGTTGTCGGTAATATATTCTAATCCCGCAACAGCTTGTTGATTGCGGATATATTTCACTTCTTTATTTACAAAGTCGCCTTCATTGTTTTTATAGCCTAGAACTGTATAAGTCGGCATCTGATAGAATATTCCCGCACTCGCATTGATACTAAAATGTTCTCCTAAATTTTTGGTGACTGATAAACGAGGAGATAATTGATCTTCAGGATTGCTTTGCGATGAGCTGTAATTATTGCAGTCCAATCTTGCTCCTAATGAAATTACTGTAGCTATTTTACTAAACGTTTTGCTAACTTGTGAGAAGGCGGCGTATTTTTGCAAATTAATTTTAGCATTGTAATTTACTATTCCAATATAAGGCACTTTATTGAAAGTAGCATTGGTGTATGTCGCATCTTCAATGCCTATTCCGTAGTTGAATTTCCAAGACCCTTTCCTAGCGGTTTCTTCAACTCTAAATTTGTTTTCTATTTCTTCGGAATTGTAATCAAGGATTTTCTTTGTCTCATCACTCTCGTCGTTGTTTTGATATTTCAAGGCTTGGTTGTTCAAATGATTTCGGCTGAGCACTACCGTTAGATAGCTATTTTTGTAATAGTGCTTATACGTTCCTCCAACTGTGTAATTCCATTGATTGTTCTCTGGGATGTTCCCTAAAATGTATTGTTGTTCTTCGGTTTTGTTTGCTTCTTTGTTTAGGGTAACCGCATCATAAGCACCTAAACCGATAAATGTAAATTCGTTTTTATTGTCGGGTTTGTATTTATACTTGAATTGAAAATCGTTGTAAGTTGGTAAAAAGGGAAGTCCTAATGCCGAAAATAAAAATTGCAAGTACGATCTGCGATAAGATGCAATCAAAGTGGATTTTGATGATAGTGGTCCGTCGAATGTTGCCGATAAGTCCGATGCTCCTAACGATAATGCATACGCAGGTTTATCATCCCGTCCATCTTTGTATTTGAAGTCGAGTACCGAACTCATGGCATTTCCTCTGTTCGCAGGGAAAGCTCCTGAATAAAAATTGACATCTTGAATAAAGTCAACATTCAACATTCCTACTGGTCCTCCCGATGCGCCTTGAGTAGCAAAGTGGTTAATATTGGGGACTTCAATTCCATCAATAAAAAAACGATTCTCATTGGAAGAACCTCCGCGAACGATTAAGTCGTTTCGAAAGGTTGGGATTGAGGCTACGCCGGGAAGCGATTGAATTACTTTAGAAATATCTCGGTTGCCACCTGGACTTCGCTTAATTTCAGCTACGCCAATTGTTCTCAATGATACCGGACTTTCTTCTTTTTTCTCAAATGCTGCCGCTTCAACTTTTACTTCTCCTAAATTTTTGATATCTTCTTCTAACGTAACATTTACGATAGTTGCTCTATCGGGACGAACATTAATGTCGTAAATCGTATTTGATTTGAATCCCGACATTTTCGCGTCAAGATTATACAATCCTGCCTTTGGGACTTTAAATTCGAAATTTCCTACAGAATCTGTGGTGCTGTCGTAAGTGTTTTGTGCATCCTTCAATACCACCACCGAAAAAGGTACTGGCTCGTTGTTAATGCTGTTGGAAATATGTCCTTTTACGATTGATTGTTGTGCTGAAAGAGAAAGTGAGCCCGTTAAGACTACAAGAAATAGGAGAATTTTCTTCATACTGTTATTGTGATTATTAATTTCAAACAAGTAATTGACCATTTTGTTTGACTATGCAAAACTATTAAAGTGTTGATCAGGATCCGAATAATTACGAATCATAATTTATATTCGTTAAGGTTCATTATGTTTGTATATGGTTATTAGCGAAACAGTAAAACTGTCAAATGGATTAAATGTATTATATGAGCATCACCCCACAGCTGTAGTAACGCATGTGGCACTGATGGTAAAGGCCGGCACCCGCGATGAAGATCAAGGAAGAGAAGGACTGGCTCACTTTATAGAACATTCTTTATTTAAAGGGACAACAAACCGTAAATCGTACCATATCCTAAATCGTTTGGAAGTGATAGGCGGTGATTTAAATGCTTATACCACCAAAGAGGAAACTTGCTTGCACGCATCGGTGATGAATGAATATTTGGAACGCGCCATGGAGCTGATTTCGGATATTCTCTATAATTCTATTTTTCCCGAAAAGGAGATTGAAAAGGAAAAAGAGGTGATACTAGATGAGATTCATGCGTATCAAGATACCCCTTATGAGCAAATATTCGATGATTTTGAAGGGCAAGTTTATGCGGGGCATACTTTGGGTCATCCGATCTTAGGCACCGAAAAGTCGCTTCGTTCCTTTAAGCGAAAACATCTTGTCGATTATATTAAAAAGCACTACCATCCCTCAAAAATGGTGTTGTCGGTAAGCGGAAATATTGGGTTAGAAAAGGCAGTGAAAATGGCAAATATGTTCTTCTCGGGTAGTCCTGCTAAAGGCCCAGTCTCGCTACGAACTCCATTTAAAAAACATAAACAATCAGTAGTTGAACAAGAGCGAGCTGTAACGCAAGTGCATTACATTAGTGGAGTGCCTGGTTATGCCCTCTCTGATCCCCGCCGATATACGTTGGTGCTTTTGAATAATCTATTAGGTGGTCCAGGAATGAATTCGAGGTTAAACTTGAATGTTCGTGAAAAATACGGATTCACCTACACCATTGAAACGGGTTATCATACCTATAGTGATACAGGTATTTTCTTTTTATATTTCGCTACGGATAGTAAGCATTATGGCAAAACACTTCAGCTGGCTAATAAAGAATTAGAAAAGCTTTGCGAAAAGCCGCTTGGCGCGAAGTTGTTTTTGCAGTATAGACAGCAACTACTCGGACAAATTATGATGGCACAAGAAAATAGATTAAGTGTATTATTGTCGAAGTCGAAGGCTTTGCTCAATTTCGGGAAGATTATTTCCGTTCCTGAAATACAAGCAAAAGTGACCGATGTTACGGCTGAAAAAGTACATGCGGCAGCCGTTGATCTATTAGGGAACAATAAAAGATCTGCGTTAATTTATAGGCCGAAGTGATAAAATGTTACTAATTAAAGCAGTCAGTTTACTATCTTAGCAGACTATGAAAAAGTTATTTATAATACCGATAATTTGTTTGTTTATCAGTGCTTGTAAAGATGATGAGCAATTTTCAACAACTCCGGTAGTGACCTTCGATCGTTTTGTGACCTATGCAGATGCATCAGGAAAAGATACTGCAGTTGATTTTATATTTTCACTTAAAGACGGTGATGGCGATATTGGCTTTGCTGACAATGAATTTAATTCTGCCTGCGGTGCAGATAATAGTAATCTTTATATTTCTTATGAAGAAAAGCGAGGAGCAACTTATGCACCCAAAAAATTCTGGACAGAAGTTACTGATATAAGTAGTAATTGCGATACGACTGTTTACTTTGATAGTGTTCAGGTGAAATTCAATCAACGTATGCAATACATCGAACCTCCGGGCAACAGTAAATCAATAGAGGCTACTGTTACTTATCGAATGGATTATTTAAGTGCCGTAGTTTTATTGAGTACGATAGGTCGTTTTAAGTTTTACATGCGCGACCGTGGCAATCATAAAAGTGATGAAATTACCACAACAGATTTGTTGTTGGTGAAATAAAAAAAGCTATTCAATTTTTGAGTAACCCTTTTTCATTTCGCTAATATTGTTTAGTTGAATACAAATCCGTTTGGTCCAATTCCTGCGAGTACAGAATCTTGAACAAGTCCTGCTTCATTGAAGCGAATTGCATAGGTGTTTGCAGAGAAGTTAACTCTTCCACCATAGATGTCGCCGTTTTTCGGGTTAATGCCGAGTCCGTAGAATTCGGAATTAATAAAGGATGAAAGAGGGAGGTTGCTTGCATTGATTGCTATTTTATTGATGGTTCCACCATATCCATAACTTCCTTTAAGGTAAAAAAGATTTTGTTTTTCGGCGCTGATTTGCATTTTTACGGGATGCTCGTCGTAGTTAAAGTATAACGTTTGTGTGATACCGAAGGTAGAAGGGTCGATGCTGATTAATGCGCCCGGAGCATCGTCGGTGGTAGGTGTGTAGTCGCTACCCAAAGATCCTTTACAAAGCACTCTCACCATTCCATTTGCATCAACCATTACTGAAGTTGGATTAACCGGAGTATGAATTGTAGTGATTAATTCATGTGTTATTGCATCGGCAACTGTAACAGTACTGTCGTCGCTAAAGCCTCCGCTATTGCAGATAAATAATTTGTTGTTTACAATCGTCATTCCTTCTGGACCTGCACCGCAATAAATGGTATCAGTAATAGTAAGTGAATTTAAATTGATAACATATACGCTATTCGATACCCAATCAGAAACGAATCCAGTGCTGCCGTTACCTACAAAAAAGCGAGGAGATGATAATCCTGTAATGCTTCCTTTTCTTTTGAAGTCGGTCATTGAAACAACTTCCATACGTTGCGAATTGTTTACTGGTATATACGCAAAGTTATTGTAGATTGTCATCGATTGAACAATGTCTCCTAATGCAGAATTGTTAATGGTATTATAAAGGTCGTTGTTGTAGTAAGTAGAATCATTCGAGATAAATGAAATGCTTCCGTTACCAGATCCGTAAGACCCTTCATTAATAATGAAAATGCCGTTTAAATTTTGGGGAGGATTGGTAGAAACGGTAGCTTTTTCTTTTTCGCAAGCAGAAAGAAAGAATAATGAAAAAAATGCAGTACTTAGTATTTGGAAGGTGGATAAAAAATTCGTTAACATGTTTTTTTATTTGATAAGATGACAAGCGAGTAATAATCACTCGAAAAAATCAAACAGAGAAATGCGCCATGCGAAAGAATTGAGGCCGATGATGCCGAAAATTCCAATTCACAAGCCGCCTTTCCTCCGAAAGCTTCCGGTTGATTACTTTGTGGCAGGTCTTCTGACTTACTATACTTTATACACCTTCCCGTTTTACAACAGTGGCATCAGTATAAAGCACGACGATATGCAGTCGAATTAGTTTACAGCAGCGGGGACTGTTCCGGATTTACACCGGATTCCCTATTAATCCTTTCGAAAGAAAGGAACCGCATAGCGATGCAAAGTTATGAAATAGTTTTGATGATTAACAAAAAAAGAGGGTATTCAATTATTTGTGTTTATTTACGTAGCAATTCACATATTCGTATAATATTTTTTTTTAAATGGCCGTCATTTGGGACTTCAAATTTCTTTAAATGGTTTAGATAATTGAAGGCGGAATTAAAATCAATATCATGCTGTGGTTGATGGACTATAATTCCTTTTTTCGCAAGGGAACTTGCAAGGTATTCTTGCTCTGTTTGATAAGGAGTAGGAATACAAAGTGCATTTTTTTTTAATGTTGCCAAGTCCATAATAGTAGAATATCCAGATCTGCAAACTATATATGTGGCGTTAGTAATAGCAGCTGATAGATCTTCTTCTGCTAAATGTGAAACGATTCTTATATTTTTATTAGTTATATCATTATTCAAATGAGGTTGTCCTTGAACGATCAACGTTTTAAGTCCTGTTTTTTCTGCTTCCTTTCGGCACTTTTCTTCAAAAATAGATCGCTGTGGTTCTGGACCTGATACGATTACTAATATAGTAGAAACGTTTTCTTTATTTATTTCGGATAGGCGTAACCGTGATAAAGGCCCAATAAATACAGGCTGTAATGATTCAATCGCTTTTGGATGATGAGAAAGCTCTCCACTGAGATTTAAATCACCCATAAAATCGGGAACCCAGCACTCATTAAATACACGAATCTTTTTTTTGTGTAGTTTAAAAATGATAGGTTCAGTCCACTTTAAAATGGAAGGAGTTTGAATCCACAGTTGATGTCCTATGAAAATACTATATACGTTTTTGCTGAATGCGCCATATCTATTGTCGCTAAAAATAACATCCGGATTTAATGTATGAACTAAATTTTTAAATTGTTCTTGCTCACTTTTAATTGCACGATTAATTGCCCACATCTGTTTCATCATCGCAAACGTCATGCTTTGTGTAATAGGGTAATTGACGTTAATTCCCTTTATTGGATATGAATTTAGTTCGGGAAATGTTTTTTGTAGTAAAACCATCGAATGTCCTTCGCCAGCCAACGAAACTTTGCAGTTATTAGCCAGCAATTCATGAATAATTGGAATGCTGCGGGTTGCGTGACCCAAGCCCCAATTAAGCACTGAATATAAAACATGTATTGGCTTCGACATTGCTAAGCGAAAATACAAGAAACAGTGATAATAAAGATGGCTAGTTTTGAATAAGGCCGCAGGATGCGTAATTTTGTAGCGATTAAGCAATATGGCCAAGAAAAAATTACAACGATTTGAAGAGCTGAAACATCTCGAGCGAATATTTCAGTTTCCTTTCCCGCTAGTTCATACCGATCACGGTTTAAAAGGCGGATGGAACGAAAAGGTATTTAAAAACGATCACCCTATTATATTGGAAGTAGGTTGCGGAAGAGGCGAATATACCATTGCACTTTCGAAAGAGTATCCTCTAAATAATTTTGTAGGGATCGACATAAAAGGGGCGCGTATTTGGAGAGGAGCCAAAACGATAACGGATGAGAAAATTCTCAATGCTGCTTTCTTGCGGGTGCATATTGAATGGATTGCCACTTTTTTCGCAGAAAAGGAAGTTGATGAAATATGGATTACATTTCCAGATCCTCAGCCACAGCTTACGCGCGAAAACCGACGCCTCACGAATAATAAATTCATTTCCGTTTACCGACAAATATTGAAGCCGGGAGGATGTATTCATTTAAAGACCGATAATATTGGACTATTTGACTATACGTTAGAGGTGCTTACTACCGAGGAAGGAACATTAGAAGTTTGTACTAAAGATTTGTATCATGACAAGCCTGAAGGCTTCAATTTGGCAATTCAGACCACCTATGAGAAAAAGTTTCTTGCCGAAGGCTATAAGATCAATTATTTGAGATTTAGAATTTAATTTAGGCTCAGTAAAATAAAAAAGAATCAACAACGTCATTATTTCTACATTTGTAAAAAAAATAAAACCACCCGCTATGAAAAAATCGTGGATTGTTATCGGAGTTATTGTTGCTATTGTATTTATTCTTTATCGCTTCTTTGCCGGATCGTACAATGATATGGTTAATAAAGAGCTAGAAGTAACAAAGCAATGGGCTCAAGTTGAAAACGTTTATCAACGTCGCCTTGACCTTATTCCGAATTTGGTAAGTACCGTTAAAGGTGCTGCCGACTTTGAAAAATCTACCTTAACTGCAGTGATTGAAGCACGTGCTAGTGCCACGCAGGTTAAAATTGATCCTAAAAACATGACAAGTGAAGAATTGTCGAAATTCCAATCTGCACAAGGCGGATTAAGTCAGGCACTAGGAAGGTTGATGGTTGTTGCCGAGCAATATCCTCAGTTGAAAGCTACTGAAGCATTCCGCGACTTAACAGTTCAGTTGGAAGGAACAGAAAATAGAATTACTGTTGAGCGTCAACGTTTCAACGATGTAGTACAAGATTACAACAGTGCTATTAAAGTATTCCCTCGAAATATTCTTGCAGGAATGTATGGCTTTAAAGAAAAAGTATTTTTTACTGCAGATAAAGGTGCTAGCAAAGCGCCAGAAGTAAAATTCTAATAGTATTATGGCAGCTACGGATCATTTCTCTGATCAGGATCGAACGCAGATCAAAAATGCAATTGTTGATGCAGAACTTCTGACTTCGGGAGAGATCCGTTTGTATATCGAAGATGAATGTAAAGGTGAAGTGCTTGATAGGGCAGCTTTTGTTTTCGCAGAGTTAGAAATGCATAAAACGGCTGAACGAAATGGCGTATTGATTTATCTTGCTACTGATTATAAAAAGTTTGCAATTATTGGAGATGTGGGTATTCATATGAAAGTAGGCGACGATTTTTGGAAATCGATTAAGGAGAAGATGGTTGCGAATTTCAAGGCCGGTGAGATTACGAAAGGACTTTCTGTAGCAATAAAAGAATCGGGTATTGTTTTATCGAAATATTTTCCTCGTAAGGTGGATGATAAAAATGAGTTGTCAGATGAAATTGTTTTCGGGAAATGAAAGCTAAAAAAATAGTTCTGCTAATAGTATTCGTTTTCATAACGATGGCTTCAAGTGCTATTGAGTATCCGAAACGACCCGACCCACCGCATCTAGTGAATGACTTAACGAAGACGCTTTCTCCATTAGAAAAAGAATCTTTGGAGTCGAAGTTGGTTGCTTTTAACGATTCTACCTCTTCACAAATTGCTGTAGTGGTTATGAGATCAGTTGGCGAATATCCTATTAGCGATTATGCTTTAGAGTTAGCGCAGCAATGGGGCATCGGACAAAAAGATAAAAATAATGGAATATTGCTTTTAGTAGCTATTGATGATCATGATTTATGGATATCGGTAGGCTATGGTCTCGAAGGTGCATTGCCCGATGCATTAGCGAAACGAATTATTGAAAATGAAATCACTCCATATTTTAAAGCCGGTCAATATTATAAAGGCATCGACAATGGTGTGAATACTATTATGTCGGCAGTAAAAGGGGAATATAAGGCTACTCCACGAAAGCGAAGTAAGGAAGTTGGATTAGCTCCTATCCTTTTGATTTTTGTTTTTTTTGTTCTTGTATTGGTATTTAAGTCGATGAGTGTTCGACGATATGCTATAATGAATGGTATTCCATTCTGGGTTGCTTGGCAATTATTAAATGCGGCTACCGGCCGACAAACGGGAAGTTGGAATGACTTCAATCGTGGTGGTGGCGGCTTTGGAGGATTTGGCAGCGGCGGTAGTAACGGCGGCGGCTTCGGCGGCTTCGGAGGAGGTTCGTTCGGCGGCGGCGGCGCGGGGGGGAGTTGGTAAAATTCAGCAGAGCTGAATTTTAGGTTTACGGTTTACGGTTTAGGGGTTTGTCCCAGCCTGAAATAGGTTGACAACAACCAACCGGAAAAAATGGACAAAAAAACAGGTCAAAGGATACGGCAACGAGAAGTTAGAGTATTCAGTGAAGGGATCAAAAAGCAAACTGTGCGCGACTTAGAACAAGGCCTA
>CAIRUC010000113.1 GCA_903881665.1 uncultured Bacteroidota bacterium | reverse complement strand
TAGGCCTTGTTCTAAGTCGCGCACAGTTTGCTTTTTGATCCCTTCACTGAATACTCTAACTTCTCGTTGCCGTATCCTTTGACCTGTTTTTTTGTCCATTTTTTCCGGTTGGTTGTTGTCAACCTATTTCAGGCTGGGACAGCCTTCTGCGTTTAAGGTTGGCTGACGCGGTTAAGGGTTTTGGTGAATTAGAAACTATTTTATTCTAAAAATTGTTATTCTGAAAAAGTCAATGAGAAATAATTATTCAATCCTTAGTAGAGGAGTTTTAGGTTTCGAATGCATTCTGAATGTTATAATGTTTTGGGTTAAATTTGCGCAATGAAAATTTTCCCGGAACATTCCCTGTTAATCGAGGAGTTTGAAAAAATTAAGTTGCTGGCAGAGGAGGAATGTGTTGGTGCACTAGGTCGTAAGCTGATGCAGCAGGTACGTCCCGGTGATGATTTTGTGATGGCTGTGCACGAATTGGAACAAACGGAGGAGTTTCGCAAAATTCTTTCTAACGCCGAACCTTTTCCTGCCGAATCTTATCCCGATATTTCTGCCGAACTGAAATTATTAGGTATCCGCAATTCGGTTTTGACGTTGAGTCAGGTGTTGCTTATCTCGAAGATTGTTGCCAAAATGCGTCTCGTTTTCGATTTTTTCAAGGATCGTGCTAGTCGTTTTTCGCTCTTATTTTCAAAGTTGCAGGATATAACGTATGAGAAGGGGATATTAGAGGCTATTGAACAAGTGATCGATGAGACAGGTGTGGTTCGCAGCAATGCTTCGCCTGAGTTGGCGCGTATTCGCAAGAACTTGGCGCGCAAGCGTGTTGAGTCCGATCAAATATATGCTAGTGTTATTGCCAAATACCGCAAGAGCGGATGGATTTCAGATGCCGAGGAAAGCTGGCGTAATGGCCGTCGTGTAATTTCAATTGTTGCCGAGCAAAAACGTTCGGCGAAGGGGATTATTCATGATATTTCTGCTACGGGAAAAACTTGTTTTATTGAACCAGAGGAAACGCTCGGTGTAAATAGTTTAATTAATCAGTTGGAGGCGGAGGAGCAAGAAGAGATTCGTCGCATTTTACGTGAACTGACTGAATTTTTGCGTCGCTTCCAGCCATTGATCAGTCATTATTTGCGCTGTATTTCGGAGTATGATGTTGTTGCAGCGAAAGGTCGTTTGGCAATTAAGCTCGATGCGCATTTGCCTTATATCGAGAATAAGCCGAAAATCGATTTGAAAGAGGCTCGTCACCCTTTGTTGTATTCATTTAATAAAGCTGCAGGTAAAAAGACAATCCCTTTCGATTTGAAGTTGGATGCAGGGAATCGAATATTAGTTATCAGTGGACCGAATGCAGGGGGGAAGACGGTGTGTATGAAAACCGTAGGTCTTTCTCAGATGATGTTGCAGTCGGGCTTTCTGGTGACATGCGATGGGAATAGCCGCTTCGGATTTTTTAAGAAGATATTAGTTGACATCGGCGATTCTCAGTCGCTGGAATTTGAATTAAGTACGTATAGTTCGCGTTTGCGTCACATGAAAGTGTTTTTGCAACAATCGAATCCTGATACTTTATTTTTGATTGATGAATTTGGTACTGGCACCGATCCATCTTTAGGAGGTGCATTGGCAGAATCGATTTTAGAGGAGATGAATTACCGAAAAGCTTTCGGGATTATCACCACTCACTATATGAATTTGAAAGTGTTGGCGGACAGAACTGATGGAATCATCAACGGATCGATGGCTTTCGATGCACAGCGATTAGAACCTCAATTTAGGTTGGAAGTAGGTAAGCCTGGAAGTTCATATACGTTTGTTGTTGCTGAGCGAAGCGGGTTGCCTCCTTCAGTTGTGAATCGCGCTCGAAAAAAAGTAAAGAAGAGTAGTTTAGTGCTCGAAGAATTGCTTAATAAAATGGAGTATGAAAAAGGGGAAGTTGCTCGTTTGCTAGAGATCAATAAGGTGCAAGAAAAGCGCTTGCAAGAACTAGTAAATAAGTATGAAAGAAATGTGGCTACGCAAGAACAACGTCAAGAGATTGATGCCGAACGCGTGCGACAAAAAGAACTTCGATTAGCAAATCAGCTGGAAGAAAAGTTTAAGCGTTTTGTGAAAGATTGGAAAGAGTCGAAGAATAAAAAAGCAGTACTCGAAAAATATAACTCTCAGTTGAATGATAAAAAATCGAAGCTCACAGAAAAGGAAATGGTGAAGTTGGAGGAGCAGATTAAATACAATATGTTGAAAATCCGCAAGGGCTCGAAAGTGCATTTGCGTGATGGTAAAGTGGAGGGAATAGTTGAGGCGATTGAAGGGTCTAAAGTGGTGGTGTTGTTTGGTAACATTAAGACTACCGCCGATATTTCTCGTCTTATTTATATTGATCCCGAAGAAAAGAAAAATCCGAAAGGGAAGGTGGAGGAGAAGCCTGTTGTAGCGACTGGCGTTAAGAAAATTGTTGCAGAAGCTTCTTCAAAACATGAGTCGAAATTTGTCGCGAAAAATAATCCGCCGTCAACTCATAAGCAAGAATCGAAGGATCAAAAGAAAGTTCAAGAGCATAAGCAAACAGCGAAGAAACCGCATCCTCATCCTGTAAAGAAAGATCAGAAAGATTCTGCTGCTGCACCAAAAGCACCTCAAGAACTACAAGCGCATCCGAAGAAATCTCCTGCACAAGATTTACCTAAAACGGAAGCTCCTAAAGAAAATCGTTTCCCGCCTCGAAAAAAGGTAGGAGAATAATCTATAAAAATAATTACCATGATGTCACCTGAAGAAATTGCCGACAAATGGCTACGCGCTTTCAACGATCATAATCTCGAAAATTTGTTGTCGTTATACCATCAAGATGCAGTTCATTTTAGTCCGAAGTTGAAGTTGAGAAGACCTGAATCCAACGGACTCATCAAAGGCAAACATGCATTACGCATTTGGTGGCAAGATGCTTTTGATCGCTTGCCTGAATTAGAATATTTACCTCAAACGATCACAGGAAATAAGGAGCGAGTATTTATGGAATATTTGCGTAGAGTTCCCGGCGAAGCGGATATGATGGTTGCTGAAGTTTTGGAGGTTGAAGAGGGGGTGATTGTGGCTTCGAGAGTATTCCATAGTTGATTTTGCAATTGATGGGTCGCAGATTTTTATAATTTGAATTATCTATTTATTTTGAGATCTAAGTTGAACACCGATGAAAGGATTTTAAATGGATTTCAATGATATTGAATTATTGAAGCCGATTTTTTTAAAAGGGTATTAGGGACAAGCAGCGACCGCGAAGTTTTCGTAGCGACCGCTGCGTTTAAATGTGGTTATAAAAAAAGCCCCAACGTAAAGTTAGGGCTTCATGGTTTTACTGTTTTTATTCAAGTTCTTAGCGTGATCGTCCGTTGTTGAGTTCGTTTGATTTAGCCATATATTTTTGTGATAATCCCATTTCTCCAGTAGCACGATACACTTTCGATAATGTCTCTGCCGTTTGTGCTGATTCAGGGAAGCTTTCTAAGTTGTACCTTAACAGCAAAATTGCCTCGTCTGATTTTCTTTTCATCATTAATTCTCTTGCTAAAAGCAGATAGTGATGATCTGTTTCAGGGTAGATAATTCTTAAGTTTTCTTGCGTCAATGCTTGTCCTTTGATGGCTACCAATTCAGTACGTAAATCTTGCGTGCGATCTAAGAAATAAGCGAACGAAATAGTTCCGTCCACCATATCTCTTTCGTATTTTCTTAAGCAATTACGCAAAGTAGTTTCGTCATCAATACCTTTCAGTTGATTGCGTTGAATTTTTGCATAGTAACGATCTCCCTGAACTAAGAAAACGGTATCGCCATCGGCACGAAGGATTTCTTCGAAATTCCACAAAGCCGCCAACGCAATTTGAGAGTAGTTTTGACTTTCATTTTGGAATCCGCCTGCAGAGGTATGCCATAAATCGCGGATTAACTGTTGTCCGCCTTCCGTAGGCCGAAGTTTATGCATCGCGCAAGCTAAGTTTCCGCCACCTGCATGATAAGCATGCATTACGAGTAATCGGAACCAAAGGTCAGTTTCTTTGTAAGGAATGTTCTGTTCTTCTAACAAAGATTTCACTTTAGGGATACAAATGGTGCTGATTAATCGAGAAGCACCGTAAGCAGCGCGTTTAAGGTCGGCGCGTTCGTCGATATAATTGTTTACTTTCAAACCATACTTCACCGCTACCGACTTCATCAACTGGAATGGTCCGTTAGCGCCTACATACGATTTAGTAGCTTGTTTTCCCGGACTCTCAATCAACAAAATTGTTTGAGCATACCAAGGATCTACGTTGTATTCTTTAAAATATTCAACCGCTTTCGCAATAACGGGTAAGCTTTTACGATGCTCATAGAACTCGCGTTTGCCGTTAGTAACGAATAACTCATCGCTGCCATCGAGGCCGTTTTGGTTACGCAGTTGGTTCTTATAAACCGACTTTTGGGCTTCTGATTGGGTGCACCAATCGCGGTAGCAAGCAGTAGTTAAAGGCGTTCTTGACTTAGCAACATTTACGATGCACGAGTCAGGCGATAAACACATGATCTGCTTCCAAAAAAGAGGTTGCGCCAATGAGTCCCAGCGTTCGGTATAAAGTGCTTGATTATTCACAAACTGCATTCGAATGGTCTCATCCGTAGACACTACAACCTTGCGGACGAATAGAGGATCACTTGTTCTGGAAACAGGGGGCTGTTGAGCTTCTGCTTGTTGAATTCTGCCACATCCGGCAGTCATTACCAGCAGGACAAGAAGGACAGGATTTCTAAACTTCACTTTTATTAGCATACTGCAGTGTTTTGACTTTCTAATGTTAGTAACGAAATGCTAGGGCTTGTAATTGTATAAATTTACAAAAGCTTTAAGCAGAATTCAAATATATTTCTTTTGAATAGGCACTTTTGTAAGGTATACAGTAGTTTTTCCACGTTAGATTGTTGGAAATCATCAGAAATAAAAAAAATCAATCCAATAGTTAATAAAAATTCTGAATTTGATTATCTAATTTTGCAGCATGGCGACTACACAATTCAAAGATTCGATCGAAATTACAGTCAGTAAAGAGCTTAAACTGTTCATCCGATCGATGGCTGCATCCTACCGATTTATATTCCAACAAGACCGATTTGACTTTGTAAAGAGGGCTGATATGCTGGAATTAGTGGAATTAGATGAAGTAGCAAACTTAGCGGTGCGATTTGCCACCATTCCTGAAGACTCCAAGTTGATTTTAACGCGTCGTGAATTATACCAAATGTACACGATGATGGAATTAGTTTGCCGCAGCTTCCTAACTGAGATTGGCGATGAATACAAAGCCATTGCCATGCGCATGAACAAAGTAGACGAAGAAAAATACAATGCCGTTCGAAATGTAGAATTAAAGATTGCGCAAACCTTAATTCAATCCATTAAACAAGATTTCGCTGCCGATCCCGATTTCGACGAAATAATTGAAAGGTTAGAGATTTTGGGTGGGGAGTAGGATCGATTTTTAGATAAAGATTTTGGAGCTTTAAATAAATACATATATTTGCTTAAGCTTTTCAATTAGTAATGTATGGGGGACGTTCATAATAATTGTTCAATTTAAAATTAACAAATATGAAAGAGTCCAAAAGAGTAAAAAAGCGATCGCGTTGGCGATTTGAAAATGACAACATTTTTGTTGTCTAAAACTAAGGAATAGAAAATATTCACTCATATGCAGTGTATATATCCTTGTCTTTAATTTTTATTTGTCTTTTTAAACCCATATCATATGAGCAATTTCATACGACGTCAATCTATTGTTATGATTTTCCTAATGCTGTCTTTTATTACAACGTACGGAAAAAAAATAGCGGTTAAATTTACTGATCCCCAGAGTATATCAACCTGTAACCGGAACCGATTTTCGGCAAGTTTTAAGGTGGATAATCATAGTTCAATTAATTTAAATATTATTCCTTCCATTAGTAATCAAGCAATTATAAATTGTCCTGTTAATACTAATCAAGGGGTCTATTTAACTGTAGATTCAATAGTGAATGGAAGTAGTACAGGAACATTCGATTCGACAGATTTTAGGTGGAAAGGTGCAATCAGTATTGTTTCTCAATCGGATTCGGTAAAAATATTTTATAGCATTTATATTGATTGTGCTAGTACACCACTTACAAACATAAATACTTCTGTAAGCCTAGCACAACAATGGATAGACCCCACTAATGCCGATACTTTTGACTTGCAGAATGGAACTAATACTTATGTTCCTGCACAAAATTTCGTGAAATATTTGTTTTTTGAATACAGAGATAATTTGCCATCATCGGTGAGTTATATGGATACTGTTCCATTGGAATTTTACTACATAAACAGCGGAACAGGTTTTGGGAATATTAAGTTTGCTTTTTATCCCGATTCATTTAATTATTGTGGTAACGTAACAACAATTAGTATTAATTATCGCAAAGGGAAGTTGGGTACAGTCAGTTCATACTTTGCAGGCCAAAGTTTGTCTGACTTTATAAATGATGGTGACACTTTGATTTTCACCCAAAATGTTCGGAAAACTAATTGTTTGGAT
>CAIRUC010000112.1 GCA_903881665.1 uncultured Bacteroidota bacterium | reverse complement strand
TCGATGTTATAAATAGAATGATAATCGGGGTGGATCTCATTTGTTTCTACGAAAATCGAATTCTTGAATTGCTCATAGTCCTCAAATAATTTTATAAGCAAACCAGATGAATCCATATTTTGTAAATCTTCACCGATAAAATCATCTGAAAACAACTTTAAAAGCATATTGGATTTATCTAAATCTTTTGATTCTTCAACATCAGCACCTTCTGACCTCTCTATTAGAAAATCGCACATTGTCCAAATTATTTTGTCCTTTATTAAAAAATCACAAACCGACCAGCTTTCCCGATTTAAAGTTGCTGTAAAGACAATATCAATTTGATCATTAACTAATAGCAGTTCCTGAAATCTATTGAAAATCCTCTTTGTTAAAATCAATTCTCGATTACATTCATATTTATGTTTTAAATCTGAACCATCAAACTTTAGACCGGAGTAAGATTCTATCAAACAATCGAATACCTCATCCGAAATATTTAATGCTGAACCAAAATGCAAGTAACTTCTTTCATATTCATTTGAAATATCCGTTTCTTCAGGATAATTTTCTTCGAGATATTCGATAAAGGATAGCCTTTTGGAAGTATCGGCACATGCAAAAGAATTTTTCTCAAACGCGTAATGATAACTAAGCCTTTTAGCTGCAGCAACAGTTAGTGTTTTTAATTGAGGGAAATAAACACTTTGCTTCATTCCAGCTATAACATTAGCCTGTTCATTTGACAGTTCCTCCAATACATTGATATCAAATGATGGAATATCATGAACACTTAATGAATCCTCACATTGATCATCTGTATCAATTAAGTAAGGCATAAATAAAATATAGCAGCCTCGACTTTCTAATAAATTTATTCCTTGGGACTGTTTATGGATTTGTGTCCATTCTTGTATTCCGAATTTTTCAGAAAAACAATAGATGAGTCCTATATTTTTTCGGTGAACTCCAACTTCATTTAACAAACTTGCAAATGGATTACCCCTTCGTTTATTATCTAAAACCGATACTTCAATTATACCTTGTTCGCTTAATGTCAAAGAATCTAGCATTCGTTCCATAGGTTGAAACTCCTCATAAAGCACTGAAAAGTCAACAAGGTCCGTAGGAATCATAACATGAATATTATTATTCCCAGCACCTACATAGGTTTTCCCATTCCAATAAAATATATAGGGTAAATGATATCTCTTTTGACCATCAACTCGAAGATAATGATCTAAAAAAGGGGTTAATAGTTGTGTTAAATCGTCCGAGGAGGATATCATAGTTGGTTTCATATATTCAAAAATAATTTAATTACTTAACACCTAACCAAGTGCTAATAAATAAAATTGCACTTATTCCTTGAATATCCATTGTAAAAAGATTAAAAATTTCCATTATTTTCTCTTATTTCATCAATAATCCAATCAAGCTCCATGTAATAGTCAATGCTGTAAACTGTAACATGTAGATCACTCCAGCCGGATATTGATCCATGCTTTTTAAGATTAAACCGGTAGTTTATCAGTTTATGTTTTTCAACGATTTCATTAATCAGTTCCAAGTCGGGATTGGCTTCGCTGTCACAGATCAAGTACTCTATGCCCAAATTGGCGGCAACCGCATACGCAACGGTAATGCTTTTTCTGTTTCCTCCAAATCCGCAACCCTCTCTAACTTTTATTAAATATTTGATATTGATTTTATATTTCAGAAGCACCTCGTCCAAAAAATTGATGTTTTCAAATACAAAATAGATCACCGGCCGGATGACGTAATTATTTGTATGTGTCACCTTTACTTTTAAAAGAAATACTTTTGGGGTTTCTAAGGCATGGTTAATAAAGTCGACATGCTGCTCGTCAACAAAGTAATTTACCTTCTTAGTAAGCATAAGTTCGTGAACTTGCAGGATTTCTTTGCGGAATGCTACATCGAAACGGTCTTCGATAACTCCTGTTTCAAATCGATCGAATGATTGATTAATTAATCGCCAGTCAGGCTTGTAATCTGTATGAATGAACAGATCAGGCTCATAATTACTCAGCTCAACCAAATCACGAAAATCTAAACCTGCACTTGGATACCAAGCAATTGAAGGGTTGTGCGGTATTGAATCCCATAAATCATTAAGTGCCATTGTTGCATCATCATCGATTCCTGTAAGGAGTTTTTTTAGTTTATTCATTGTTGTTTTTGAATAATGGTCTAAGTAATGCTGCAAGTGTATTTTTACTGAATCACTTGCAGTTGTTAGTATTTCTGAGAGGACTAAATTAAATTAATCCAATAGGGATTTCCAGCCTTCCAAAATCATAACCATTGCCATTGTGTCCAATTCACAATATCGAAGCAGCGCATCCTTTATATTCTCGCGTTTTTCAGGGCTAAGATCTGTGTATTGCAAATAGCCGTATGCTGTAAGGGCAGAACCACCGTCTGCCAAGCATTCAAGGTTGTCGACTAGATTGTCAAGTTCTTCTTTAGAATGGTCCGAGAATACCGCTGGCAACGTTTTGTAGGGATCATTGGATGTGGATTGGCTGATCCAGATATGATCATCGAAATTCAGACTTTTCACGGGTAGCGATTTACCATAAATACCTTGCCCGCTATACTTGTTACGCAAATAAGTACTGTCTTTAATTATAGCAGGAAGAATGCTCTTAATGGAATTGCTACCACTTGCCCACGGCGAATAATAGTACTTAAGTACTAACTCATACATGTCAACCATATTGCGGGCTCCCGAGTGAATTTTCTTACGTTCATCTTTGTAGGTTGTAATGGTGTCGATGAAGGCCATCGTTTCCTCTCTCTCAGCATCCGAGATATTGCCCAGTCCATCCGAAAGTTGCCTGTGTATAATGCGGAGATAGGTATTCTCGTGGTTATGGTATCGGAAGATTGTTCCGTTATCTTTTTCCAGTACTTGTTTTAATGCCCGGATGAATTCAATATTCGGGTAAACACCTTGCTCGAGGTGTAGGAATTGATCCGCGTGCTCAATGGTGCCATCTTCATGCATAATATGGTGAGAAAACTGGAATGCTATTCCCTGATAAGGCTTTGCGCCCTTATGAAATGGCAGTGCAACAGTTGATGTTTCAAAGTCAATCATGTGAAGAGGGTACACCCAACTTGCAGATTGCATCAAGAACCCTTCTTTATCAAAGTAACTTTTTGGAGTTTCTGACTTTGTAAGTTCTATCTGCAAAATGCGTCTTTCAGTGGGTATTAAACCGGGCTGCGACTTAGATTCTTTTTCATTGGCTATTGGCTGTACCTGTTCTGCCGTGACGCTCTCCAACAAAAACGTATGCTGTGAAATCAGTCCATCAACAATATTTCTATTTCCCGATTTTCCTAACCACAAGTCAAGGACTAGCGGCTTTTCAAGTTCTACACTATTAAGATTTGTTTTCTCTTCCCAACATTCATGAAATCCACTTTTCAGCCCGTTTTCATTTGATGGGCTAATTTTAAATTGACATTTTTTACACTTTGAAGTCAATTGCGTAAATACACGATCTTCATTGGCATGGGAAAGTAAACAAAGCCGCACGAACTGCTCAAATGTCGGAGCAATTGTTCGTTCCGTAGGCAAGGTATATGTGTTATAAATTTTTTCCAGAATATCATCTACATTAACGATAGATAGAATACAATCGCCTAGGTCAGATTTCTTCAGTCCAGGAGCCGTTATCACGCGTACTTTGTCGTTTTCTCTGACTATTCTGAATAATTGATTGAGATTATCTACTGTTGTTTTTGCTTGTTTGTTGGCCAAGATCAAATGAGCACGGATTTCGAATTGCGGGAATGCCTTTTGTATCACGTACTTTTGAAAAGCGAGGTCGTAAAGATAAGGGACCCACTTGGTGCTAACTTTTTCCTGTGGTTTTCCCTTAAATGAAATAAAAGAGTCGCTGGTGATAGCCTTTTCATCTTCCGCCTCATCTTCAAAAGATTTTGCTTTTACTTCATATAGGTAAATTACTGCACCTTCCTTAACAACCAAATCAGCCCGGATGAACATTTGTTCAGCTAGAAAGGCAGCTTCTGCAATTACCACTTTCCCTGGTTTGCTAAGTCGTTGGCGTGTGAGTTCTATGGACTCATCGGAATTACTGCTCTCGATTGTAATATCCTCAGCAACTGGATCTTCACAAAACAGGTATTTGGCAAGTTCGCCTACCTGAAACCCACCATTCGCAAGCGATTCTAGGAAGGAATTATCTACACTATTGTCGGCATACTGTCCTCTTTTACCACTATAATAAAGTTTAGTGAGGCAATCAAATGCTATATTAAATTTTGACTTAGTCAGGTATTTTGGAGTTGTCATAGGTTTTGAATTTGAGTTGGTAGATAAAAATTTTGTTTAGTGAAAACTATTGTGCTGCAAGAATAAGGTGATCCCCAAAAAAGGGTTACGGATGTAGCATCAGAAGACCATAAGGCGATCCTGAATCATTTTTAATTGACAGCAAAACAAGGTAGCAAATGAGCTATTTATAGGTTCTGGTTTGCCAATTGCAAAATCCACATATTGAGCACGGATGAAAGTCAACTCACATAGCAAAGCAACCGCTTCCTCAGGGGAATATTGCCAACGATCGCAATTACATACAAAGGAGGTGTATGTAACTAGTTGCTTAGCCGGGTACCAATAACCACCAACTAGCACAGCCAGATGACGACCCATTTGAACGGGAATTTCATTTTCGCGCATTTCTTGCATCGTTAGCTTAAAATCATTAAACGTAAGTTTTTTTGTTCCCATATATTGCGTTTAGTTGTTAGGCAATGTTTTACAAATAGCAAGAAGTATTAGCTTTTATAGCAGATTTTAATTAGACACCTAAATATAAGGGCTTTTTAAAAG